>JADCHE010000042.1 GCA_020248665.1 Burkholderiales bacterium | reverse complement strand
GGTGGCCGGCGGGGTCGTGGATCGTCCAGCTCGGCGAGCCGTCGGCCTCGGGCGAGGCCGGCGCGATCCGCAGGTCCTCGCGCAGCGCGGGCAGGCGGGCCGCGGCGGGCGATACGGGGTCGACGCTCGCCGAGGACGCCGACCGGACCGACGCGGGCCGGCGGGCCGCGGCGCGACCCGGGCCCGAGCGGTTCGCTGCGGGTCGTCGCGCCACAGCCTCGGGCACCACGCCCGCGAGCCCGCCGGGCCCGCGTGCGGCGCCCAGCCCCGTGCCGCTCACCATCCCGTCCATTCGCGCAGCGCCGCGAGCGGCCTACGCAGCGCCGCATAGCCGAGCGGCGCGCGCTCGCCGTACAGCTTCGCCGTGCCGGCGAGCCCGATCCGCACCCGCGCCGCGTCCTCGGGCCCGAGCGCCTCGAAGCGCGCGCGCAGCCGGTACGAGGCGACGCCGTCGGGCGACAGCGTCGACTGGTAGCTGGTCTGCTCGATGCGCGCGCGCAGCGGCGAGGTCGGCGCGATGCGCAGGAACAGGCGCAGCTCCGCGCCCCGCTCGAGCGAGATCGCGTCGGCGACCGGCAGCCAGACCAGCACGCCGGCGTCCTTCGGGTCGGCGAGCAGCGCGACGCGCTCGCCCGTCGTCACCGGTTTGCCCTGCAGGTCGAGCGCGTCGCCGAACGCCAGGACCCCCGCGCGCGGCGCGACGATCTCGATGCGCGCGAGCTGCTGCTCGATGCCCTCGAGCTCGGCCCGCCGCTCTGCGACGCGCCCCTCGAGCGCGGCGAGCTCGGCGCGGCTGGTCGTGTCGGCGAACGCCTTCTGCGCCGCCGCGAGCGCGTCGGCGCGCGCGGTCGCGAGCTGGCGCGCGGCGACCTCGCGGCGGTTGCGCAGCGTCGTGTCGTCGAGCGTGAAGAGCCGCGTGCCCGCGGCCACCTGCTGGTTCGGCGCCACGTGCACGTCGCGGATCACGCCGTCGAGCGGCGCGGCGATCGCGAACGCCTGCAGTGGCGAGATCTCGGCCGGCGCGAGCACCGACGTGCGCACCGGCACCAGCGCGAGCAGCACGAGCGCGATCGGCACCGCCCAGCGCGCGCGGCGCGCGATCGACCACGCGGTCTGCGGCGGCCGGCGCCCCTGCAGCGCGCCCCACGCGTGGCCCCACACCGCGGGCAGCCTCGCGAACCAGGGCGCCACCTCCTCCGGCACCGGCTCGTCGAGCGCGAACGCGACCAGCGCAACGCGCGTGCCGTCGGGCGTCGCAACGGTGAAGCACAACAGCCACTCGGGCAGCCACTCGGCCCAGTCGGCGGCAAGCGCGTCCGGCATGTCGGCGGCGCCGACGTGGTCGCCGTCGAGCGCGGGCCGCGCGGCGAGCTCGCGGCCCAGCCGGTCGAGCCACTGCGCGAACGGCGCGTCAGGGACCGGCGTCGCGAGCCCCGATACCGTGTCGAGTCGCGCGCGCCCGGCCTCGAGCGTCCACACGAAGGCCTGCCGATAAGGCGCGAGCGCGTGGGTCTCGTTGGCGATCGAGAAGCGCAGCGTGGCGAGCGAGGCGGCCGCGCGCACGCGCTCCTCGACGTGCACCAGCACGCCGGCGAGCGTCGGGTCGGCGAACGGCTGCGGCGCGTTCATCGCGCGTCGCTCAACGCGGCGCCTCGAAGACCGCGGTGCCGCTCATGCCCGCGAGCAGTTCGGGGAACGCCCCCTTGACCGCGCCTTCCACCTCCACCGACTGGCTCGCCGCGTCGACGCGCCCGTTGATCGCGGTCACCGTCGCCGCATACGCGCGGCCGGTCTCGTCGACCTGGATCCTGAAGGCCGTGCCGGGCCTGATCCACGCGAGCCAGCGCGATGGCGCGTTGAGCCTGAGCTTGAGCGGCCCCGCGGCGACCATCTCGACGAGCGGCTGGCCGACCGACACGCTCTGGAAGGGCTTGACGTGCAGCTTGACGATGCGCCCGGCGAACGGCGCGTCGATACGGCACTGCGCGGCCTGGTGCTTCGCCAGGTCGAGCTGCGCGCGCGCGCGGTTCACCGCAGTCGCGGCGAGCTGCACCTCGGTCTCGCCCGCGGCGTTCAGCGACTTCAGCTGCGTCTTCGTCTCGAGCTGCTGGCGGGCCGCGTCAAGCTCGGCGTCGGCGATGCCCTCGCGCGCCCTCAGCTCGCCGCAGTCGAACACCACCAGCGGCGCGCCGGCCTTCACCGTCGCGCCGAGGTCGCCACCGAGTCGATCGACGCGACCGACCATCTGCGAGACGACCGTGGTCTCGCGCGCCGGGATCAGCAGCACGCGGATCGGCGCGGACGCCGCCGTGGGTTCGCTGCCCGGACCCTGCTGAGCGAGCGCGGACGACCAGGCCGCCGTCATCGCGGCCGCGGCGAGCGCGAGCGCCCCGACCCGCCGCGCGGCGCGCGAGCCGAGCCCGCTCATTGCGCGCGCGCCGCGACCGTCGTGCCGGAAGGCGCCTCGGAGCGCGACGGAGCGAACGTCATGCCCTGCCACTGAGCCATCGAGCGGTCGATGGCGGCGGCGACCTCGGCGAGGCTCGCTTCGCGCGGCGGCGGCTCCACGTCGTAGCCCAGCGAGTTGTAGATCCGCCCCCACGCCGACTGCGCGTTCGCGTACGCGATGTGCCGCTGGTACTCCGACAGCAGCGCACGCGCCTCGTTGCGGATCACCTCCAGCTCCCCCTCCACCCGCGCGCTCTGCGCCGACCTCGCGTAGCTCAGCAGCCTCCGGTCCACATCCGCCGACAGCGCCACCTGCTTGAGCTCCGACAGCGCCAGCCCGTACCTGAGCGACGCCACCCGCAGCTGCGTCATCACCGCCATCGCCTGCGCCATCCGCCTCGACTCGTCCACCTGCTTCTGCGCCTCGTTCGCACGCATCAAGGTCGGGATCGACGCCAGCCTGAACAGGTTCGCCGACAGCCGGATCCCCCCGTCCGTCCACGTGTTGTCGTACAGGAACCGGTTCGAGTCGTACCTCACCGCCACGTCGAAGCTCACCCCGGGCAACGCCGAGGCGATCGCTCGCCTCACCTCGTCGGCCGTGATCCGCGCGCGGTAGTCCTCCTCCCTCAGCTCCGGGCGCCTCGATAGCGCCACGTCCTCCAGCCGCTTCATGTCCGCAGATACCGCGGGCAGCTCCGGATCCGGCTCGTCGGCCAGCGTGAAGCTCGTGCCCGGCGGCAGGTTCATCAGCGCACCCAGCTCCTGCTTGGCCAGTTCCAGCTCCTGTCGCCGGTACTGCAGCAGCACGATCGCATCCAGCAGCGCCCTCTGGTACGCCAGCACCTGCGGCTGCGGCATCAGCCCCCGCGCCTCGATGTCGCGCGCACGCTCCAGCGCCGACGTGCTCCGCTCCAGCAGCGCATCGATCCGACCACTCAAGCGCTGCGCACCCAGCGCCCGCCAGTACGCGTTCCTCGTGTCCGCAAGGATGTTCTGCACCACCTTGCGCTTCCTCTCCTCGGCGATCATCACCTGGTCCGCCTGCTGCCTCGCGCGGTAGTAAGACACCCCGAAGTCCAGCAGGTTCCAGCTCAATTCCGCGCTCGCGATCGCTCGGTTCCTCTCGCTCGAGGTCTGGTGCGTCAGGCTCTCCACCCCCGACTCGATCTGGTACGTCCTCGACGCATCCACCGGGCTCCTCGTCACGTACCCCGCGTTCGCCAGCAGCCTCGGGAACATGTCCCAGCGCGAGACGTCCAGCAGCCCCTGCGACAGCGTCCCCTCCATCGCCTTCAGGCGATAGTCCAGGTTGTACTTCAGCGCCCGCGCCGCAACGTCCGGGTACCCCAGCGGCTTCGTCACAGGCTCCTGCTCGGCGAACATCTTCGCCCGGTCGTCCGTCACACGCTTGCCCACCTGCGCATCCGTCGTCGGCGTCGGCGCGATCGCGCAGCCAGCCACGAGGGCCGCGGCCAGCGCGGCGGACAGTCGGGTTCGTCGGTCTCGGAACGGAGCGAGGGAGAACGTGTGAGGCATCTCGTGTCGGGTCAGCACTGCCGCGCGGGCGGCGTTGTCGGGACGGCCTTGGCCGGCGGCTTGAACTTCTTCTTCTGAACGTCGATCTGTTCGGTGAACGAGCCCGAGGGCTTCGACAACCCGTCGGGCAGGATGCGCTTCACCGGCTTGGGTTTCGGCTTGGCGACGGGCAACGGCACGCAGTCGTCGTCGCGGCCGACGACGTCGGTCGAGGACGCGCGCGGCACGGGCTTCGCGCCGGCACCCGGGTCGGGCGCGGCGGATGCGGCCGGTGCGGCGGCGACCGGTGCGGCCGGGGCACCGGGCATCGCAGCCTCGCGCAGCGGGCCGATACGCTCGTTGCCGAAGAACCCGTCGACGCGGGTCGACGGCAGGAGCCCGTCCGCATCGAGGTCGAGCCGGCGCGAGTCGTCGTCGAGCCGCGCGAACTCTGCGAGCGAGGTGTCGCGGGCGCTGCGGACCGTGTCGCCGACGCGCTCCTGCGACAGCGGTTCGATCGGGTCGGCACGCAGAGTGACCGCCGGGCCCTGCGGGAACGGCGGGAAAGCGGCGGGCGGCACGTAGTCGACCGGCCCGAAGCGGGTCAGCGCGACGCTGGCGACGACCGGAGCGGGGGCGACGAGCGCGGTCGACGAGTCGGCCGGCGGCACCGCGACGCCTGGCGTTCCGGTCCCGGTCGGGCCGCCCGGTGTGCCCGTCAAGGGCGTGCCGGTCGAGGGCACGACCGGCGGCGCTGCGCCCGGTCCGACGGCGACGGGCCCGGACGATGCGTCGGATGGCGGCGGCGCCGGTTGCGGCAGACCCGGGCCGGCGAGGCCGGTGCCGGTGCCTGTGCCGGTGCCGGTGCCACCACCCGTGCTCGTGCCCTCCCCAGGACCGCCGTTCGCTCCCCCATCTCCCGGCGCGCCAGCGACCGGCCCGCCCGGGGTCGACGTACCGCCGCCAGACGGCGGCGCGTCGATCGACGTCGACGACGACGCGGTCGGTGGTCGCAGCGCAATGTCGATGCGGCCCAGCGCGGTGCCCCCGTTCGGGTCGACGACCGTGAACATCAGCGCGCTGCCAGGCAGCGTGCCGTCGACGCGAAGCGGCGCGGTGTAGTCGGATGCCGGCAGGTACGTCAGCCGCTGCAGCGCATCGACGGTCAGTGCGGCGCCCGGCGCGAGCGGCGTGCCGTCGGGTCGCAGGAACGTGCCCGCCTGCGGCCGCTCGAGCGCGTCGACCCGCACGCGCAGCGTGTCGAGCGAGTCGTCCACATCGGCCACCGGCGGCGCTACGACGGGCGCGCCGCTCGAGCCCGGCGGCTGGCGTTGGTCGACGACCTGCGTCGACGAGCCCGCGGTCGGCGCGTCGTCGATGCCGACGATCGTCACGGTGAGCGTGGTCGTCGCGCTCGACGTGCCATCGGTGACGGCATAGCGGAACTGGTCGACGACGACCTGTCCCTGCGCCAGCGTCTGCGCGACCGGCGCGAGCGCATAGGTGTAGCGACCGTCGGCGCCCAGCGTCAGCGTGCCCCACGTGCCGGCGACCGGTGCGCCGACCGCACCCGCGCGCGGCGCGCCCGAGGCAGGCAGCGCGTCGACCGCGACGACCGTGAGCCGGTCGCCCTGTGCGTCGACGTCGCGGACGTCCCCGGGCGCTCCGCCCGCGACGCCCTCGCCGGCCACCGCGTTGCCCGCGATCGGCGGCGCGTCCTCGGTCGTCGACCGTGCATCCGGCGCCGCCGACACCGAGCCGCCCGCGCCGACGCCGACGATCGTGATCGTGATCGTCGTCGTCGAACTCGCGCCCGAGCCGTCGGCGACCGTGTAGCTGAACACGTCCCGCGCGATCCCGCCTTCGGGCAGGTCGACCGAGGGTACGTACCCGTAGCGCCCGTCGGGCTGCAGCGTCAGCGTGCCCAGCGGCGTGACGATCGACGTGCCGACGCCGCCGGCCACCGGCCCCGCGGCCGTACCCTGCGCGACGCCGACCACCGTCAAGCGATCGCCGTCGGAGTCGGTGTCCGCCGTGTCGCCACTCGGCGTGCCGACGACTGCCTGCCCGTCGGTGATCGCGACGCCTTCCGTGGTCGTCCGCGCGTCGGGTCGCGCGATCGGCGCGTCGCCGACCGGCTCGACCGCGATGCCGATCGAGGTCGTCGCGGTCAGCGCGTCGTCGACCGGCTCGCGCGGCTGGCCGTCGCCGTCGGCGTCGCCCACGTTGCCGCGGTCGTCGACGCGGATCGACAGCGTGTCGCAGCCGGAGAAGTCGCGCGCCCCGGTGTAGCCGAGCGTGCCGAGGGTTGCGTTGAGCCCGACGAGCGTGCCGGCGAGCGCGAGCGACCCGGTGCCGTTGCCGACGACCGAGACGCCGGGCGCCGCCGTCACGTCGAGCCGCCCGGCGTCCACGCCGAGCGTGACCGACAGCGTGCCCGAGCCGACCGCGTCCGCGTCGGCGATCGACACGCCGGTGATCGCGCTGCGGACGTCCTCGACCGCGCGGAGCTCGCCGCCCGGCGTGGCGATCGTCGGCGCACGGTTCTGCTGGACGTAGCCGACGTCGAGCCGGTCGATCGACACGCCCTCGACGACCGCGACGCCCATCGTCGCGTCGGTCGGCTCGCCGCGTGCGTCCGTGCGCGCGCGCAGCACGCCGCCGTCGCCGCCCGCAGCGGCGAGCGGCGTCGGCGCGACGATCCGCGCTGCGCCCGCGGGCACCGCGGAGAACGCGTAGCGACCGTCCGCGTCGGTCGGCGTCGTACGCGAGACGTCGTCCCGCGTGCCGAGCGCACCGTCGGCGCCCGCGAGCGTGAGCGTCACCGTCACGCCGGCGAGCCGCGCCTCGCCGGCATCGATCGCACCGTCGGGGGTGGGCGTGTCGTTCCACAGCGTCCCGCTCAGCATCGACAGCGCGACCCGATCCACGTCGCGGTACACGTTCGCCACACCGCCGTAGTCGGCGGTGTCGCCGGTGCGCTCGCCGGTCGTCGTCGAGGTCGCGACGCCGCCGTCCGCGGGCACGGTGAGCTCGCCGCCGCACGCCGACAGCGACGTGTAGGTGACGGTGACGTCACGCGCCGCGACCGGCGCGCCCGCGGCGCCGAGGCACCCGTCGTAGCGCACGGTCACCGACTCGCCCGGCGCGAGCGCGGGCAGCCGCAGGTCGAGCGTGTCGCCGGTGCTCGCATTGATCGCACCCGGCGGCAGCCCGCTCACCGTCCACGCGCCGCCGAACGACACCCCCTGCCGGCCGTCGAACGCATCGACCAGCCGGACGTCGTGCGCGACCTGGTCGCCGGTGTTGCCGAACGTCGCCTCGAAGACCACGTGCGTCCCGGTGACCTCCACCACGCGCACGTCGAGGTCGACGATCGACGGCTCGCCGACGTCGACCGTCACCGCATCGGACACCGCGCGCACGCCGCCGTCCGCATGCCACGCGAACGACACCGGCAGCGCGTCGCCACGCACGGCACCGGCCGCGTTATCGACGATCGCATCGAACTCGACGACCACGAACTCGCCACCGCAGTCCCGGTCGCGGTTCTCGAGGTCGCCGAGCAGGATCCGCGGCCCTTCGCCGGACGGCAGCACCGTGCAGCCCGGCACCGGCACGCCATGCGAGTCGACGATCGCGCTGCCCGGCAGACGCTCGCGCGGCACGATCGACGCGACGCTGGGCACGCCGTCGCCGCCACCGACCTTGTCGAGACGAACGCCGGCGAGCGCGCTCGAGTCGATGCCGCCGCCGTCGGCGACGAACGCGACCGTCGTGGTGCCGTCGGCGACGAAGCGCAGACCAGGGGACAGGTGCAGCCTCAGCTCGGCCCCGGCCGTCGTGCCCTCGGGCACCTCGACGATCATCCGGTAGCGCAGCACCTCGCCCGGCACGACATCGGCGCCCACCGACGAGCCCTCGGACGACGCGACGAGCTGCAGGGTCGCGACCGGCGCCGCGGCGGCGCCGGCCGCGGGCCCCGTCGTCGATGCATCGGGACCGCACGCCACCGGTTTCGGTGCGCAGCCGTCGTCGTGGTCGGCAGGCGCCCAGATCTTCGACGCGAGCGCCGCTCGCGCGTGCGCGCCCGAGGCGTGCGCCGCGGACGACGCGCCGGTCGTCACCTCCGCGGCC
>JADCHE010000041.1 GCA_020248665.1 Burkholderiales bacterium | reverse complement strand
TGTACAACGGTCTCGGGCAGCGCGTCAGCAAGCAGGGCCCCACGGCCCTGGTGCCCACCGGCACGCACCTGTACACCTACGACGAGGGCGGGCGGCTGATCGGCGAGTACGACTTCACCGCCACGCCCCGGGTGCGACAGGAGACCGTCTATCTCGGTGATACGCCCGTGGCGGTGCTCACCCAGACGGTCTCGGGGTCACCGGCGGTGTTCACGACCGTGGTCAACTACGTCTACGCCGATCATATCGACACGCCGCGGGTGATCACCCAGGCCTCCGACAACCGCATGCGCTGGCGGTGGGATCAGGCCGATCCGTTCGGCACCTCGGCGCCGAATCAGAACCCGGCCAGCATCGGAGCGTTCACCTACAACCCGCGCTTCCCCGGGCAGTTCTACGACGTCGAGTCCAACCTCCACTACAACTACTTCAGGGACTACGATCCAAGGATCGGTAGGTATGTGCAGTCGGATCCGATTGGGCTCGCGGGAGGAATTAATACCTACGCATACGCGGACGGGTCGCCCACGACGAAAACCGATCCGCTCGGGCTCTCACCAAGTGGTTCTGGTAGCGGTACGGGAAATGGTGGGTCTCAAGGGCAGCAGTGTGATGGTGATGACTGCAAGCAGCCCTTCCTTGACTGCATGGCGCAGTGCATCCGTGCATACGACCCGCTCAATGACGAGTCGAAGATTGGACTGACTGCTATTGGTGGCACATTCCCGAAATCGTGGGTTGGGCTGCCGCGCGGGTTAGGCGGCGCAAGCCCCATGACCACCGTTCCAAGTGCTACGGCCCATGCGCTGGGTGGCGGTGGTGCCGGAACTTTGGGTGGTGCCGCGCGCGGTCTTGGTCGCCTTGCTTCTCCCGTATGGATTGGATACGGCGTCTACTTGTTCGGCATGGAGGGCTATTGCGCCGCTTCGTGTGCCAACAACAAGTGCGCGCACTGAGAGGTGGCCATGAGCATGTGGATTGCCGTGATTGGTGCCGTTGCTTTAGCCGCCCTAGGCTTTGTGATCAGATCGAGAAAAGCGAGAAAGTCTCTGTCGACATTGGATACGCGCGAAGCGCTCAGTGATGACGAGATATATCAACGTTTCTATGCGGCCAGTGGGCTCAGCAAGGCGGCGGTGATTGATGTTTGGCATGAGGTTGCCCGCGTTCTGCGCGTGCCCGCTGAGCGCCTACAGCCCACCGACAGGTTTGGCAAAGACGTTGGTGTTCACTGGATCACAAGCGAAGAACTGGATGCCCTCGGGGTTGTGGCGCAAGAGCGGGCGAAGCGCCAAGGCTTGACTGTTGATTTGGCGTCGATTGAGTCCGTGGACGACTATGTGAAGCGCCTTGCTCCTCGAAATTGAAAAGCCTCCCCCATTCCCGCTGCGCGGGTAGCTGCTAAAGCGAGAAGGGCCGCTGATCGCGGCCCTTCGTTCATCTGGCGGTGGCGTGCGCGCCGGCCTCGGACCAGCAGACCGTCCACGGTGTCAGCGGGCCGCTGTAGCGGCGCCTAACGCGCCGCAGTGGCATTGGCGAGGTTCGCGATCGAGAGCAAGCGGTGGGTGGAACGGATCGTACGGACCATTTTTTCCAGTCGTTCCGTACTGGTTCCGTACGGAGCGGGAGGGAGGATGCCGATCGCCCGGAAACCCGCATGGATGCTGGCGCCCCCGGCACGAATCGAACGTGCGACCCTCCCCTTAGGAGGGGGATGCTCTATCCACTGAGCTACGGGGGCTCGTCTCGAACACGGGCCGGGCCCGAACGGAGAGCCGATGGGCGCGGCCGCGGCGACGAGCACATTGTCTCAGACTTTCGCGCCCCGATCGCCGTCGTCGGGCCGGGCGCGTACCGGCAGCGTCGTCCTGCCGACCCGCGGGGACTTTCGCGCGGTCGGGCCCCGGGTCGGGTCGGCGCGCGGACCGGCGCGGCGCGTATCTTCGGAGCGGGCGCACCACGGACCGCACACCCGGCGATCGACCGGATGCTGCGTCGCGTGTCGTGCCTGCCCATCGTCCACCCCCAAGCGAAGGGAACCGCCATGACCCCGTTCACCGCATCCGCCGCGCTGCGGCTGTCCACGGCCGCCGCCGTGGCGCTGCTGGCCGCCGCCTGCGCCCAGGCGCCCGCGCCGCTCGAGCTGTCGGATACCGTGCAGTCCACCGCCACCGTCGAGTCGGTCGACACCGCGAACCGCCGCGTGCGGCTGATGCGTGCCGACGGCCGTCCGATGGTCGTGCAGGCCGGGCCGTCGGTGCGCAACCTCGAGCAGATCAGGGTCGGCGATCGCGTGACGGTCCGCTACACCGAGGCGATGGCCGCCGAGGTGGTCCGGCCGGGCACGGGCGTCACGTCGACCGCGCCGAACGTCACCACCGACCGGGCCCCCGCGGGCGCGCGTCCAGGCGGCTCCGCGGAAGTGTCGGTGAAGGGCGTGGTGCGGGTGGTGTCGGTCGACACCGTCAACAACACCGTCGACATCACCGGCCAGGACGGCGTGGCGCGCAAGGTCCGGGTCGTCGACTCGAAGGCGCGCGAGTTCATCCGGGGCCTGAAGCCGGGCGACGAGGTGCAGCTCACGTTCACCGAGGCCCTCGCCGTCGCGGTCGAGCCCGCCCGCTGAGCGGTGGGTCGTGCACCCCGCGGCGCACGGCCCCGTCCGTTTCGTCGCGTGCCGGGTCGCGCGGGCGCGGGGCGCGGCGTATCCTCGTCGCCGCCACCGCTCGACCGAACGCCGCCATGACCCGCATCGCCTTCACCCGCGCCACCGTGTTCGACAGCGCCTCCGGGAGCCTGCGGCCGAACGGCACCGTCGTCGTCGAGGGCGAGCGGATCGTCGACGTGCTGTTCGACGAGACGCAGGTCGACGACGCGCGCGTCGTCGACCTCGCGGGCCGCACGCTGCTGCCCGGCCTGATCGACGCGCACGTGCACGTCACCTCGACCGTGCCCGACTTCCTGAAGCTCGCGATGACGCCGGCCTCGCTGATCGCGGCGCAGTCGAAGGACATCATGGAGGGCATGCTCGCGCGCGGCTTCACCACCGTGCGCGATGCGGCCGGTGCCGACCACGGACTGGTCGAGGCGATCGAGCGCGGGCACTTCAGGGGCCCGCGGCTGCTGATCGCGGGCCAGGCCATCTCGCAGACCGGCGGCCACGGCGACGTGCGCCCGATCGGCGTGCGGCAGAACATCCTGTGCTCGTGCGCGGGGCTCGGCATGCTCGGGAAGATCGCCGACGGCGTCGGCGAGGTGCGGCGCGCGGCGCGCGAGCAGATCCGCACCGGCTCGCACCAGATCAAGGTGATGGCCGGCGGCGGCGTCTCGAGCCCGACCGACCCGATCGACGGGACGCAGTACTCGATGGAGGAACTGCGCGCGATCTGCGAGGAGGCGGAGGCCGCGAACACCTACGTGATGGCGCACGCGTACTCGCCGCGATCCATCATCCGCGCGATGCAGGCCGGCGTGCGCTCGATCGAGCACGGCAACCTGCTCGACGAGGCCGCGGCGCGCGAGATGAAGAAGGCCGGGGCGTGGCTCGTGCCGACGCTGGTCACCTACGACTCGCTGGCCCGCGAAGGCGCGAAGCTCGGTTGGCCCGAGGTGATGCTCGCGAAGCTCGAGCGCGTGCGGACGGCGGGCATCGAGTCCGTGCGGATCGCGAAGGCCGCCGGCGTGCCGATCGGTTTCGGCACCGACCTGCTCGGGCCGATGCACGACGACCAGAGCAACGAGTTCACGATCCGGCTCGGCGCGATGAGCGCGACCGAGGTGATCCAGAGCGCGACCTCGGTCAACGCGCGGCTGATCGGTCGCGAGGGCGAGCTCGGCGTCGTCGCGCGCGGCGCGCTCGCCGACCTCATCGTCGTCGACGGCGATCCGATCGCCGACCTGACGCTGCTGCAGGGACAGGGCGCGAGCATGCCGGTGGTGATGAAGGGCGGGCGCTTCGTGCGCGACCGCCTGGTCGCGGCGGCCTGACGGCCCCGGCGCGAAGCGTGCGGCCTGCGCCGCGGGCAGCAAACAGAAAGGGCCCGCTCGCGCGGGCCCTCGTCCTTTCTCGGGCGGCGACGGCCGCAACCGCCGCCACGTCCCGTCAGCTGCCGCCGATGCTGGTGAAGCGCGCCTCCGGACGGTCGTCCGAACGGTGGATCGTCGTCACGTTCTTCTTCATCGCCCACGGCCGCACCTGGTGGTGGATGGGGATGTAGTAGGCGTTGTCGGCGGTCATCTGCAGCCCCTCGCGCAGCAGCGCGTCACGCTTCTTCACGTCGATCTCGGTCTTGCTCGCGTCGATGATCGCATCGAGCTTCGGATCGCTGATCCGGCCGAGGTTGAAGTTGCCGTCGGCGCCCGTCGTCCGGGTGCGCACCAGCGACTGCAGCGAGTACAGCGCGTCGAAGGTCGCCACGCCCCAGCCGAGCAGGTACGCGCTCGACTCGAACTTCTGGATCTTCGGGATGAAGGTCGCGAAGGGCATCGCGTTGAGCTTCACCTTCACGCCCGCGCGCGCCCACATGCCGACGATCGCCTGGCAGATCTCCTCGTCGTTCACGTAGCGGTTGTTCGGGCAGTCGAGCGTGAACTCGAAGCCGTTCGGGTAGCCGGCCTCGGCGAGCAGCTTCTTCGCGCCCTCGACGTCGGCGCCCTTGACGGCGTCCAACTCCTTCGTCCAGCCGTTGACACCCGGGGCGACCATGATGTTCGCCGGCATCGACAGCCCGCGCATGATCGTGCGCTGGATCGCCGGGCGGTCGACCGCCATGTTCAGCGCGCGGCGCACGCGCACGTCCTTGAATGGGTTCTTGCCCTTGACGTCGGAGAACTGCAGCTCGTTGTTGTGCTGGTCGAGCCCGATGAAGATCGTCCGCACCTCGTGGCCTTCGAGCACCTTGAGGTTGGCGTTCTGCTTCAGGCGCGCGACGTCCTGCGTCGGCAGGTCGGTGACCAGGTCGACCTCGCCCGACAGCAGCGCGGCGACGCGGGTCGCGTCGGCCTTGACCGGGGTGTAGACGACACGGTCGACGTTGCCGTCCTTCTTGCCCCACCACTTCGGGTTGTTCGAGAACACGATGCGCTGGTCGGGCGACCAGCCGTTGATGATGTACGGGCCGGTGCCGTTGACGTTGCGCGACGCGAAGGTGTCCTCGCGCGCCTTGTAGTCCTGCACCTTCTCCGACTTGTTCTTCACCGACCAGCCCCGGCTCATGATCCGGAAGTCGATGATGTTGCGCAGCAGGATCGGCTGGGGTGCCTCGAGGATCAGTTCGACGGTGTGGTCGTCGACCTTCTTCACCTCCTTGATCCCGGTCACGTAGATCTGCATCGTGCCCTGAGGCTGCCGGATGCGCTCGAACGAGAAGACCACGTCGTCGGCGGTGAAGGGCGAGCCGTCGTGGAAAGTCACGCCCTTGCGCAGGTTGAAGCGCCACTGCGTCGGGCCGAGCTGCTGCCAGCTGGTGGCGAGGGCCGGCTCGATCGAGTAGTCCTTGCCGTACCGGGTCAGGCCCTCGTACGAATGCATCAGGATCGCGTTGGTCGTCGCGTGGTTCTGCGAGTGCGGGTCCAGCGTCAGGATGTCGTTCTGGGCGGCCCAGCGCAGCGCCTGCTGCGCGTGCGCGCTGCCCATCGCCAGCGACGCCGCGATGGCGGCGGCGCCGAGCAGCTGCTTGATCGTGCTCATCGACGGATTCTCCTCGGGTGTACTCGCGCCGCCGGAGGGCGCCGGCGCGGCGTGCGCGGACTGTATCACGCAGCCGCCGCGTTTCCGGGGGTGTCCCCGATCCGCTCGAAGGTGCGGATCGCGAACCCGAGGCCGGTGCGGCTGGTGCGGGGCTCGTCGCGCGTGCAGGCCCACCGCGCCGGGTCGATCGCCGGGAAGAATGTGTCGCCCTCGACGTCGATCGCGACGTCGGTGACGATCAGCCGGTCGGCCCGGGGCATCGCCTCGGCGTAGAGCTGTCCGCCGCCGACCACGAAGAGCTCGGGCGAGCCGGCGCAGCGCGCGATCGCCTCGTCGAGCGAGCCCGCGCGCTCGCAGCCGTCGTGGGCCCAGGCCGGATTCCGGGTGACGACGATCGACCGTCGCCCAGGCAGCGGCCGGCCGATCGACTCGAAGGTGCGCCGGCCCATCACGATCGGGTGACCGAGCGTGGTGGCCTTGAAGTGCTGGAGGTCCTCGGGCAGGTGCCACGGCAGCGCGTTGCCTCGGCCGATCGCGCTGTCGCGCGCCCGCGCGACGATCAGGGTGATGCGGGGGCGTCGGTGATCCATGGGGGCCTTCGCGGGGGCGTCGGGGCGCAGCATACCGCCGTCGCCGCGCCGCGCGCGGCGGGTGCGGCGGACATGCGCGGGGTCGGCCGCGGCATGCTCGACGATCGGTCGCGGCCGTTCGGCGTGCGCCCGGTCGACGGCCACGTCGCGCTCGCCCGGCTGAACGTCGGGCCGGTTCGAGGTCAGACGGCGACCGGTGCCTTGATGTGCGGGTGGGCCTGGTAGCCGACGATCTCGACGTCGTCGTAGACGTAGTCGAAGATCGACGGCGGGCGGCGCTTCAGCGACAGCCTCGGCAGCGGGTAGGGCGCGCGCGACAGCTGCTCGCGGGCCTGCTCGAGATGGTTCAGGTAGAGGTGGCAGTCGCCGCCGGTCCAGACGAAGTCGCCGGGCGCGAGGTCGCACTGCTGCGCGACCATCTCGGTGAGGAGCGCGTACGACGCGATGTTGAACGGCACGCCCAGGAAGATGTCGGCGCTGCGCTGGTAGAGCTGGCACGACAGCCTGCCATCGGCCACGTAGAACTGGAAGAGTGCGTGGCACGGCGCGAGCGCCATCCTCGGGAGCTCGGCCACGTTCCATGCGGACACGATCAGCCGCCTGGAGTCGGGGTCGGCCTTCAGCCGCTTCATCAGGTCGGCGATCTGGTCGACGTGGCCGCCGTCGGGCGTGGGCCACGAGCGCCACTGGTGGCCGTAGACCGGGCCGAGCTCGCCGTCCGCGTCGGCCCACTCGTCCCAGATCGACACGCCGTTCGCCTTCAGGTAGGCGACGTTGGTCGAGCCGGACAGGAACCACAGCAACTCGTGGACAATCGACTTCAGGTGCAGCTTCTTGGTCGTCACCAGCGGGAAGCCGTCGGCGAGCGGGAAGCGCATCTGCCAGCCGAACACCGACAGCGTGCCGGTGCCGGTGCGGTCGGACTTGCGCGTGCCGTGCTCGAGCACGTGGCGCATCAGGTCGTGGTACTGACGCATCGCGGCGGTCGGTTCAGGCGGCCATGCCGCGGAAGCAGGCCGACACCATCTGCTCGACGATCTCGGCATCGGACATCGCGCCGCCGGCCTTCAGGAACTCGAGGGTCGGGTCGCAGGTGCGGGCGTACAGGGTGTAGAGCACGAACTCGTCGCGCAGCGACGCGCGGATCGCACCTTCGGCGCGTGCGCGCTGGATCATCTCGCCGATCTCGTCGGACAGCGTCATGAGGCTGTCCATGTACTCGCGGTTCGACATCAGGCTGGTCTGCAGCGCGGGGCTCGTCGAGGGCAGGTGCGGCACGCTGCCCGACAGCCGCTGCGACAGGGTCCAGCGCAGCAGCGCCTCGAGCCGCTCGATCGCGGGCCGGTCGGACGGGATCGCGGCGAGCGCGGCGCGCGTCTGCTCGAGCAGGCGGACCATCACCGCGCCGGCCAGCGCCTCCTTCGACTCGAAGTGCTTGTAGAGGCTGCCCTTGGCGATCCCGACCTCGGTCGCGATGTCGTCCATCGACATCGCCTCGTAGCCCTTGTCGCCGAGGAGGCGGTTGGTCGCGTCGAGGATCGCCTCCTCGCGCAGCTCGAACTGCGTCTCGCGGAACGACTTGCGGGGGGGCGGGAGGTTCACTGGGTTCAACCGTGGCGTGCACGGCGTGACGCGTCGGTCACGCGATGCGCCATTGTACTCACTGCGAGCCGGTCGGGGGGGCGACGGCCGACGGCGCGACCGGCGACACCGCGCCCGCCGGCATCGCGGGCGGCGGCCCCGGCGCGAAGTTGCCGGCCGGGGGCTGCACGACCGCGGGGGGCTGCACCGGGTCGGAGGTGGTGGCGGCGGCGCCGGCCGGCGGCAGCGCGCGCGGCGGCAGGGGGGGCAGTCCGGGGGGCGGCGCGGTGGGCTGGCCGGGCGCGGCGCCGGCGGTCGGCCGCTGCGGGCCGCTCGTCAGCACCGCGAGCGACGCGCGGGCGGGCGCGGCCAGGCGCAACGACTGACCGCCGCGCTCGAGCTCGACGGTGTCGCCGGTCACCGAGCGCACCGTCATGCCGTCGGAGACCGACTCGCCGACGGCGAACGGCTTCGCCGGGCGGCCGTCGATCGCGAGCAGCGCGACGCCGCGCGGTCCGGCCGCGAGCACGCCGGCGACCTGGATGTTCGACGGCGCTTCGGCGACCGCGTCGAGCCGGCGCGGCACGCCGCCGAACAGCCGGCCCGCGGCCGACAGGTCGGCGGGCGCCTGGGCCTGCGCGACCGCGCCCCCGGGCGCGATCGGGGCACGCGGCGCGAGCAGCTGCAGCGCCCAGCCGGCGACGATCGCGCACAGCACCGCGAACAGCAGCACCGAGACGATCGGGACGACGGGGAGGCGCAGGCGCATGGTGGGTTGGGGCCGATCGACACGGGCGCGGGGCCGCCGCGCGGCCCGACGAAGGAGGCCCCGGGCCGCGGGGCGGCTCGGGGGCGCTGGTATCATAGCCCCATTGACCACGCGGTCGACGAAGAGCTGACGGACGATGCGAACGGGATGGCGGAACGTCGGGGCGCGCCTCCGGCGGGCGCGGGGCTTCACGCTGATCGAGCTGATGGTCGTCATCATGATCCTCGGCGTGCTGGCGGCGCTCGTCGTGCCGCGCGTGCTGAGCCGCCCGGACGAGGCCCGCGTCGTCGCCGCGAAGCAGGACATCGCGCAGATCATGCAGGCGCTGAAGCTCTACCGCCTCGACAACTCGCGCTACCCGACGACCGAGCAGGGCCTGCAGGCGCTCGCGCGCCGCCCGACGAGCGGCCCCATCCCGAACAACTGGAAGTCGTACCTCGACAAGGTGCCGAACGATCCGTGGGGCAAGCCGTACCAGTACCTCAGCCCGGGCCTGCGCGGTGAGGTCGACGTGTTCAGCTTCGGCGCCGACGGGCAATCGGGCGGCACCGGCGTCGAGGCCGACATCGGCTCGTGGGACCTCTGAGCGGCGGCCTGTCGCCGTTCCGCCGCGCGGCGCGTGGCGCGTCCCGTCCCGCCGCGCCGAGCGGGGCCTTCGCGAGCCCGGCAGCGGCCGGCCAGCGCGGCTTCACTCTGATCGAGCTGCTCGTCGCGCTGATGGTCGCGGCGGTGATCGTCGCGATGGTGACCCTCTCCGGTGCGCCGAACCCCGAGCGCGCGCTTCGCTTCGACGCCGAGCGGCTCGCCCAGCTGCTGTCGCTCGCGCGCGAGGAGGCGCAGGTGCGCGGCGCGCCGATCCGCTTCGAGAGCGACGACACCGGTTTCCGGTTCCTGGTCTTCCGCGACCGGCAGTGGCGTCCGATCACCGACGATGGCGACCTGCGCGCGAGGCCCTGGGAGGTCGAGACGCGGCTGGTCGTCGAGCGCGCCGACGGGCGGCGCACGCTCGACTTCGGGCGCGACCTCGTCGAGCCGCCGTACCGGGTGCGGATGCTGCGCCAGGGCGCGACGGTGACGATCGTCGCCAACGGCCTCGGCGCGTTCGAGGTGCTCGAGTGAGCCGGCCCGGTGCGCGCGGCTTCACGCTGGTCGAGGTGCTGGTCGCGCTGACGATCGTCGCGGTCGCGCTGATGGCGTCGCTGCGAGCGGTCGGTGCGATGTCTAACAGCGCGTTCGAGCTGCGCCAGCGCACGCTCGCGCAGTGGAGCGCGGAGAACCGGCTCGCGCAGATCCGTGTGCAGGCCGAGTGGCCTGCGGTCGGCAAGCGCAGCTACGACTGCTCGCAGGCCGAGGCCGCGATGACCTGCGTCGAGGAAGTGTTCGCGACGCCGAACGCCGCGTTCCGGCGGGTCGAGGTCAGCGTCTTCCCGACCGGCGGCGCGCAGGTGCGGCTGTCGCGGCTGGTCGGCTTCGCGACCGATCCGAGGGGGTCCTGAGCATGCGACGCCCCGGTTCGCGCCCGCGCGTGCGCTCGCGCGGCTTCACGCTCGTCGAGTTGCTGGTCGCGGCCGCACTGATGGCCGTGCTCGCGGTGCTGTCGTGGCGCGGGCTCGACGCGGTGCTCGACTCGCGGCGTCGGATCGTTGACGCCTCGGACGAGCTGCGCTCGCTGACGCTCGCGTTCTCCCAGCTCGACGAGGACCTGCGCCGCTCGTGGCCGGTGCGGCTGCTGAAGCTCCAGGTGCCGGCGATCAACTTCACGGTGTCGGGAGAGCAGGCGGTGGCGACGCTCGAGCTGCTGCGCGAGGCGACCGGCGCGACCGAGGCGACGCAGCTGCAGCGGGTCGCGTGGCGGCTGCGGGACGGCGTGCTCGAGCGCGGCTTCGGGGCCTGGGTCGCGCCGTCGACCGACCGGTCCTCGCTCGCGTCCTCGGGTGCGGCGGGCGCGTTCGCGCCGGCCGGCGCCGATGCGTCGGACTCGGTTGGACTCGTCTGGCAGCCGATCCTCGGGCAGGTCGCGCAGCTGCAGATGCAGGGCTGGGTCGCGCAGCAGGGCTGGATCGCGGCGGAGGCGCTCGCCGGGCAGCTGGCCGGGGCGGGCGTCGGGACCGCGGGCCAGGGGCAGGTCTCCGGCACGGGCGCAGGCACCGGCCCCGGCACGGGCGGTGCGGGCACCGGCTCGGGTGCGGCGGGCGTGCCGGTCACCGGCGGGACCAACGCGGCGGTCACCGGCCTGCTGGTGCGCGTCGTGCGCACCGACGGCCGCGTGCTGCAGCGGATCCTCACGGTGAAGGACTGACCGCGATGGAGCGCACCCGATACGCCCAGCGGGGCGCCGCGATCGTCACCGCGCTGCTCGTCGTGACCCTCGCCTCGATCGTCGTCTCCGGCCTCTTCTGGCGCGAGCACGTGTCGGTGCGCTCGGTCGAGAACCGCCTCGCGCTCGCGCAGAGCCGCTGGATCGAACGCGCCGCGCTCGACTGGGCGAAAGTGATCCTGCGCGCGGACCTGCGCAGCGGCGCGGTCGACCACCTCGGCGAGCCGTGGGCGGTACCGGTGCTCGACACGCGGATGGACGAGACGGTGACCGCCGGCGCGAAGCTCGACGAGGGCGCGCGCAACGCGGTGCTGGCGGGCCAGATCCAGGACGCGCAGGGGCGCTTCAACCTCGCCTCGCTCGCCGGCGCGAACGGCGTCGCGTCCGATGCGCACGTGAAGGCGCTGCGCAAGCTGCTGTCGCTGCTCGGACGTCCGGAGTCGGCCGCGGACCTGATCCGGGATCGCGTGCTGCAGTCGACGCCGCGCACCGTCGAGGGCCGGGTCGTGCCCGCGGCGCGCCCGCCGATGACGCGGATCGCGGACCTGCTCGACATCCCGGGCATGGATCCGGCGATCGTCGCGGCGCTCGAGCCGCACGCGATCGTGCTGCCGCAGCCGACCGGCGTGAACGTCAACACCGCGTCGCCCGAAGTGCTCGCGGCGGTCATCGAGCCGATCGAGCTGTCGGCCGCGCGGCGCTTCGTCTCGCGGCGCGAGCGCACGTTCTACCGCACGCTCGAGCAGGCCGCCAACGAGTTCGGCGGCACGACGACGACGCTCAACCCCGCGCTGCTGACCGTCGGCTCGTCCTTCTTCCTCGTGACCGGGGTGATACGCTACGACCGTGTCGAATCGCAGACGGTAACGCTGCTTGAACGGATGAGCGATCGCGTGGAGGTGGTATGGCAGCTGCGCCTCTGAAGCGCGGGGAGGCGGTCGTCTGGCTGCCGCCGCGCAGCGAGGGCGAGCGGGCCTTCGGGACCGAGGCGCGCCTGCTCGCGATCCGCGGCGGTGACGCGGCGGCGAGCCGCATCGAGCGCGTGTCGCTCGATGGGCTCGAGGGCGCGTCGTCGGTGCGTCTCGTGTTCGACCCGCGCGACGTTGTCCTGCTCACCCCGCAGGTGCCGGCGCTGACCGGCTCGCGCCTCGCGCAGGCGCTGCCCAACGTCGTCGAGGACGCGCTGCTGCAGGACGCGTCGGCCTGCGCGATCGTCGCCGGGCCGTCGCTCGGCGAAGGGCGCCGGCTGGTCGCGGTGATCGACCGCGAGTGGCTCGAGTTCACCGTCGGCGCGTTCGAGCGCCGCGGCATGCGCGTGCGCGCCGCGTGGCCGGCGCAGCTCGCGCTGCCGTGCTCGCCGACCACCTGGTCGATCGGCTGCGTGCACGGCGGCATCGCGCTGCGCACCGGCGAGCACGAGGGGCTCGGCTGGACGGCGGGCGAGGACCCCGACTTCCGAACCGAGGCGGTGGTCGCGGCGCTCGAGACCGCGCTCGCCGGCGCGGTGCGGCCCGAGGCGCTCGACGCCTGGGTCGACGACGCGTCGTGGCCGGGGCCGCTCGAGCGGGCGACCGCGCGCCTCGGGTTGCCGGTCCGGGTGTCGGCACTGCAGATCCCGAGTGCCGGCGGCGGCATCGATCTGCTCGCCGGTCGCGCGGCGGCCGGCAGGCGGATGCTCGCCGCCTTCGACGCGCGGGCGTGGCGTGTGCCGGCGGCGCTCGCCGCGGCCTGCGTGCTCGCGGGGCTCGCGGGGCTGAACCTGCACTGGGCGCAGCTCGCGCGCGAGCGCGATGCGCTGCGGCGCTCGCTCGAGGCGACCTTCCGCGGCGCATTCCCGCAGGCGCAGGTCGTCGTCGACCCGCTGCTGCAGATGAACCGCAACGTCTCCACGCTGCGTGCGGGCAGCGGACAGCAGGGCCCCGAGGACGTGGTGCCGCTGCTCGCGCGCTTCGGGCAGGCGCTCGGCAGCAGCGGCGTCGATGCGATCGCCGCGGTCGAGTATCGCGAGGGCCGGCTCAAGGTCCGCTTCCATCCGCAGCGCGTCGACGGACGTGCGGCCCGCGAGCAGTTGCGCGAGGCCTGCGCGCGCGGGGGCCTGAAGCTGCAGTTCGACGGCGAGCGCGAGCCGACGGCGACGGTAGGGATCCAGACGTGAGCCGGGGGACGGCATGAGCGTGCGGGCGCCGGCAGCGATGCTGGAGAACGGCGTGCGCTGGTGGGCCTCGCTGCAGTCGCGCGAGCGCCGCGTGCTCGGCACGGGTGCGGTGCTGCTCGGGCTCGCGCTCGTCTGGCTGCTCGCCTTCGAGCCGGCCTGGGTCGGCCGCCGGACACTGCAGGCCGAGCTGCCGAAGCTGCGCGCGCAGGTCGCGCAGATGGAAGGGCTCGCGGCCGAGGCGCGCCGCCTGTCGGGGCAGGCGTCGCAGGCCGCCGACTCGCCGCAGCAGCTCAAGGGGCTGCTCGAGCAGTCGATCGAGGCGGCCGGACTCAAGAGCTCGCTGTCGCAGCTCACGGTGTCCGGCGAACTGATCGACGTGCGCTTCAAGGGCGTGCCGTTCGCGGCCTGGCTCGGCTGGTTCGACGGGGCGCTGCGCGAGACGCGGCTGCGGGCGATCGACGTCGCGATCGAGCGCGAGACGGCCCCCGGGGTGGTCAGCGCGCGGCTGACGCTCGAGGCACCGAAGCGGGGGCCGTGATCGGGGCGGCCCGGAAGTCGGCGCTCGGGACGCGACGCGCGGCGGCCGGCCGCGGATTCGGCGCGGGCTGGCGCGTCGCGATGGCGATCGCCGGCGCGCTCGCCGCGCTCGCCGTGCTCGCGACGCAGGCGCCGGCCTCGTTCGCCGACGTCGCGCTCGACCGCGTCACGCAGGGCCGCGTGCGGCTCGCCGAGGCGACCGGCACGGTGTGGTCGGGGCGCGGGCGCATCGTGCTGGCCGACGTCGCCGACCCGGGCGCGGAGCGCCGCGCCGGCGCGGTGGCGTCGGTGCCCGGCGTGGTGCTGCCGGGCCGCTTCGGCTGGACGGTGTCGCCGTGGCCGTTGCTGGTCGGGGTGCTCGACGCACGGATCGAGCACGACAGCATGCGCCAGCCGGTGCTGCTGACCGGTCGCGCCGGCGAGCTACGCGCCACGCCCGGATCGCTGCAACTGCCGCCGGTGGCGCTCGATCGGATGGGGTCGCCGTGGAATACAATCCGGCCTACCGGCGCATTGACGCTGTCGTGGGAGAACGTGACCCTGCGCAGCGGCCGGTTCGACGGCCGGGCCTCGATCGAGCTCCAGCAGGCGGCCTCGGCCCTCACGCCGGTGCGGCCGCTCGGCGCCTACCGGATCGACGTGGTCGGTTCGGGCGCCCAGGCGCAGGTCAGGATGACTACACTTTCGGGGCCGCTGCGGCTGGAGGGCGGCGGCACGTGGGACGCGAGGTCGGGATTGCGCTTCACCGCCGAGGCTTCCGCCGAGGAGCCGGAGCGGGCGAGGCTGCAGCCGCTGCTCGGGCTGCTGGGGCGCCGCGAAGGCGAGCGCACGATCATCAAGATAGGAGCCTGAGTTTGCCTCTCGTCCCGCAGCTGCGCCGCCCGCTCCTCCGGCGGCTCCGCGTCGCCGCGCCGGTGGCGGCGATCGCCGTGATCGCGCTCGCGCAGCCCACGGGGCCGACCTCCGCCCAGACCCCGAACGGCGCCGCCCCGGCGGCCGCGCCCGCGCGGGCCCCGTCGCCCGGCGCGCCGATCACGCTGAACTTCAAGGACGCCGACATCGACTCGGTGGTGGGCGCCTTCGGCCACCTGCTGAACCGCACCTTCGTGATCGACCCGCGGGTGCGCGGCAAGATCACGCTCGAGACGCCGCGGCCGGTGCCGCCGGCGGTCGCCTACGAGCTGCTGCAGTCGGCGCTGCGGCTTCAGGGCTTCGCGGTGGTCGAGACCGGCTCGATCGCGCGCGTGGTGCCCGAGGCCGACGCGAAGCTGCAGTCCGGCCCGGTCACCGCCGGTCGCGCCGGCGCGTCCGGCCCGTCCGCGTCGGCCGCGGGCGGCGACCGGGTCGTGACGCAGATCTTCCGTCTGACCTACGAGTCGGCGAGCAACCTCGTGCCGGTGCTGCGGCCGCTGATCTCGCCGAACAACCCGATCGTCGCGTACCCGAACAACAATTCGCTGGTCATCACCGACTACGCGGCCAACCTGCAGCGGCTCGCCCGGATCATCGCGACGCTCGACAGCCCGGCCGCCGGCGAGATCGAGGTGGTCGCGATGAGACACGCGCTCGCCACCGACGTCGCGCTGCAGGTGTCGCGGCTGCTCGACGACCAGGCGCGCGCCGGCGGCGCGCAGGGCGCGACGGTCGACCCCGGCCAGCGCGTGATCGTGCTCGCCGACACGCGCATCAACTCGATCCTGATCCGCTCGGCCAGCCCGGCGCGCATGAACCTCGCCAAGAGCCTGATCTCGCGGCTCGACCAGCCGTCGTCCGAGCCCGGCAACATCCGCGTCGTCTATCTGCGCAACGCCGAAGCCACGCGCCTGGTGCAGGTGCTGCGCGGCGTGCTGGTCGGCGAGGGTGGGGGCGCCGGCGGGCAGTTCGGCCAGCAGGGCGCGTTCGGCGCCACCACGCAGGCCGGTGCGTTCGGCGGCGGGCAGTTCGGCGCGGGCCTGTCGTCGTCGACCCCGAACAGCCCGGTCACGGGGCTCGGCGGTCCGGCCGGCGCGAACGCGCCCGGCACCTCGCCGCTCGGCACCGGCCAGCAGCAGGGCGCCGGCGTCACCACGATCGCCGCCGGCGGCGCGGTCATCGCGGCCGACCCGTCGACCAACTCGCTGATCATCACCGCCCCCGAACCGATCTACCGCAACCTGCGCGCGGTCATCGACAAGCTCGACGCGCGCCGCGTGCAGGTCTACATCGAGTCGCTGATCGTCGAGGTGAGCGCCGACCGCTCGATGGAGCTCGGCGTGCAGTGGCAGTTCCTGAACCAGGGCAGCAACACCATCGGCGGCACGAACCTGCCGCCGCGGGGCAACGGCACCAACATCCTCGACGTCGCCACCAACGTGCTCGGTGTCGCCCGCGGCCTGAACATCGGCGTGGTGAGCAGCAAGCCGATCCTGGGCTCGACCACCGACGGCACCGCGATCAACCTCGGCTTCCTCGCCCGCGCGCTCGAGACCGAGGCCGGCGCGAACATCCTGGCGACGCCGAACCTGGTGACCCTCGACAACGAGGAGGCCCGGATCATCATCGGCCAGAACGTCCCGTTCATCACCGGCTCGTTCACCAACACCGGCGCGGCCGCCGGCGCGGTGAACCCGTTCCAGACGATCGAACGGCGCGACGTCGGGACGACGCTGCGGGTGCGCCCGCAGGTCGCCGAGGGCGGCACGGTGCGGATGCAGATCTTCCAGGAGGTCTCGAGCGTGCAGGACGCGACGCTCGCCGCGGGCCTGATCACCAACAAGCGTGCCATCGAGTCGAACGTGCTGGTCGACGACGGGCAGGTGGTGGTGCTCGGCGGCCTGATCGAGGAGCGCGTCGAGGGCGGGGTCAGCATGGTGCCGGGGCTCGGCCGCGTGCCGATCCTGGGCAACCTGTTCCGCTACGACAACCGCAAGCGCGTGAAGACCAACCTGCTGGTGTTCCTGCGCCCGGTGGTGCTGCGCAACGCGGAGGCCTCGTTCGGCATCACCGCGGATCGCTACGACTACATCCGCCAGCTGCAGGGCAACTCGCCGGTCACGGCGAGCGAGCTGATCCCCGAGCGCCAGTTCCAGCCGCCGGCGATGTCGCCGATGCCGCCGCGACCGGGCCAGCCGGGCGTCGCGCCGCCGTCGATGTCGCCCGCGATCAACGACGCGATGCCCGATCGCTGGCGCCCGGTCGCGCCGCGGCCGCAGGCCCCGGCCGGCGGCGAAGCGGCGCCCGTTCCGGGCCAGCCCCCCGCCGCGCCGACGATCGACCTGCGGCCCGGCGCGCCGACGCAGGGCGGCGCGCCGCCGCCGTCGTCGGGTGGCGTGCCGTCGCAGGGCGGAGTCGTGCAGACCGCGCCGAACGAGATCCTGATCCGCCGCGGCATCGCGGGGCCGGCCGGCGTCGAGCCGGCCTCCGGGGTCGCCAACTGACGCGGGGGCCACGATGAGCCAGGTTTCGCCGGCGCGCTACGTCCCCTACGGCTACGCGCGCCAGAACCAGCTGCTGGTGTCGGGCGTCTCGGGCGACGCGATCGAGGTGTGGATCGGCGACGCGACGCCGGCGCACGCGCTCGCCGAGCTCTCGCGCACGCTGCCGCTGCGGGTCGTGCCGGTGCGCAAGCCGGGCGCCGAGCTGGCCGCCGCGATCGCGCGCGCCTACGCCCAGCAGGAGGGCTCGGCCGCCTCGGTCGTCGACGAGGTCGAGAGCGACCTCGACCTGTCGCGGCTGCTGCAGGACATCCCGAAGATCGAGGACCTGCTCGAGACCGAGGACGACGCGCCGATCATCCGGATGATCAACGCGCTGCTGACGCAGGCGGCGCGCGACGGCGCGTCCGACATCCACATCGAGCCGTTCGAGACCTATTCGCAGGTGCGCTTTCGCGTCGACGGCGCGCTGCGCGACGTGGTGCGGCCGCGGCGCGAGCTGCACGCGGCGCTGGTCTCCCGCATCAAGATCATGGCGCAGCTCGACATCGCCGAGAAGCGCCTGCCCCAGGACGGGCGCATCACGCTGCGCATCGGCGGGCGCCCGGTCGACGTGCGGGTCTCGACGCTGCCGACCGGCCACGGCGAGCGCGCGGTGCTGCGACTGCTCGAGAAGGAGGCAGGGCGCCTCGACCTCGGCAAGCTCGGCATGTCGCCGCAGACGCTCGGCACCTTCGACACGCTGGTCCACCAGCCGCACGGCATCGTGCTGGTCACCGGCCCGACCGGCTCGGGCAAGAGCACGACGCTCTATTCGGCGCTGAACCGGATCGACTCGGCGACGATCAACGTGATGACCGTCGAGGACCCGATCGAGTACGACCTCGAGGGCATCGGCCAGACGCAGGTCAACGCGCGGATCGACATGACCTTCGCGAAGGCGCTGCGCTCGATCCTGCGGCAGGACCCCGACGTCATCATGATCGGCGAGATCCGCGACCTCGAGACCGCGCAGATCGCGGTGCAGGCTTCGCTGACCGGCCACCTGGTGCTCGCGACGCTGCACACCAACGACGCGGTGTCGGCGGTCACGCGGCTGATCGACATGGGCGTCGAGCCCTTCCTGCTGTCGTCGTCGCTGCTCGGCATCGGCGCGCAGCGGCTGGTGAGGAAGCTCTGCCCGCAGTGCCGCCAGCCCGACCCGATCTCCAAGGGCTGGCGCGCGGTCGGCTGCCTCGCCTGCAACAGGACCGGCTACGCGGGCCGCACCGGCATCTACGAGCTGATGGTCGTCGACGACGAGCTGCGCGCGCTGATCCACCGCAACGCCGGCGAGGGCGAGATCCGCGCGGCGGCGCTGCGCAACGGCATGCAGACCATGCGCGACGACGGCCAGCGCTGGGTGCAGGCCGGCATCACCTCGCTCGACGAGGTGGTGCGGGTCACCCGAGACTGATGCCGGCCTATCGGTTCGAGGCCGCCACCGGTGCGGGCCGGATCGAGCGCGGCATCGTCGACGCCGACAGTCCGAAGCAGGCGCGCGGCGTGCTGCGCGAGCGCGGGCTGACGCCGATCGCGCTCGCGCCGGTCGAGGACCGCACGCCCGGTTCGGGCGCCCTCGTGATCGGCGGGCGGCTGCGCGACGCCGAGCTCGCGATGGCGACGCGCCAGCTCGCGAGCCTGCTGTCGGCCAAGCTGCCGCTCGAGCGCGCGCTCGCCGCGGTGATCGAGCAGGCCGAGCGGCCGGTGATCCGCGACCGGTTCGCGGCGGTGCGCAGCGACGTCGTCGGCGGCCAGACGCTCGCCGCGTCGATGGCCAAGTTCCCACGCGATTTCCCGGACGTCTACCGCGCGCTGGTCGCGGCGGGCGAGCAGTCGGGCGACCTCGCGCTGGTGATGTCGAAGCTCGCCGACTACGTCGAGTCGCGGACCGCGCTCACGCAGCGCGTGAAGCTTGCGTTCACCTATCCGGCGATCGTGACGCTGGTCGCGGCGGGCGTCATCGTCGCGCTGCTGACCTACGTCGTGCCGCAGGTGGTGGGCGTCTTCGCGCAGACCAAGCAGAAGCTGCCGCTGCTCACCGTGATCCTGATCGAGGCCTCCGCGTTCCTGCGCAGCTGGGGCTGGCTGCTCGCGATCGCGCTGGTCGCGGCGGTGGCGGGCTTGCGCTACCTGCTGCGCAGTCCGACGCTGCGGATGTCGTGGCATGCGCGGCTGCTCGACGCGCCTCTCTTCGGCCGGCTGATCCGCGGCGTCAACACCGCGCGCTTCGCCTCGACGCTCGCGATCCTGACCGGCAGCGGCGTGCCGCTGATCCGCGCGCTGGAGGCGGGCGCGCAGACGCTGACCAACGACGCGCTGCGCGCCAACGTCGCCGATGCGGTGTCGCGGGTGCGCGAGGGCTCGACGCTGTCGCGCGCGCTCGCGGCCGGTCAGCAGTTCCCGCCGATGATGATCCACATGATCGCGAGCGGCGAGGCGACCGGCGAGCTGTCCGAGATGCTCGATCGCACAGCGAAGACGCTGTCGTCCGAGGTCGAGCGGCGCACGCTCGCGCTCACCAGCCTGCTCGAGCCGATCCTGATCCTGGTGATGGGCGCGATCGTGCTGATGATCGTGCTCGCGGTGCTGCTGCCGATCATCGAGATCAACCAGCTGGTGAAGTGAGCCGGCGCCTCAGCGCCGCAGCTTGCGCCACGAGTCCTTCACCCGGATCCGGTCGCCGCGGAACGTGAACAGGTCGCAGCCGTCGACCTCGACCCGCTCCCCGTCGCTCGCGCGGGTGCCGACGAAGGTCCACTCGGAGACGCCCCGCGCGCCCGACACCGTGTGCCGCGCGCGGGTCCACTGCGCATCGGGGTAGTCGGCCCAGGCCTTCATGAAGCCGGCGCGCACCGCCTCGCGACCGAGGTAAGGCGTGCCGCAGGCGTCCGGTCCGGTCCAGGCGTGGAACAGGCAGTCGTCGGTCATGAACGACATCAGCGCGTCGATGTCGTGGCGGTTCCAGGCCTGCGCGAACGCGTCCAGCATGTCGACGTCGACTGCCGGCGGGGCGAGCGACTCGTCGAGGAAACGTTCCATCGCGGCTTCCACGGTCGTGCAGTGCTCGCCGCCCGGCATCGTCGCGCGCTCGGGTACGACGGCCGACTCCCGGTCGTAGAAGTGCGGCTTGCCCGGCACCCGGTAGTGGCGCAGCGCCAGCCCGACGCGCGCCGCGCCCTCGGCGAGCGCGCCGCTGCGCAGGTGGATGGTGGGCAGGTCGTGCTCGCCGTGGAACATCAGCAGCGGCGGCATGCCGCGACCGCCGTGCAGGTAGTGCTCGACGTCCTCGGGGCTCATGCCGCCCGACAGACAGACGACGGCCGCCGCGGGCTGGCCGAGCGCGTATGCCGCGTAGACCGACGCGACGGCGCCGGCGGAGAACCCGCCGATCGCCATCCGGTCGGTGTCGATGCCCCAGCGCGCCGCGTTCGTCCGGACGAAGGCGAAGGCCGCGGCGACGTCGGCCCAGACGGCCTCCATGCCGTTCAGCAGCTCCTCGGGGGTCGCCGGCGGCAGGCCCAGCAGCGTGCGCACGTAGTCGGTCCGCGAGCGGTGCAGCTCCTGGCGGTCGCCCTTGATCGGCCGGGGCTGCGGTGCGGGCCGCTCCTGGGTCAGCCGGTAGCCGACCGAGAAGCACGCATAGCCGCGTGCCGCGAACCGTTCGCAGTACTCGTGGACAGGCGTGTTCCGCGAGCCGTCCTGCTCGAACTCGTCGCGGTCCTTCGCGCCGCGGTGGTAGGCGCCGCCGTGCGACAGCACCAGCGCGGGCCGTCCCCTGGGTGGCGGCTCGCCCCGCGGCAGGAAGACGTCGAGCCGCAGTGGGCGCACCCCGGCCTGCGGGGTGCCGTATCCGATCGCGCCTTCGCCGTAGACGAGGTCGCGCTGCACGACGATCGGTCCGGTGGGGTCGGGCGGCCTGGTGTCCATCGGTCCTCCGCGCGGTCGCACCGGTGGGTTCAGTTGATCGTCGCGCCCGAGCTGCGGACCAACTCCGCCCACGCCTGCACGTCCTCGCGGAACAGCGTGCTCCACTGCTGCGGCGTGGTCGGCGGCTGCACCGGGAAGAGCGCCACCTCGAACATCCGCGCGCGGACGTCCGGCATCGCGAGGATCCGGTTGACCACCGCGGCCAGCCGCTCGACGATCTCCGGCGGCGTGCCGGCGGGCGCGAACATCGCGTGCCAGCCGACGAGGTCGAACGGAATGCCGGACTCGGTGAGCGTCGGAACGTCGGGCAGCGTCGGCAGGCGGTTCGGGCCGTTGAGCGCGAGGGCGCGCAGCTTGCCCGCCTTCACCTGGGGCGTCTGCGACAGGGCGTCGAGGATCGCGACCGTGAGCGAGCCGCCCTGCAGGTCGGTGGCCGCGCCCCCGCCGGTGTAGGGCACGTGGGTCATCGTGATGCCGGCGAGCCGGTTGATGCGCTCGCCGATCAGGTGCGAGGGCGAGCCGTTGCCGAAGGAGCCGAAGGTCACGCCCTTGGGTTCGCGCTTCGCAAGCGCGACGAGGTCGGCCATCGTGCGCAGCGGCGAATCGGCGCGCACCAGCACCAGCAGCGGCGCGGTGGCCATCTTGGTGACGGGCGCGAAGTCCTTGAGCGGGTCGTAGGTCAGCGTGCGGTACAGCGACGGCGCGATCGCGAACCCGGCCGCGGTGGTCATGATCGTGTACCCGTCGGGCGGCTGGCGCGCCGCGAGCTCGGCGCCGACGTTGCCGCCGGCCCCGGGTCGGTTCTCGACCAGCACCGGCTGGCCGAACTCGGTCCGCATCTTCTCGGCGAGCAGGCGGGCCACGATGTCGCCGCCGCCGCCGGCGGCCCACGGATGGATCAGCCGGATCGGTCGGTTGGGCCAGGCCCCGGAGGCCGGTCCGGACTGCGCGAGAGCGGTGGGGCCGCCGGCCAGCGTCAGCGCCGCGGCCGAGGCGACCGTGCCGAGCAGCCTTCGGCGCACGGGGTGCGGCGCGGCGCCTTGGGGCGGCGGGTTCGTCGAGCGTCGCGACGTCGAAGGCATGGCGCAACTCCGTGCAGGGCGATGTAGGGTCCGGCCAGCCGTGATGATCGCGGATCACGCCATAATTCGAAGATGCGATCGTCTACTGACCCCATCAGCATCCGCTTATGAGCAACGCCGTGCCGATGCCCCCGGGCCGACTGGCCGCGCAGTGGACCCGGCGCATCCGCTTGCGGCATCTCGAGGTGCTGCTGGCCATCGCCCGGCACGGCAGCCTCACGGCCGCCGCGAACGCACTGGGCATCACGCAGCCCGCCGTCTCGCAGTGGCTGGCCGACATCGAGACGGCCGCCGGCGTGCGCCTGTTCGAGCGCGGGCAGCGGCTGCGCCCGACGCCGTCCGCGGCACCGGTGCTGGCCCATGCCGAGCGGGTGATGCAGGACGCGCAGCGCACGCTCGCGGAGGTCGCGAGCATCCGGTCCGGTGGCACGGGACGGGTTCGCGTGGGCACGATGTCGGTCGCCGCGGTCGAGCTGGTGCCGGCGACCGTGCTGCGGCTGCGCGCCGGGTCGCCCGGCATCGAGCTGACGCTGGTCGAGGACATCGCGGCGGTGCTGTGGGACCGGTTCGAACGCAACGAGCTCGACGTGCTGGCGACCCGGCTCGATGCCCGGGCACTGGGTTCGGGCCTGCCCCATCGGCGGTTGTTCGCCGACCGCCACCGGGTCGTCTGCGGTCCGGCCCATCCGCTCGCGGCGCGCAGGCGCGTGACCTGGCGCGACGTCGCGCGGTATCCTTGGCTGATGCCGACGGGCGGAACGCCGCTGCACGAGGCGCTGATCGCCAGCTTCGCCTCCGCGGGCGTGCCGCCGCCGCCGACCGTGCTGACCTCGGTCTCGGTCTACGCCAACCTCGCGCTGCTGCGCGAGACGGACGCGCTGGGCGTGCAGTCGGGCGCGGTGGCGGCCCGGATGCAAGCGCACGGCCTGCTGGTCGCGCTCCCGCTCGCGCTCACGCACGACATCGGCGACGTGGGCCTGGTCTGGCGTGACCCGGTGCCCGGTGCCGTCCTGCAGGCAGTGCTCGGCGCGTTCACCGCGGCCGGTCGCGCCTTGGACTCGACCTGACTCGGGAGCGTGCCGCGATCGGGTCGTCCGGGGCGGCCGTGCCAGCACCGGCCCGTACGCCGGCGCCTTGCAGCGCGCGCGAGCACCCCCATCTCCCCGTGTGCTGGACGTTTCCCGGAGGACCGTACGCATGTGGCCCGTTCGAGCCTGGACCTTCCTGAAGACCGTCGGCCGCGACGGCCTGGTGCTGCTGCACGCGCTGCGCGACGCCGAGACACCGCTCCCGCTGAAGGCGGCGATCCTGGCCCTCGCGGCCTATGCGATCAGCCCGATCGACCTGCTGCCCGACGTCGCGCTGCTGTTCGGCTGGGCCGACGACCTCGCGCTGCTGATGATCGGCATCCCGTTCCTCGTGAAGCGGCTGCCGGCCGCGGTGAGGGCGCGGGCGGAGCGGGCGGCGGGGCGGTTCGGGGCGCGGCGGGTCTGAGCCGCAGGCTCCCGATCCTGCGGCGCGGGGCCGGGCGGGCTCAGCTCGCCGTCACCGTCGGCGGCGCTGAGCGCCGGGCCGCGCGGCCGAGCCAGAGCATCGTGTAGGCGCCCGACAGTCCGGCACAGATCAGGATCGTCGACCAGCCGAGCAGGCCTGCCGTCGGCGCGAGCAATTGGTGGCCGAGCGTGATCAGCGTGGCCAGGCCGGTGCCGAGCGCGAGGCCGAAGCAGATCGCATCGAGTGCCGGGCCCTCGGGCGCCTCGCGGGCGAGCCAGGTGATCGCCGAGACGCCGACCAGCGCCGCGGCCAGCAGTCGGGCGAGGTGCAGCGCGTCGAGGTCGGGCTCGGCGCCGTAGAGCCAGAGGAAGTCGGCGGGCGCGAACAGCAGCGGGATCGCGTAGCCGATCGCGATCAGCGCATGGGTGGTCAGCACCGGGATCGGGGTCATCGCGGCACTCCCTCGACGAAGCCGTCGGCCGTGGTCCCCACTGTCGCGCGTTCTGCCCGCTTCGGCAAGCGGCGGGCGCCGCGAACGGTGCGGGCGGTCGGCTAGAGCCTCAGCGCGCCCGCGTAGCCGGTCAGCTCCAGGTAGCCGCGGCCGATCCGCCGGCCGCCCTCGAGCGCGACGACCGCGCCTTCCCAGTAGGTGGTGCCGGTGCTGCCGCGCGCGTCGAGTTCCTGGTCGTCGAAGAGCGGCCGCAGCTCGAGCTCGCGACCGGCGACGCGGATCCGCATCGACACCGGCCAGCGCGCGCCGTTGCGGGCCGACTGCCAGTGGCGCAGCGGCTCGAAGGCGGGCTTCAGGCCGGTGCGCACGGCGCCCGCCGCGCCCTCGCGCAGCGTCGCGTCGGTCCACGCGTCGCGGCCGTCGCGGCCGCGGATCCGGAAGGCCATCAGCGCGCCGCCGTCGTCCAGGTTGAGTCCGGTCCAGTCCCAGCCGACGGCGCGCTCGTCGAGGATCTCGCTCGACCACTCGTGGTCGAACCAGGCAAGGCCCTCGACCGGCGTCTCGGCCGTGCCGACGCGCGCGCGGCCGGCGACGCGGACCTGAGGGCGGCTGTAGTAGCGGCTCGCCTGCGCCTCGCCGGGCCCCTTGCGGGAGAAGCCGGCCTCGCCCTGCAGCAGGGGGGGCGCGGCGGGGTCGAGGTCGAGCTCGAAGGCGAAGTCCTTCGCGACGATCCGGGCGCGGTAGCGGTCGGTGGCAGGGTCGCGGCGCAGCGTCCACGCGTCGTCGCCGGCGCCGAGCCAGACGCGGGTGTCGCCGGTCTGCGCGCCGGCGAGGCCGAAGCCGGCGCGCGACGCGCGCTCGGCGTGCAGCAGCCGGCCGCGCTCGGGCAGCGCGAGCGCGGCGTGCGCGAGCACGAGCTGCGTCGCCGCGAAGCGGCTGGGGTTGGCGGCCGGATGCGCGGTACGGCTGCGGAAGAAGGTCAGCTGGAAGCCGGCGTCGGCCGCGCCGGGGCGCTCGAGCCACCCCGTCACGTACCACCACTCGGTGCGGTGCTCGGGGTGGGCGCCGAAGTCCGCGGGGAAGGTCATCGGCGGGTCGCGCCGGACCGGGGCCCAGTCGAACGAGCGGAGCGTCGAGGGCGCGGGGGCGGTCGGTACGGTCGGGCCCGATGCGCCGGACGATCCGGTCGGGCCGGACGCGCCCGACGCCGCGGACGCGCGGTGCGAGGCCGCGCCCGCCGCGAGCGCGATGGCTGGCAGCGACACGGCGTGAAGCAGCCGACGCCGAAGCGGCGCGACCGTGCCCGTCGACGCGTGGGGCGACGGATCCGGGCGGTCGGGCCGGTCGCAGGCCGTCCGATCGACGGGCCGGGGCGGCGACATCGGCCCGCTCACCAGTCCTGCCTCACCGCCGCGAGCGGCCCGGCGCCGAGCGCGCCGCGCGCGGCGAGCAGCGCGCTCGCGACCGCCGCGGCGATGAGCGCGCCGCCGCTCGCGGCGAGCAGTCCGAGCGGCCAGTGCACGTCCATCGTCCAGTGGAAGGACTGCGGGTTCACGCGCTCGATCAGCACCAGCCCGATCGCGGCGCCGACCGCGCCGCCCCAGGCGACCGCCACCGATACGGTCAGTGCCGACTCGATCGCGAGCTGCACGACGACCTGGCGTCGCCGTGCGCCGACGTGGCGCAGCATGCCGAACTCACGCGCGCGCACCAGCGCCTCGCCGGCGCAGGCGGCCGCCACGCCGAACAGGCCGACGAGGATCGCGATCGCCTCGAGCGCGTAGGTCACCGCGAAGCTGCGGTCGAAGATCCGCAGGCTCAGCGCGCGCAGTTCCGACGAGCTTCGCCACTCGAGCGCGGCGAGCGCCGGCTCGCGCGCCGCGATCGCCGCGAGTGCCTCGTCGGGCCGGGTGCCGGGCGCGAGCCAGAGCGCGACGTCGGAGGCGCCGGCGTCGCCACCGAGCGCGCGCCAGTCGCGGGACGCGATCGCGACCGCGCCGTGCTGGCGCGCGTAGTCGCGCCAGACGCCGGCGACGAAGAAGCGGGGCGGCGTGCCGGCGGGCGGCGGCGTGCCGATCGGCAGCTCGATCCGCTGCCCGGGCGTGAGCCGGTATCGGTCGAGCATCGGCTCGGAGATCCACACCGCAACCGCGCCGGCGGGCGGCGCGAGCGCCTCGCCGGTCAGCGGCAGCCGGTGCTGCGGATGCGCGGGATCGAGGTCGCGGACCAGCAGCGCGACCGGCGGGCGCGCGTCGTCGAGGCTCAGGTCGACGACCCGCAGGAACTCGGCACGCGCGATGCCGGGCGCCTCGGCGATCGCGCGGCGCAGCGCGTCGTCGAGCGGGGCGCCCGATGCGGAGGGCACGCGCGCGTAGACGTCGGCGGGCAGCACCGCCTCGAGCCAGTCGGCGACCGACACGCGGAAGCTGCTGACCATGATCGCCATCGCCGAGGACAGCGCGAAGGCCGCGACGACGCCGGCGAGGCCCGCCGCGACCGTGCCGGGCGACTGCGCGATCCGTGTCGTCGCGAGCCACGCGGCCGGCACGCGCCACAGCGCGCGGTCGGCAGCGCCCGCGAGCGCGCGGCCGAGCAGGCGCACGAGCAGCGGCACGCACGCCACGCCCGCGACCAGCCATGCGGCGATCGCCGCGTAGGCCGCGAGCGGCAGGCCGCCGATCGGCGGCAGCAGCAGCAGCAGCGCGCCCACCACCGCGAGCACCGCCGCGAGCCGCCCCCGCGCGAGGCCGGCGAGCGTGTCTTCGGCGCTGCCGTGCCTGAGCGCGCGCGCCGGCGCGATCCGCGACGACGCCCACGCCGGCAGCGCCGCACCGAGCGTGCCGACCGCGAGGCCGAGCGCCGCGAACGCGGCGATCTCGAGGGGCGGCAGCGCGAGCCGCGGCCGCGAGCCGCTGAAGTAGCCGCCGCCCAGGTCGCCGCCGACCGCGGCGAGCAGCGCCGCGGCGAGCACGATGCCGGCGGCGGTGCCGAGCGCCGCGCCGATCGCGCCGATCGCGACGCCCTGCGCGAGCACCGCGCCGAGCCGTGCGCGGCGCGGTGCGCCGAGCACGCCGAGCAGCGCGAGCTCGCCCTGCTGGCGCACGACCGACAGCGCGGTGGTCGCGAACACCAGGAACGCGCCGGTGAAGAGTGCGACCAGCGCGAGCACGTTCAGGTTCACCCGGTAGGCGCGCGACACGTTCGACATCCGCTGCTCGGCGACGTCGGGCGTCGTCCAGCGCGCGTCGGGCGATAGCCGCGCCTCGACCGAGCGCCGCACGTCGGTCGCGTCGGCGCCCTCGGCGAGCCGCAGGTCGATCCGCGTGAGCCGCCCGATCGCGTCGAGTCGCCACTGCGCGGTGCCGAGGTCCATCACCGCGAGCCGCTGCCCGGGTGCGGCGCCCGGCACCGTGCCGGCCACGCGCAGCGCGACGGTCGCGAGCCCGACGCGGACCTCGAGCGCGTCGCCCTCGGCGAGCCCGAGCGCCTCGAGGGCGGCCTGCGACAGGAAGATCGCGTCGGGGTCGAAGAGCGGCGAGTCGGCCCCGCCGGCGCGGCCGGCCTGGGGCAGCAGCGCGGGCGTCACCGCAGCGGCGGCGAACGGGTCGAGCGCGACGACGCGCAGCGTGCGCGGCGTGCCCGAGGCGCCCGACGCGGCCGACGCGCCGGAGCGACCGCCTGCCCTCGCCCCTGCGCGCGGCCCGATCGCGAGCTCCGCCTCGAAGACCGGGCTCGCCGCCGCGACGCCCGGGATCGGCGGGTCGGCGATTCGCGCCCACGCGGCCTCGTCGAACGCCTCGCCACGAGCCCGGACCTGCGCGTGCGCCTCGCCGTTGACCGTCGCGATCGCCTGGCGGAACTCCTCGAGCGCCGATGCGTTGACGAGGTGGATCGCCAGCGCGAGCGCCACGCCGATCGCGACCGCGAGCACCGAGCTCGCCGCGCGCCCCGGCGCCGCGAGCCACTGACCGAGCGCGAGCCACGCCCACCAGCGCAACGTCGCCGCACGCGGACGCCGGGCGGGCACGTCCGCGCCACGGGCGTCATCGCGCGTCGCGCCCGGGGGCGGCGCGTCGCCGGCAATCCGCGGCGGCGCGCTCATGGCGCCTCCTCGAGCCCCGCCGGCGTCAGCCGCAGCCGCCGCTGCGCGATCGCCGCGGCCTGCGCAGAGTGGGTGACCATCAGCAGCGCCGCGCCGTGCGCGCGCACCTGCTCGTCGATCAGAGCGAGCGCCGCGCCGCCGGTGCGCGGGTCGAGGTTGCCGGTCGGCTCGTCGGCGAGGATCAGCCGCGGCCGGTGCACCAGCGCGCGCGCGAGCGCGACGCGCTGCTGTTCGCCGCCGGAGAGCTCGCGCGGCAGCGAGGCCGCGCGATCGCCGAGCCCGACGCGCCCGAGCATCGCCTCGGCGACCGGGCGCGCCTCGGCCGCGTCGATGCCGTTCAGCAGCAGCGGCACCGCGACGTTCTGCCACAGTCGCAGGTGCGGCAGCAGGTGGAAGGCCTGGAACACGAACCCGATCTCGCGCGCGCGCAGCCGCGCCGCCTCGTCCTCGGGCAGCGCGTGGATCGGCCGGCCCGAGACCAGGATCTCGCCCGAGTCCGGCCGCTCCAGCCCCGCGACCAGGTTCAGCAGCGTGGACTTGCCGACGCCCGACTCGCCGAGCAGAGCGACGCGCTCGCCCGCGCGCAGCTCGAGCGACAGGCCCGCGAGCACCTCGCGGTCGGAGCCGAAGCGCTTGTGCAGGTCGACGACCGCGAGCACCGGCGGGGCCGCGGGCGTGCCGGCGGGGGCGGCGGCGCTCCGCCCGCCGGCGGGCGGCGCGACGGCATCGGACATGCGGAAGGCTCCAGGGGCCGGCACGGCCTCGGTGGCCGCGCCGCAGGGTGGTTCGGGAGATGGAGGGCCGATGATACGGGCCGGCCCAAGACCCTTCGCGCGGCTCGGGGGCGCGCGCTCAGGCCGCCTCGCGTCGCCCCGCCGCGCCGCAGTGCGCGACGATCTCGTCGACCAGCCGCGGCACGAGCGCCTCGGGCAGGTCGTGGCCCATGCCCGGGATCGGGCGGAAGGTCGCGCCGGGGATGTTCGCCGCGGTGTCGCGACCCGCGCCGATCGGCACCAGCGGGTCGGCCTCGCCGTGGATCACGAGCGTGGGCACCGTGATCCGCTTGAGCAGCTTGCGCCGGTCGCCGCTCGCCATGATCGCGAGGAGCTGGCGCGCCACGCCGCCCGGGTCGTAGGCGCGGTGCAGGCTGGTGCGCAGCCGGCCTCGCAGCGTCTCCTTGGCGGGTTGCATGCCGGGGCTGCCGATCAGCATCCAGACCTTCTCCATGTGGTCGAGCAGCGCGGCCTCGTGGGCGCCCTTCGGCGGCGGCGTCAGCAGTGCGCGCGTGGCCGGCGTCCAGTGGAAGTTGAAGCGAGGCGCGCCGCTCGACGACATGATCGAGGTCATCGTCGCGACCCGCCCGGGCCAGCCTGCGGCCAGCACCTGCGCGATCATCCCGCCCATCGACACGCCGACGACGTGCGCCCGCCCGACGTGCAGCGCGTCGAGCAGCCCGATCGCGTCGCCCGCCATGTCCTCGAGCGTGTAGGGCGGCTTCACCGAGAACCCGAGCATCGACCGCACCGCGGCCGCGCGCATGTCGACACGCCGGCCCGGGGTCACGTGACTCGACAGCCCGACGTCGCGGTTGTCGAAGCGGATCACCTGAAAGCCGTGCGCGACCAGTCCTGCGACCAGCGACGGCGGCCACGCGATCAACTGCATGCCCAGGCCCATCACCAGGAGGATCGCCGGCGCGTCCGCGGGGCCCGAGCGGTCGTACTCGATGCGGATGCCGGAGGGGAGGTCGACGTGCATGCGTCCAGTGTAGCCGGGGCCGCGGCGTGCAGCCGAACCGGCGCGGGCGGCGGGCCGCGGGCCGCCGCATGCCGTCGCCGGCCGACCCCGTGCGGTGTGCCCGACTCAGTCGGGCGCGCAGCTGCGGAAGCCGACAAACGCATCGGCGCGGGTCGGCTCGAGCGGCCGACGCTGCCGGCGGTCGAGCCGGTCGCGCGTCGTCGCGAACGAGCCGCCGCGTGCGACGCGATGCGTACCGAAGGGCGCGGGGCCGTCCTCCGGATCGGGCCGGAAGCCGGGGTAGGGCGTCAGGGTCGAGGCGGTCCACTCCCACACGGTGTCACCCCAGTCGAATCCGTCGAGCGACGCCGCAGCGTGCTCCCATTCGGCCTCGGTCGGCAGGCGGCGATCGGCCCAGGCGCACCACGCCTCGGCCTCGTGCGCATCGACGTGGACGAGCGGCGCGTATGCCTCCAGCGGCAGCCACGTGTCGAACCAGCGCATCTGCCAGCGGTCGCCGACGCGGCGCCAATGCGCCGGCGCGCTACGCCCCTCGGCCGCGAGCCGCGCGAACGCTTCGGGCGCCCACAGCCGCGCGCGATGGTAGCCGCCGTCCTCGACGAACTGCAGGAACTCGGCGTTGGTGACCGGCTGCAGCGAGATGCCGTAGGACGCGAGCCGCACCGGGTGCGCGTCGCGCTCGACCGCGTACGAGAAGCCGTCCTCGGGCGCCGCGCCGATCATCGCCTCGCAGCCCGGCACCTTCACGTCGGCGGCGAGGCGCATCCGCGAGAGCGGCGCGAGCGCGCTCTGCGGCGCGGGCAGGCCGCGCATCGCGAGGCAGGCGAGCATCGCCTCCTGCTGTGCCTGCTCGTGGAACAGCGCTCGTCGCGAGCGGTGCAGCCCGACGTCGTCGTCGGCTTCCGAGGCGAGCCGCTCGAGCACCACGTCGAGCACCGCATCCATCCAGGCGCGCACCGGCGCGGATGGCGGCAAGGGCTCCGACGGGTCGGCCTCGTCGCCGAAGCAGCGGTCCGCGTCGATCATGCGGCTGGGCGGCGGCAGGCGGCCCGGCGGCACGTCGCGCAGGCACCAGTGCTCCTGGCGCCAGCCGATGCGCCCCAGGCGCCGCAGCAGCGACCCGCCTGGCGCCTCGGCGAGCAGCGCGGCCGGCGCGACGGCGTCCACGAGCCGCCACGTGGTGCGGCGCGTCTCGGCGAGCGCATCGATGAGCGCGGTGCGGCCCGCGCGCCTCAAGGTTCGATCCCCACGGTTGCCGATCCGCGCATCGTGTGTCCGTCTCCGCCCCGGCGCAGGTCGGTCCCGTCGCGTCGCGCTCGGGCCCGCCGGGGGCTCCTCCTCGGCGCGGATCATGCATCGGGTCGCGACGGATGCCAACCGACCGGCGGGCGCCGCCCGGACTGCCCGCGGCCTGTCCCGGACATCGCGCGGACGGCGGATTCACGCATAATCCTGCCGACCCCCGCCGCCCTGGAGCCCCCGCATGAACGCCCCCGTCTCGCCCGGCCCGATCCGCCTCACCTCGTTCTCGCACGGCGGCGGCTGCGGCTGCAAGATCGCACCCGGGGTGCTGGCCGACATCCTCAAGGACACCGCCAAGCTGCCGGTGCCGCCGCAGCTGCTGGTCGGCATCGAGACCGCCGACGACGCCGCGGTCTACAAGCTCAACGATTCCCAGGCACTGATCGCGACGACCGACTTCTTCATGCCGATCGTCGACGACCCGTTCGACTTCGGCCGGATCGCCGCGACCAATGCGATCTCGGACGTCTATGCGATGGGCGGCACGCCGATCATGGCGCTGGCGCTGGTCGGGATGCCGATCGACAGGCTGCCGGTCGAGACGATCGGCCGCATCCTCGCGGGCGGCGAGTCGGTGTGCGCGGCGGCGGGCATCCCGATCGCCGGCGGGCACACGATCGACTCGGTCGAGCCGATCTACGGCCTGGTCGTGATGGGCCTGGTGCACCCGGACAAGGTCAAGCGCAACTCCGGGGCGCGCGCCGGCGACGTGCTGGTGCTCGGCAAGCCGATCGGCGTAGGCGTGATGTCGGCCGCGCTCAAGAAGGAGCAGCTGCCGCCCGAGGGCTACGCTGCGATGATCGCGGCGACGACGAAGCTGAACACCCCCGGGCGCGCGCTCGCCGAGCTCGACGGCGTGCACGCGCTGACCGACATCACCGGTTTCGGGCTGCTCGGCCACACGCTGGAGCTCGCCCGCGGCGCGCGGCTGGTCGCGAGGCTCGACTGGCCCAAGGTGCCGCTGCTCGACGGCGCGCGCGCGCTCGCCGAGCGCGGCTTCGTGACCGGCGCGTCAGGCCGCAACTGGGCCGGCTACGGCCGCGACGTGAAGCTCGGCGCCGGCATCGGCGAACTCGAGCGTGCGCTGCTCACCGACCCGCAGACGAGTGGCGGCCTGCTGGTCGCCTGCGCGCCGGACGCGGTCGACGCGGTGCTCGCGGCGTTCCGGCGCGACGGCTTCGACCACGCCGCGGTGGTCGGCGAGCTCGCCGACGGCGAGCCTTCGGTCGAGGTGCGCGGCTGAGGACGGGCACCGGCCTCGGCCCGCGGCGCGTCGCGACGCGCGCGGCGACCGCGGCCACCGCGGTGCTCGCCGGCGTGCTCGCATCGGGCCCGGCCGGCGCGATCGACGATCGCGCGGACCTCGTCCCGAACGAGCGCCCCGCGCCCGGGCGAGACTGGGCCTGGCGCGCGACCCTCGGCCGCTATCACCAGAACGTCGATCCGTCGGGGCTCGACCTGAACCTGCGGGCGAGCGACGAGGACGACACCGCGTGGGTCGGCCTCTACCGCGACGACACCGGCGAGCACCAGCTGCGCGCCGGCTGGGAGAGGCAGGGGCGCGTCGGCCCGGTGCGGCTGCTGGGTTCGCTGCAGCTCGCCTCCGGCGGTTTCGTCGGCGGCAGCCTCACCGCCGAGGCCTGGCTCGATGCGGCCGAGCGGGTCGCGCTGCTCGTCGGGCTGGGGCGCACCAACCTGCGGCCCTACGTGAACCTGAACTTCGACCCGAACGACTCGACGCTGCTCGGGCTGCGCGGGCGCCTCGACGCCGCGACCGACGCGACACTCTTCGAGGTGCGCGACGACCGCCTCGGCACCGGGCAGCGCGTCGCGCACCTGGTGCTGCGGCGGCGCTTCGACGCGGCGACCGCCGGCTCGATCGACCTGTTCCGTCGCAGCGGTCGTGCGGCGCCGGGCGCGCCCCTCGTCTCGGGCACCGGCGTCGCGCTCACCTGGAGCCACGCCGACTGGTTCGTGCGCGTCGCGTACGACCCGAACGTCAGCTACGGCGAGAGCGACATGGTCCGCCTGTCGGTCGGCCTGCGATTCTGAGGTGGAACGCGCACCGCGCCACCACGGGGCCGGCGCGTAGCATGCGGGCTCCACCGACCCGCCGGATCGCCCGATGCCCGACGTCCCGCTGCTGTTCACGCCGCTCGCGCTGCGCGGCCTCGCGCTGAAGAACCGCGTCGTCGTCGCGCCGATGCACCAGTACTCGGGGCGGGACGGCCACGCGACCGACTGGCACCTGATGAACGCCGGGCGCTTCGCGGCGGGCGGCGCCGGCCTCGTCGTGGTCGAGTCGACCAAGGTCGAGCGGCGCGGCTGCGGCACCGTCGGCGACCTCGGATTGTGGGACGACGCGTTCGTGCCCGGGCTCGCGCGCATCGTCGACCTGG
>JADCHE010000040.1 GCA_020248665.1 Burkholderiales bacterium | reverse complement strand
CGCGCGGGGGCGGCACCGGTCACGATCTGCGCCTCGGCCGGAGTGTGGCCGCGAGCCAGAGCCGAAGAAGCGGGGGAAAAGCCGTCCATTTGCGCGCCTTGACGGTCGGGGGGCCTGCTGGAACCTCGCGACGAGACCGAGCCAGGCACGGGCCGCGCCGCTGCGGCTGCCGTCCGGTCTGCACCGTCTTGCGCTGAGCGAGGCAGGCCGAGACGAGGGTGGCCGCGCGGGAATCGGTGGACTCCATGGGGTCAGAGCGCGCGGTGCCGCAGGTGGTGAAGGTCGACTCGACGGGCCGGCGGCGGTATTCCGCGAAGCTCGATCACGAGCTGGTGGCGACATGGCTGCAGCCCCGGGCGTCGGTGGCGAAGCTGTCGATCGACCTGGGGCCGAACCCGAAGCGGGTGTGCAAGTGGACATGCGCCAGGGGCGGCGTTCGCAGAGCGAGACGCGGATGCTGCCGGTGATGAGGCGCGAGATCGCGGCGAAGACGCCGCCCGTGCACCGCCCGCTGCCCGATCACCTGCCGCTGTACCGGCGGGCGGGCATCTGCGCTCGCCAGGGCGTCGAGCTGGAGCGCTCGACGCCGGCCGACTGGGTCGGTGCCAGCGCGAAACAGCTCGAACCGCTGGTGCGAGCGCTGCGCGATCACGCGCCGGCGGCCGGGACGCTGCAGGCCGACGGCTACGCGGGATTCGAGCGCCTGTACGAGACGGGCCGGAGCACCGAGGCCGCATGCCGGGCGCGCGTTCGGCACACGTTCCACGACCTCGAGCAGGCCATCGGCGTCATCGACTCGGTCGACGGTCTTGTTCTGTGGCCCTCGGTGGGTACACCGACACCTTGAACCGCAGCGCGGGTCCGCGAACTTCGCGGTCGACGTTGGTTTCGAAGCAGCTGCAGCCAGAGGCTGCCTCGGCCTCGGTGCGCTCGGGCGCCATCCCGCAACTCCCGTCGGTGGAGTCGCATGGCCGACGCTTCCGGGATTTCAGGGTCGGTCAGACCCGACAGGAGGCGCCCCGATCCTTCCCGGGATCGAGCGCGTCGCTCCCGAGATGCCCGAAGACTGGCGCGCCCGGCAGGAATCGAACCTGCGACCCTTGGCTTCGGAGGCCAATACTCTATCCCCTGAGCTACGGGCGCGGAGGGCCGCATTGTACCCCGTCCCGCCGGCCCGCCCGCCGCGCCCCGCCCGCGGTCCGGAGGATTGCACCGTGCACGCCGGGCTGTTCCGACGATCCGTAGGAAAACGCTTACGTAGGCTCCCCGGAGCCGGCCGGATGAGCCGGTTGGCGCGCCGAGTCCCCCGAGGTGGGACGGCGCACGGAGCGAACCCTCGTGGACACGACGATGAGCGACCCAGCCCGACCGATGCACCCCCGCGACGCAGCTGCCCGGGACGGCTGGCGATCGTTCTTCCGCTATCACGGCATCTGGGCACCCGGTGTCCGGCTGTTCCGCCAGCTGGGGTTCGGCGCGAAGTCGGCGATGATCACCGCGGCATTCGCGATCCCGGTCGGGGTGCTGAGCTGGAGCTTCTTCGACGCGAACCAGCGCAGCATCGCGTTCTCGGCGGCCGAGCGGGTCGGCGTCGCGTACCTCGACGCGCTGCTGCCCGATCTCGACGCGGCGCAGGACGCGCGCGGCGCGGCGATGCGCGGCGAGCGCGTCGCGACGGCGGCGGGCGCGGCGCTCGAGGCGGCGCAGCGCGGGCAGGGCGCGGCGCTGGGCACCGACGCGCAGTGGAAGGCCGTCCAGTCGACGCGTGCGTCGCTCGGCACGCTCGCGGCCGACGCGCCCGTCGAGTCGCGCTTCGCGGCGCACGGCGCGCACGTCGCGGCGCTGCTCGAGCTGGTCTCGCAAGCCTCGGACGGCTCGAACCTCACGCTCGACCCGGACGTCGACACGTACTACATGATGGATGCGGCCACCTCGCGCACGCCGGGACTGGTCGAGTCGCTCGCGCAGCTCGGCGACACCGCGCTCGCGGTCGCGGCGACGGGTCGCGCGACCCCGCCGCAGCGCGCGCGGATCGAACGGCTCGCGGTCGTCGCGGAGTCGCAGCTGGTCGGGCTCGAGCGCGCGATCGCCAAGGTGCTGGTGCCGCGGCCGGACCTCGCGGCCGTGCTGCGGCTGGATGCGGCGGCCGAGGCGGCGCGCAAGGCGATCGCGACGGCGTCGGCCGCAGACGAGGCCGAGGGCGCGGCGAGCCGCGACGCGGCACGGCTCGCCCGGGAGGTCCGCGACGCGGTCGCCGCGCTGCGGGTCGCGCAGCGCGCGCAGCTCGGCGCGCTCGACACGGCGATCGCGGTGCGCATCGGCGGCTTCGAGGGCGAGCGCAACCGCACCGCGGTGCTGGTGATCGTCGCGCTGCTGCTCGCCGGCTACCTGTTCCGCGCGTTCTTCCTGGTCACGCGCGGCGGGCTGCGCGAGGTCGGCGCGCATATCGATGCGATGGCGCGCGGCGACCTGACGCGCTCGCCGCATCCGTGGGGCCGCGACGAGGCGGCGCAGCTGATGACGACCCTCGCGAGGACCCAGGACGCGCTGCGCCGCATCGTCACCGAGGTGCGCGCCGGCGCCGACGCGATCGTCGGGGCGAGCACGCAGATCTCCGTCGGCGCGCTCGACCTGTCGGGCCGCACCGAGCAGACCGCGGCCGCGCTCGAGGAGTCGGCCGCGTCGATGGAACAGATCTCGTCGACCGTGCGCGGCACGGCCGACCACGCGCGCAAGGGCGCGGAGATCGCGAAGGGCAACGCGGAGGTCGCACGCCGGGGCGGCGACGTCATCGACGATGTCGTGACGACGATGGAGGAGATCCAGCGGGCATCGGCGCGGATCGCGAGCATCGTGTCGGTGATCGACGGCATCGCGTTCCAGACCAACATCCTCGCGCTGAACGCGGCGGTCGAGGCGGCGCGCGCCGGCGAGCACGGCCGCGGCTTCGCGGTGGTCGCCGCCGAGGTGCGCGCGCTGTCGCAGCGCTCGGCCGAGGCTGCGCGCGAGATCCGCGGGCTGATCGACACCACCGTGCGCAAGGTCGGCGATGGCGCGACCGTAGTGCGCAGCGCCGGCGACACGATGCGCGCGCTGGTCGGCAACGCGGAGGAGCTCGAGTCGCTGAGCACCGCGATCGCCGACGCCGCCTCGCAGCAGGACGGCGGGGTCTCGCAGGTCGGGCAGGCGATCCAGGAGCTCGACCGCGGTGCGCAGCAGAACGCCGCGCTCGTCGAGCAGACCGCCGCGGCGGCCGGGCAGCTCAAGGACCAGGCGACGGCGCTCGTCGGAACGGTCGCGGTCTTCCGCCTGCCCCAGGCGGTGCGCTGAGTTCGAACGGGTCGCCCGGCGAGGCGTCCGGGGGCGCCGCGCCGCGCGGCCCGAGGAGGCGCGGAGGCGGTCGGGGGGCCGCCTCCGCGACCTACCGGTCGTCGGACCCTTCGGGCTATACTCCAAGGTTTGTATCGACGTCGCCCGCGCGCAGTCTGCCGCGCCAGGCCACCGGATAAGAGCGGAATGAGCGAGCACGAACCCTTCATCAAGACCCCCCGCCAGCTGATCACCGTCGTGGTCCTCGCGTTCGTCGTTCCGATCCTGCTGATCGTGCTGCTGGCCACCTACGTCGGCTCGGGCAAGCGGACTGCCGCCGGCAGCACCGCGCTGACGCCCGAGGCGATCGAGGCGCGGATCCGCCCGGTCGCGGGTTTCCAGCTGGCTTCCGCCGGCGGCGCGAAGGCGCTGCGCCCGGCCGAGGAGGTCTACAAGGCGCAGTGCGGCGCGTGCCACGAGGTCGGCGCCGCGGGCGCGCCCAAGCTCGGCGACACCGCCGCGTGGGCGCCGCGGATCAAGACCGGCTACGAGGCGCTGCTCGGCTCGGCGCTGAAGGGCAAGGGCGCGATGGCGGCGCAGGCGGGCGGCGAGTACTCGGATGCCGAGATCGGCCGCGCGGTGGTGTACATGGCGAACAAGTCGGGCGCGAAGTTCGAGGAGCCCCAGGCACCGGCCGCCGCGGCGCCTGCGGCCGCGGCGCCTGCAGCCGTACCGGCTCCGGCCGCGCCGGCACCCGTGGCGGCCGCCGCGCCGGCCGCGGCCGCACCGGCGGTCGCCGGCGCGGCGGGCCCCGACGCCGGCAAGAAGCTGTACGAGACCGCCTGCCAGGCCTGCCACGTGGCGGGCGTCGCCGGCGCGCCCAAGCTCGGCGACAAGGCCGCCTGGGCGCCGCGCCTCGCGGCCGGCGTCGACGGCCTGACCGCGTCGGTGATCAAGGGCAAGGGTGCGATGCCGCCGAAGGGCGGCTCGACGGCGAGCGACGCCGAGATCAAGGCGAGCGTGCAGTACATGGTGGACGCGGCCAAGTAGGTCGCCCCCCGCGCTTCACTCCCGGACGGCGCCTGCGGGCGCCGTTCTGCCGTCAGGGCTGCGGCATGGCGGCCGCGGCGCGGTGCGTTCGCCGTACGGCGCCCGCGGCAGGCGGTCAGCCCGGCGAGGGCGGACCGCGCGGCTTGAGCAGGTCCTTCAGCGATGCGAGCTTCTGCTTCGCGACGCGCGCCTCGACGACGGCCGACGCGCCGCCCTCGGCCTCGAGGCCCATCTCCGAGATGAAGCGCGACGGCGAGCGCTGCGCCATCGCCTTCGCGCGCCGGCGCTGGCGGCACCAGGTGATCGTCAGCGAGCGCTGCGCGCGCGTGAGCGCGACGTACATCAGTCGCCGCTCCTCCTCGACGCGCTGCGGGCCCTCGTCGTCCTCGTCCTCGCCCGCGTCGGACTGGCCGGTGTGCGGCATCAGTCCCTCCTCGCAGCCGGCGAGGAACACGTGCGGGAACTCGAGGCCCTTCGAGGCGTGAACGGTGGTGAGTCGCACCGCGTCGGTGTCGGCGTCCTCGCCGTCGAGCCGCGACAGCAGTGCGATGGTCTGCGCGAGCTCGAGCAGCGTCTTGCCGTCCTCCTCGCCGCGCTTGGCGATCCACGCGACGAAGTCGGTCACGTTCTGCCACGCCTGCGTCGCCCGCCGCTCGTCGAAGGTCTCGACGAGGTGCGCGTGGTAGCCGATCGCCTTCAGGATCTCCTCGAGCAGGACGCCGGCGGGCTCGCGCTTCGCGCGCGCGCCGATCCGGTTCACGAAGGCACCGAAGGTGCGCAGCGGCTCGATCCGGCGCGCGTCGAGGCGCGATTCGACGCCGGTCTCGAACAGCGCCTCGAACATCGACACGTGGCGCTCGCCCGCGTACGCGCCGAGCACCTGCAGCGTCTGCGGGCCGACGCCGCGCCTGGGCGTCGTGATCGCGCGGATGAACGCCGGATCGTCGTCGTCGTTGGCGAGCAGCCGCAGCCAGGCGATCACGTCGCGGATCTCGGCGCGCTCGAACCACGACTGTCCGCCCGACAGCACGTACGGGATCTTCTCGCGGCGCAGCGCCTGCTCGATCGCGCGCGCCTGCTGGTTGGAGCGGTAGAGCACCGCGTAGTCGCTGAACCTGCCGCGCCGCTCGAAGCGCTGCGACTGCAGCCGCATCGCGATCGACTCGGCCTCGGCCTCGTCGTCGTCCATCGGCAGCACGCGCACCGGGTCGCCGACGCCGAGCTCGGACCACAGCGTCTTCTCGTGCAGCTTCGGGTTGTTCGCGATCAGCCGGTTCGCCGCCGCCAGGATCGAGCGGCTCGAGCGGTAGTTCTGCTCGAGCTTGATCACCTTCAGGCGCGGGAAGTCGGTCGACAGCCGCCGCAGGTTCTCGAGCGTGGCGCCGCGCCAGCCGTAGATCGACTGGTCGTCGTCGCCGACCGCGGTGAACGCGGCGCGCGGGCCCACGAGACGCTTGAGCAGCTCGTATTGCGTCGCGTTGGTGTCCTGGTACTCGTCGACCAGCAGGTAGCGCAGCCGGTTCTGCCAGCGCTCGGCGACCTCGGGCACCTCGCGCAGCATCCTGAGCGGCAGGCCGATCAGGTCGTCGAAGTCGACCGCCTGGTAGCCCGCGAGCGTGGCCGCGTAGTCGCGGTACAGGCGCGCGGCCGCGTGCGCGTCGCCGTCGCGCGCGGCGGCCAGCGCCTCGTCGGGGTCGAGGCCGGCGTTCTTCCACAGCGAGATCCGCGACTGCACCGTGCGCACGAGCTTGCGGTCGGTGGTCGAGAGCAGCTGCGCGACGATCGACGCGGCATCGTCGGCGTCGAGGATGGAGAAGGCCTTCTTCAGGCCGATCGAGGTGCCGTCCTCGCGCAGCATCCGCACGCCGAGCGAGTGGAACGTCGACACCAGCGGGACGTCGCCGCCCCTGAGCCGCGTCATCTTCCCGAGCCGGTCGGCCATCTCCTTCGCGGCCTTGTTGGTGAAGGTGATCGCCCCGATCGCGCGCGGCGTCACGCCGCCCTCGAGCAGGTGGACGATCTTCTGCGTGATGACGCGCGTCTTGCCCGAGCCCGCGCCGGCGATGACCAGGCACGGACCGTCGAGGTAGCGGACGGCCTCGCGCTGCGCGGGGTTCAGGGTGTCGGTCATCGGAGCGCTCAGATCTCGTGCGGGTCGACGACGATCTGCCAGCGCACCGGCGTACGCTGCGTGCGCAGCGTCGCGAGCCACGCGCCGAGCGCCGCATGCAGCGCGCCGCGCGAGGCCGACTCGACCAGCATCTGTGCGCGCGCCTCGCCGCGCATCTGCGCGAGCGGCATCGGCACCGGGTCGCAGACGTTCAGCGCGTCGAGCACCTCGCGCGCGATCGGGGGGTCGGTGCGCCCGCCCGCGAGGACGTCGCGGGCCTGCGCGAGGAAGCCCTCGGCCGCCTCGTACGTCTTCGCCTGCGCGGTGAGCAGCGCCTGGTGGACGAAGGGCGGCAGCGACGCCTGCTCGCGCTCGACGAGCTGCTGCGCGGCGAAGCGCTCGTAGTCGTGGGCGGCGAGCGCGTCGTAGACCGGGTGCTCGGGGTAGCGGGTCTGGATCAGCACGCGGCTCGACGCGTGGTGGCGGCCCGCACGACCCGCGACCTGCATCAGCGTCGCGAACAGCCGCTCGGGCGCGCGGAAGTCGGCGGCGAAGAGGCCCGCGTCCGCGTCGACGACGACGACCAGCGTCAGGCGCCGGAAGTCGTGGCCCTTTGCGAGCATCTGCGTGCCGACCAGCAGGTCGACCTCGCCGGCGTGCGCGGCGTCGAGCATCTTCTCGGCCGCGCCGCGGCGGCGCGCGACGTCGCGGTCCAGACGCCCGATGCGGGCCGAAGGGAACAGCGCCTGCAGGCCCTCCTCCAGCCGCTGCGTGCCGCGCCCCAGGCCGGCCAGGTCGACGTTGCCGCACCCGGGGCAGGTGCGCGGCACGCGCTGCTCGGCGCCGCAGTGGTGGCATACCAGTCGGTAACGCGCGCGCGGGCCGCCGGCGTGCAGGTCGAGCGCGGGATCGGCGGCGGCCGGCGCGGCGGACGCGAGGGCGTCCTGCGGCGAGGCGGCGCGCGCCGCGGGTCGGGCGCGCGGCGATGCCGGCCGCACCGGCCCGCCCACGCGATGCAGCACGCGGTACGCGTCGCACTGGTCGCAGCGGCTCAGCCAGCCGCAGGCGCCGCAGGCCAGCACCGGCGCGTAGCCCCGCCGGTTCAGGAAGATCAGCGCCTGCTCGCCCCGCGCGATCGTCGCCTCGATCGCGGCGATCGCGGGCTCGGTGAGCCCCTGTTTCAGCGTCGCGCCCCGCAGCGGCACGCGGTGCACCGTCGGCAGCGCTGCGCCGCTCGCGCGGTGCGCGAGCGTGGCGATCCGGTAGCGGCCGCGGCGCACCGCGTGCCAGGTCTCGAGCGATGGCGTCGCCGAGCCGAGCACGATCGGCAGGCCGCGACGCGCGGCGAGCGCGATCGCGAGGTCGCGCGCCGAGTAGCGCGCGCCCTCCTGCTGCTTGAACGACGCGTCGTGCTCCTCGTCGACGACGACCGCGACCAGCCCCGGCAGCGGCGCGAGCACCGCGAGCCGCGTGCCGAGCACGATCCGCGCGCGGCCCTCGGCGGCGGCGAGCCAGTGCGCGGCGCGCTCGGCGTCGGGCATGTCGCTGTGCAGGACCGCGAGCGGCATCGACGGGAAGCGCTCGCGAATGCGCTCGGCGAGCCGCGGCGTCAGCGCGATCTCGGGCACCAGCACCAGCGCCTGGGTCGACGGGCCGGCGGCGAGCCGGCGCTCGAGCCAGCGGAAGTACACCTCGGTCTTGCCGCTGCCGGTGATGCCGTGGAGCAGGATCACCGCGTGGCCCTCGACCGCGCCGATCGCGGCGAGCGCGTCGGCCTGCTCGGCGCTCGGCTCGAGTGGAACCGCGCGGGGGCCCGTGGCCCCGGGGGCCCCCGGGCCGGCGTCCCGTCCGGCCGGTCCGCCGGCCTCGTCCCCGGCCGGCGTGTCGAAGCGCCCGCGGGCCCGCTCGGTCGCCTGGCCGCGGCTGCGCGCGGTCGGCGCCGTCCGCAGGAGCCTCGGGACCGAGGGCAGCGCGAGCTCGCCGAGCCCCGCGTGGTAGTAGCGGGCGCCGAAGGCGACGAAGTCCATCCAGTGCGCCGGCATCCGGGGCATCCCCGGCAGCGGCGCCTCCAGCGCCTTCAGGCGCTCCGCGGGCACGTCCGACGCCTGCGAGAACCCGGCGACCAGCCCGACCCGGCGCGACGTGCCCCAGGGCACGACCACCCAGTCCCCGACCTCCGGGCGCCAGCCGTCCGCGACCCGGTAGTCGAAGGGCTCGGGCAGCGGCACGTCGAGCGCGACGTGCGCGATGGCGGGTCCGGCAGCCACGGGGAACTTAAAGTGAATCCTTCAAATCGGTCGCAACTGTCGGGGACGTCGGGGCTTTTCCGAGGTGTTCACAAAACCTGTGGATAAAAGTGTGGACAGGGGTACCGCAACCCCCGGAAAGGCGCACCGCTGCGTGCCCTGCCGCCCGATGCACACTTTTTCGACAAGTATAAGGCTCGAAGAATCAAGCACTTGCGATGGCCGGCTTGGCGCTTTCCGGACCGGCGCCGCGCGTCGGCCGACACCGACGGCGGTGTGCATAACTGGGGCGCCCGCGCTACAGCTTCGATGCTGCGGCGCCGCGTCGGCGCTGCTCGCGGCTGTAGGCGTGGACCGCCTCGACCAGTGCCGTCACCGACTCGGGCGGCGTGAACTGCGAGATGCCGTGGCCGAGGTTGAAGACGTGGCCGTGGCCGGCCTGGGGGACGCCGTAGCTCTCCAGCGCCTTGACCGCCTCGCCCCGGATCTGGCCGGGTTCGGCCATCAGCACCATCGGGTCGAGGTTGCCCTGCAGCGCGACCCGGTCGCCGACCCGCGCGCGGGCCTGGCCGAGGTTCACGGTCCAGTCGAGGCCGACCGCGTCGCAGCCGCAGGCCGCGATGTCCTCGAGCCACAGGCCGCCGCCCTTCGTGAAGACGATCGAGGGCACGCGCACGCGATGCGTGCCGCCGTCGGGCGTGCGCTCCTCGCGTTCGAGGCGCAGGCCCTGCAGCACGCGCCGGATGAAGCCGAGCGAGTAGGTCTGGTAGTGGCCGTCGGGCAGGATGCCGCCCCAGGTGTCGAAGATCATCACCGCCTGCGCGCCGGCGTCGATCTGCGCGTTCAGGTAGTCGCGGACCGCGTCGGCGGTGACCGTCAGCATCCGGTGCATCAGGTCGGGCCGCGTGTAGAGCATCGACTTGACCTGCCGGAAGTCGTCGCTGCCGCCGCCCTCGACCATGTAGCAGGCGAGCGTCCACGGGCTGCCCGAGAAGCCGATCAGCGGCACGCGGCCATCGAGCGCGCGACGGATCGTCGACACCGCGTCCATCACGTAGCGCAGCTCGCGGGTCGGGTCGGGCACCGCGAGCGCGGCGACCGCGGCCTCGTCGCGGACCGGGCGCTCGAACTTCGGGCCCTCGCCCTCGGCGAAGTACAGGCCCAGTCCCATCGCGTCGGGGACGGTCAGGATGTCGGAGAACAGGATCGCGGCGTCGAGCGGCCAGCGCGCGAGCGGCTGAAGCGTGACCTCGCAGGCGAGCTCGGGCGACTTGCACAGCGCGAGGAAGCTGCCGGCGCGCGCGCGGGTCGCGTTGTACTCGGGCAGGTAGCGCCCGGCCTGGCGCATCAGCCAGATCGGGGTGTGCTCGGTGGGTTGGCGCAGCAGCGCTCGCAGGAAGACGTCGTTGTTCATCTGGGGCGGCGGTCGGCGAGGCGACGCCGCGTGCGGGCGCCGGGGGCGGGACGAGGCGACATTCTACGTTCGCGGGCTCCGGGGCGGTCCGGGACGTGCGGAAGTTCCTCGTCGCCCACGGGGTGGTCGGGAGAATCGGAACGTCCCTCGCGAGACGCCGATGCGCCGCCGGTCCGCCAGTCCACCCCCGCGCCTGTCCCTCGCCGCGATCGTCGCGGCCATGCTGACCATGACCGCGTCGCCCGTGGCCCGGGCATCGCAGGAGGACTGCCTCGTCGAGGTGCCGGGAGGACCGAAGAAGGCGCCGGCGCCGCGCCGCAAGGCCGCTCCGACACCGGCGCCCGCCGCGAAGCCGCCGGTTCGCGTGGCGGGCGACGCTGCACGGGCGCCGCCGTCGCCGTCGGCGACGACGGCCGCGTCGCGGGCGACGGGCACACCGGCGCCGCTCCCCCGACCGCGGCCAGCGGTTCGGCCGAAGCCCGCGTCCGCGGACGGGGCCGCGCCGCCCGCCCGGTCTGCCTCGACGGACGGACGCGCCGCGCGGCCCCCGATGCCGGCGGCGAAGGCCGATGCCGCCTCGATGCGCAAGGTGCCGATCGAATGTGCACCGAAGGTGATGCGCGACGTTCGGGTCAGGTCGGCGGTGTTGGAGGAGGATGCGCCGCAGGCCAGCGCCGCCGCGCCGCGCCGCTCGCTCGCGCAGGCCGCGGGTGCCGGTCCCGCCGTGCAGGAGTCCTCGCTGCTCGGCGGGCCTCCGGGCGGCAGCGGGCCGATCGCGGGGAGCGGCGGGTCGACGGCGGATCAGGTTCCGGACGACGCCGGCGTCGCCGCGCCGCTCGCCGCCTGGCCGCCCGGCAGCCTGGCCGGCTTTCTCCCGCCCGGGTTCGCAGGCTTGCACGTGCCGCCCCCGGGGCCTGGAGAAGGACCCGGGCCGCAGTTCGGGATGCCCGGCGGTCCGGTCGTCGGAGGCGGTCCGGTTGGCCCCGGCGGTCCCGGCGGCACCCCCCATGTCGATCCGACGTGGCCCGGGGGTGCGCCGCCGGTCGCCCGGGTGCCCCTGACGACATCCGCCTGGCTGGTCCTCGCCGGGCTGGGTGCGCTCGGCGTGGTCCGTCGCAGCGCGTCGCGGCGGCCACCTGCATAGAAGCGAGCGCTCGCTCTGATCAGGTGCCCGGCGCTCCCGCCTACCGCGGGGCCGCGAGCCGCGCCTCGATCTGCGCGGCTCCCAGCACTCGGAGCCCGGGCTCGCCGTCGCGCAGCAGGTCGACCGCGACACGGGCCACCTGCGCCGAGGTGAGCGTCGGCACCGACTTGGGCAGCATCAGCATCTGCAGGCTCAGGTAGACGCCGACGATCCGCTGCACCAGGCCGCCGCCCGCGCTCGCGGACGGCGCGACCGGTCGCATCACGGTGACGCCGTCGAACGGCAGGTTCGCCATCCCCAGCTCGGCCTCGCCGGCGAGCCCCAGGTGGAGCGCCGACATCTGCTGCCATGCCGGCAGCGGATGGACGAGCACCAGGCGGTGCGCGCCCGCACCGGCCGCGGCCTGCGCGATCCGCGGCATCGCGGCCGGGTCGACCAGCGCGAACGGCGCGTCGCGTCCGTGGAACGAGCGCGCGCCCGGCGCGTCGGGATCGAGCGTCTGCGCGATGCAGACATCCTCGAGCGGCGGCAGCCGATCGAGCAGCGCGAGCGCGAGGCCGCGCACGCCGAGCGACATGGTCGCGTCGCCGTCGGCGAGCGCGACCACCTCGTCGTAGCCGCCCCGCGCGAGCGCCTCGTTGAGCAACGCCTCGCCGAGCCGGCCGACCGCGCCGGCGACCAGCAGCCGCCTTGCCTCGCCCGTGCGCCGCGGCGCGGGCGCGCCCGCGGCCCGCAGCGCGGTGGCCGGATCGATCGACATCCGGCCAGCTTACCCGAGCGGCCTCGCGCGCCCGACGACCTCTCGGGTCGTCGCGGCCTCGCTCGGCCGGTCGGCCGCTCGATGCGCCAGGTCGACTGCACGAAGCCGAACGGTCGGGACCGCGACGATGCGAGCACCAGCGGCGCGCCGGCACCACCCGGCCCGAACGGCGGCAGGCCGTCGCCGAGCAGGATCGGCACGGTGGTGACGGTCAGGCCGTCGACGAGGCCGGCGGCGAGGAACGCGCGGAGCGTCGCGCCGCTGTCGACGTAGACGCGCCGGTGCCCCGCCGCGCCGAGCGTGGTGCTCGGCACCACGACCGGCATCGCGCCGTACGGCCACGCCGGGAACGACGCGACCTTGTCGAAGGTGCCCGGCCCCATCACGATCGCGGTGACGGGCGGCGAAGGATCGGCGGTGGGATCGGCGGTGGGATCGGCGGTGGCGTCGGCGGTGGCGTCGGCGGACATGGGGCGTCGCACGGGCGGCGACGCGTCGGGCGTACGCCCCGTGCGTGTCGCGCCGGACGGTGCCCGGGGCCGCGCCCCGGGGCCGCGCGCGGCCGCCCCGTCGGTCGCTCGGCGCGCGCGGTGCGCCGCGGTCCGGTCCAGAATGGCGCGACGACCCGCGCGCGCCCCCCGCACCCCGCCCCCGCCCCGACACGCGGAGATGCCCGATGACCGTCCGACGCTTCGTCCAGTGCGACGTCTTCACCCCGGTGCCGACGCAGGGCAACGGCCTCGCGGTCGTCGTCGACGGCGAGGGCCTGTCCGACGACGCGATGCAGCGCTTCGCCGCGTGGACGAACCTCGCCGAGACCACCTTCCTGCTGCCGCCGACCGACGCCGCGGCCGACTACCGCGTGCGCATCTTCACGCCGGCGCGCGAGATGCCGTTCGCCGGCCATCCGACGCTCGGCAGCTGCGCGACCTGGCTGCACTGCGGCGGCGTGCCGCGCGAGCGCGGACTCGTTCGGCAGCAGTGCGGCGTCGGGCTCGTCGAGGTCGACGTGTCGCGCGCGGGCGAGCTGGCGTTCCGCGCGCCACCGACCGAGGTGCGGCCGATGGACCCGGCGACGCGCGAGGCGATCGTCGCCGCGCTGTCGATCCCGCCCGAGGCGATCGTGCGCACCGCCGAGCTGTGCAACGGCCCGGTGTGGCAGGCCTTCGAGCTCGCGTCGGCCGACGCGGTGCTCGCGCTCGACGCCTCGCGCGTGCGCTGGCCCGCGTTCCGCTCGATCGGGTTCGTCGGTCCGCACGCACCGGGCGGCGCGTGCGACCACGAGGTGCGGATGCTCGCGCCGTCGAGCGGCATGAGCGAGGACCCGATCACCGGCTCGCTGAACGCCGCGCTCGCCCGCTGGCAGCTCGCCGAGGGGCGCCTGTCCGGACCGCGCACGATCGCGCAGGGCACCGCGATCGGCCGCACCGGCCGCGTGTCCGTGCGGCCCGACGGCGCGGGCTCGGCGTGGATCGGCGGCGCGGTGCACGTGCTGATCGAGGGCACGCTCGCCCTCTGAGCGCCGCGCCGCGCGGTCAGCGCATCGAGTGCAGCCCGACCATGTTGCCCTCGGTATCCACGACGAGCGCGATGTGGCCGAACGGGCCGATCGGGAACTTCGGCCGCGCGACGCTGCCGCCGGCCGCCTCGACGCGCCCGGCCTCGACCGCGCAGTCGTCGCAGCCGAAGTAGACCAGCGTGCCGCCGCCGCCCGGGGCGACGCCGTCCATGCGCACGAGCGCGCCGGCCGCGCCGTCGCCGCCGTCCGCCATCGGGAACGCCCACATCTCCGAAGCGCCGTCCGGGTCGTCGAGCTTCGACAGCGTCGCGCCGAGCACGGTCTCGTAGAAGCGCTTCGCGCGCACCATGTCGGCGACGTAGATCTCGAACCAGACGACGGGATTCGGCTTCATGGCTGTCGAGGCCCCGGGTGAGCGGCGCGGCGAGTCGGCACGCGCCCGCAGACCGAGTCTAGCCCAGCACCGCGCGGGCCTCCACGGGCAGTTCCATGGCCGGTCAGATCAGCACCGCGCACGAGTCCGGCGGCGCCTGCGCCCGGTCGGTCATCCCGTAGTCTCGCAGCACCGCGGCCACTCGGATTCGGTAGTCGTCGAACACCTCGCTGCGCCCGGTCTGCTGCCCGTCGCGATGGCCGGGATGGGTGCGCCACGCGCGGACCGCCTCCTCGTCCCGCCACAGGGACAGCGACAGGAACTTGCCTTCGGTGGTCAGGCTCTGGAAGCGCTCGACGGACACGAATCCGTCGATCGACTCGAGCACCGGCCGCAGCGACGCAGCGATGTCGAAATAGCGTTGCGCGCACCCCGGTCCGGGCAGGACTTCGAAGATGACGGCGATCATGCGGTCTCCTGGCGAGAGGTCGGACCGGGAGCGTACGCGAGCCGCCGCCTTGACGCTCGCCGCGGGCGCTCCCGATACTCGCCCGCACGCACGGGCGGCCGACGGCGCGCGTCCGGCACCCTCACGAGGACGTGACGATGGCAGGCAAGGCGCTGCAGGGGCTGCGCGTGCTCGAGCTCGGCAGCCTGATCGGCGCGCCGTTCTGCGCGACGCTGATGGCCGAGTTCGGCGCCGACGTGATCAAGGTCGAGGACCCCGAGGTCGGCGACATGTCGCGCCACCTCGGCCAGGCGGTCGACGGCACCGGGCTGATGTTCGCCTCGCTCGGGCGCAACAAGCGCTGCGCGACGCTCGACCTGCGCCGCCCCGAGGGCCAGGACCTGCTGCTGCGGCTCGTGGCGAGCTGCGACGTCGTCGTCGAGAACTTCCGCCCCGGCACGCTCGCCGCGTGGAACCTCGACTGGGCGCGGCTGTCGGCCGCGAACCCGCGGCTGGTGCTCGCGCACGTGTCGGGCTTCGGACAGACCGGTCCGTATCGGGACCGACTCGCCTTCGACCGCATCGCGACCGCGTTCTCCGGGCAGGACCACGTCACCGGGTTTCCCGACCAGCCGCCGACGCGGCCCGGCGGCGCGGTCGCCGACTACGTCACCGCGCTGTTCTGCACGATCGGCGTCATGTTCGCGCTGCACCACCGCGACCACGTCAGCGGCCGCGGGCAGGAGGTCGACCTCGCGCTGTACGAGGGGATCTTCCGGATCGGCGGCGCGGTCGAGGCCTACGACCTGCTCGGTACCGTGCCGATGCGGGCCGGCAACGCGAACCCGTCGATCGCGCCGGCCGAGACCTTCGCGACCCGCGACGGCTGCTGGGTCGCGATCAACGGCGGCACCGACAACGTCTGGCGCAGGCTGCTGAAGCTGATGGGCCGCGCGGACCTCGCGGCCGACGCGCGCTTCTCGACCGCACGCGAGCGGGCCCGCCACCACGCCGAGGTCAACACGATCGTCGGCGCGTGGATCGCGGGGCAGGACGCCGGGCCGCTGCTCGACGCGCTCGAGCGCGAGTCGGTGCCGGCCACCCGCGTGAACACCGTCGCCGACGCGGTCGCCGATCCGCACGTGCGGGCGCGCGGCAACGTCGTGCAGGCGGTGCTCGAGTCGGGGCGCGCGTTCCTCACGACCGGCGTCGTGCCGAAGCTGTCCGAGTCGCCCGGCGCGATCGACTTCGTCGCGCCGCCGCTCGGTGCGCACAACGCCGAGGTGTGGTGCGGGCTGGTGGGCCTGTCGACGAGCGAGCTCGAGGGGCTGAGGATCGCGGGCGTGGTCTGAGGGCCGCGCGCCCCGCGCGCTGCAGCGGGAAGCGCTCGCCCAGCGTCGCGAGGTCCGCGTGCAGCGTGCGCAGCGCGCCGACGATCGAGCGCAGCTCATCGAGGGCGTAGCGGCGCGATCGCCGGGTCGTCGCCGAGGTCGGCCTGCACGAAGAGCACCCAGGCGCCGCGCTCGACGGCGACCGTGCTCGGCCGCTCGATCAGCGCCGTCGCGATGCCGCGCCGTCGGTGCGACTCGGCGAGCGCGAGGTCGTGCCGGCACGGCTCCGAGCGCGCCTGCTCGAACTTCGGCAGCGCGTGGCCGGCGAGCTGCCCACCACGCCGGTGCCGTCGTGCGTGCGCGAACAGCCGGGGGCGGCGAGGTCGGGCGCGGTCATCCGGGATCGGCAGGTGGCGTGAAGAGGGTGGCGTCGCGTGCGCGGCGGTGCAAGGGGGCGCGGTCCGCCGGGGCGCGACACCGCCGAGCTCGCGGGCGCGCGTACCGCGCATCCGGCCGACGGCCGAGCTAAGCGGCCCGCGCGAAGCGCGCCCGGTACGCCGCCGGCGGCACGCCGACCAGCCGCCGGAACGCCGCGCGGAAGGTCTCGGGCGACGCGTAGCCGCACTGCTCGGCCACGCGCGCGAGCGGCAGCGCGGTGCCCTCGAGCAGCTCGCGCGCACGGCCGATCCGCTCGCGCTGCAGCCAGGCGAGCGGTGTCGTGCCGACCGCGGCCTCGAAGCGCCGCAGGAAGGTGCGCGGGCTGGTCGCCGCGCGCGCGGCGAGGGCCTCGACGCCGATCGGCTCGTGCAGCCGCGCACGCGCCCAGTCGAGCACCGGCGCGAGCGTGCGCGCGGGCCGGGCCGCGACCGGCGCTTCGACGTACTGCGCCTGCCCGCCTTCGCGGTGCGGCGGCATCACCAGCCGGCGCGCGACCATGTTCGCGATGCGCGCGCCGAAGTCGCGCCGCACGAGGTGCAGGCACGCGTCCATCCCAGCGGCGCTGCCGGCCGAGGTGATCAGCGCGCCGTCGTCGACGTAGAGCACGTCCTCCTCGACGAGCGCGCCGGGAAAGCGCGCCTTCAGCTCCGCGACGTAGCGCCAGTGGGTCGTGCAGCGGCGTCCGTCGAGCAGCCCCGCGTACCCGAGCACGAACGCGCCCGAGCAGATCGTCAGCACACGCGCGCCCCGTGCCACCGCGCGCCGCAGCGCGCGCAGCAGCACCTCGGGCGGGCGCTCGGCGCGGTCGCGCCAGCCGGGCACGACGATCGTGCGCGCGTGGGCGAGCGCGCCGAGGCCCGCGTCGGCCTCGACGCGCACGCCGCCGCTGCCGCGCGCGACGCGCCCGTCGATGCCGACGATCCGGCAGTCGTACCAGGGCACGCCGAGCTCCGGGCGCTCGAGGTCGAACAGCTCGATCGCGATGCCGTACTCGAAGGTGCACAGGCCGTCGTAGGCGAGGACGGCGGCGACGCCGGGCGGCGTGCGGGGCGGACGGTCGCGCATTGGCGGAAACCCACCGGAGCCTGTCGGATCCGCCACTGTCGCACGGCACGGCCGCGCCCGACAATCCCTGCGTCGTCCACTCCGAGCCGCTCCGCCATGACCTCGATCGTCGCCTCGATCCCCGCCGCGCCCGCGGCCATCGCCCTCGCCCACTTCGAGTCGCTGCTCGCGCACGAGACCGACTGCGCCGACGTGCACGCCGACCTCGCGTCCGGCGCGACCGGCTTCGTGCTGCTCGACGTGCGCGGCCCCGTCGCGTTCGCGCGCGGCCACGTGCCCGGCGCGGTCCACCTGCCGCACCGCGACATCGACGCCGCGCGGCTCGCCGCGTGGCCGCCGGGGACGCTGTTCGTGGTCTACTGCGCGGGCCCGCACTGCAACGGCGCCGACCGCGCCGCGATCCGCCTCGCGCGGCTCGGGCGCTCGGTGAAGAAGATGATCGGCGGCGTGACCGGCTGGCTCGACGAGGGCTTCGCGCTCGAGCCCGTCGCCGCGTGAAGGAGGACGACGATGCTCCAGCTGCGACCCTCGTGCGAGTGCTGCGACCGCGACCTGCCGCCCGACGCGGAGGACGCGCGGATCTGCTCGTTCGAGTGCACCTTCTGCAGCGGCTGCGCGGACGATCGGCTCGGCGGGCGCTGCCCTAACTGCGGCGGCGAGCTGCTGCGCCGGCCGCGGCGGCCCGCGTCGAAGCTCGCGCGCTTCCCGGCCTCGAGCGAGCGTGTCTTCAAGCCGCAGGGCTGCGGGGCGCCGGCGGGCTGAGGTCGCGCCGGTCGCCGCGTCGTGCCGCGGGCCGGTGGCCGATCCTGGCTGCCGAGTCCCGGAACGGATGGCCGCGCGCCGGGACAGTGCGGCATTGACCGGTGCGCCGCGCGCGTCCGAGACTCGTTCGGTCCGCACCGATGCGCGACGCGTCCCGCGCCGCGGCGTCACGCGCGGCATCCCCCCGGGAGACGACGATGTTCAAGGTGTCCGTGATGTACCCGAACAAGGCCGGCGCGACCTTCGACCACGCGTACTACCGCGACCGGCACATGCCGATGGTCAAGGAGAAGCTCGGCGCCGCGGTGGCGCGCTATACCGTCGACAAGGGCCTCGGCGGCGGCGCACCCGGTTCGCCGCCGGCGTTCGTCGCGTCGTGCGCGCTCTTCGTCGAGTCGCTCGAGGCGTTCCAGGCGGGCATGGCCGCGCACGGCAAGGCGATCATGGCCGACGTGCCCAACTACACGAACATCCAGCCGCAGCTCGAGGTCACCGAGGTGGTCGTCGGCTGACGCGCGACGACGGCGACGTGTCCGCGGAAACGTCGCCGCGCCGCGTCGCGCTCGGCGCGTACGCATCGGCCTCGATCGGCAGCGTCTCGGCGGGCAGGTGGACCATCGTGAAGCCGCGCGCTTCGAGGCGGCGAGCGAGTCGGGCTTGATGCGGTCCGGGTTGGCGAGCACCTTCGCGAGGTGTGGCTGCGCCGGCGTCGCGACCATCAGCTCGATGCCTTCGGCCGCCGCGGTCCGCAGCCCGCCGGCATGGTCGATGTGGTGGTGCGAGTTGATCACGGTGCGGATCGGCGTGCACGGCGCCAGCTTGCGCGCCTCGGCGATCACCTCGGCGGACCGGCCGTCGTAGAGCGGCGTCTCGACCAGCGCGAGGTGGTCCTTCATCTCGATCAGCACGCGGCTGTGCGAGCCGCCGGCGAGGACCCAGACCCCGGGCACGACCGGCGTCGTCGCGACACGCTCGGTGAAGGCCGAGACGAGCTCGGGCACCGCGAAGCCGGTCGCCGGGTTCGCCTCGACCTTGCCCACCGCGAGCTCCAGCGTCAGCTGGCCGAAGTGACTCTGCCGGATCCGCGACGGGAACGACACCGGGCGCTGCGGCCGGTAGTCCATGTACTCGGTGACCACCTTCGTGTCGCCGGTGACCGGGTGCGGAATCGTCGCCTCGACGCGTTCGACGAGGCCGTCGCCGTCGAGGTACGCCGTCGCCTTCATCACGCCGGGCTCGACGAACGACACGGCCGCGAGCGAGCGGCCCTTCTCGGTGACGAAGTCGACGGTCGCCGCGTTGCGCCGCGCGGCGGCGATCACGCCGTGCGGGCTCGTCCACAGGTCGTGCAGCCGCGTCTCGAGCGCGACCGGCACGGGCACCGGGGCCGGCCCGACCAGGTTACACGCGTGGCGGCCGGCGACGAACCCCTGGATCCGCTGCTCGCCGGTGCCCATCAGCGGCACGGCGCCGCCGCCGGTGGGTTCGGTGCGGCTGCGCGCGGTGTCCTCGCGCATCGCGCCGTTCGCGCAGTCCATCGTGCGGACGAACTGCGAGAACGCGAGCTTCGGCCACGGGCCGCCGGGCTCGAACGCCTGGCCCAAGGTCGCGCCGGTGCCGGTGGCCTCGAAGCGCAGCGACTGCGGCGTGCCGAGTGTGCGGTCGGCGCGCTTGAGCATCGCCTCGGCCGACGCGGCGGCCTGCGCGAGGCCGGGTGCGAGCACGAGGCCGGCCGCGCACGCGGCGGCGAGCACCGCGCGTCGGGCGGCGCGGGGCGGGCGCTCGGCGTCGTCGGACCGCGGGCTCAGCGCCCCCGCGGCGCCGCGTCGATCCAGCGCCGCGCCGAGGGCCGCGCCCACTGCCGCGTCGCGTAGGCGGCGAGCCTCGGCGGCACCTCGTCGCCGTGCGGCACCAGCCGGTTCAGCATCAGCGCGAGGTCGAGGTCGGCGAGGCACCAGCGCGCGAACAGGTGCTCGCCGCCGTGCGCGAGCAGCGCGTCGGCCGCGGCGCGTGCGGCGTCGAGCATCGGGCATCAGGCAATGACGGACGCGATCATGTTGTACGTACAAAAAGCCTGGACGCCGCTCGGCCGCGTACATACAATCTGCTCAATGCGAATCGAGTTCGACCCGACAAAGAACGTGCTGAACATCCGCAGTCGCGGGTTGTCGTTCGAGGCGGTGGCGGACTTCGACTTCGCGACGGCGCGCGTCGCACGCGACGAGCGTCGTCAGTACCCGGAGGTGCGGTACGTGGCGATCGGCTGGATCGGCGAGCGGCTGCACGTGCTGTGCTTCACGCCGATCCCCGGTGGCATCCGGGTCATCAGCTTCCGCAAGGCCAACCGACGCGAGGTCCGAGTCCATGAGCAAGCGCCCCCCACTGACTGACGCCGAGGGCGAGGTCCGCGAGTTGACCGAGGCGGACCTGCACGAGTTTCGCCCGGCGCACGAGGTGCTGCCGTCCGCGACGCTGAAAGCGCTCGGCGTGCGCGGCCCGCAGAAGGCGCCGACGAAGGAGCGGATCACGATCCGGTTGTCGCGCGACGTGCTCGAGGCGTTCCGCGCCACCGGCGACGGTTGGCAAACGCGGGTCGATGCGGCGTTGAAGGACTTTCTGGCTCGTCGAGCGCGCGGCGGGCGCACGACGGGGTAGACCAGGGTCATCTGCTGCTCGGCTCGACCGTGCGTCGCATTGCAGCGGCGATGTCGACGCGACCACCACACACTCGATCGACAGCGCTGGGGATCGTTCATGCACGGTGCGCAGGTCGGCGAGCCGGAGGCGGTGGCCGCCGACGACCCCTGGCTCGACCACCAGGCCCTCGGTGGCCGCGTTCGCCGCGATCAGGTCGCGGATCAGCCCCGGCGGGGGCGGGAGGCGCAGGCCGCGATCGTCGAGCACCACGAACGCGGGCATGGCGGCACGGACGAAACGCGCCGCCTGCGTGCCGTCGGCCGGCGCGGCGCGCGGGGGCACGTCGACGCCCAGTTCCAGCACGATCTCGCACACCAGGCCGAGGTGCAGGTACTCGGCGGTGCGCAGCGTGTGGAGCTGCCATTGGATCGCGTAGGCCTCCTACGGATGCGGTGGGGGTCGATGGGCACGAGAGGTGCTCAGGCCTGACCCGAACGTACGACCTTGCCGGACTGTGCACAGCCGAAAGGATGGGTGTTCGCGCATCGATCCGCGTGGACGCTGCACACCCCGGACGGAAGGTCAAGCGGCGACACGGCCCCGCGCCACCGCGGACGTGTGCCGGGCTCCTGGCACGAGGCCGCGCAGCCTCACTTCCCGCGCAGCTTCCTGATCGCCGCGATCTGCGCCATCGCCGCGACCAGCTCGGCCTGCGCCTTCGCGTAGTCGATGTCGGCGGAGCGGTTGGCGAGCGCCTCCTCGGCGGCCTTGCGGGCCTCCTCGGCCTTCGCCTCGTCGAGGTCGTGGCCGCGGATCGCGGTGTCGGCGAGCACCGTCACGCGGTTCGGCTGCACCTCGAGGATGCCGCCGGCGACGAAGACGAACTCCTCGTCGCTCTTGCCGGCCACCTTGATGCGCACCGCGCCCGGACGGATGCGGGTGATCAGCGGGGTGTGCTGCGGATAGATCCCCAGCTCGCCCGCCTCGCCCGGCAGCGCGATGAACTCCGCCTCGCCTTCGAAGATCGACTCCTCGGCGCTGACGACGTCGACTTTGATGGTGTTCATCGATGGGCTCCGGTCACTTCATCGACTTGGCTTTCTCGATCGCCTCGTCGATCGTGCCGACCATGTAGAACGCCTGCTCGGGCAGCGCGTCGCACTCGCCGTCGACGATCATCTTGAAGCCGCGCAGCGTCTCGTTGAGCGGCACGAACTTGCCCGGCGAGCCGGTGAACACCTCGGCCACGTGGAACGGCTGCGACAGGAAGCGCTGGATCTTGCGCGCGCGGGCCACGGCCAGCTTGTCGTCGGGCGACAGCTCGTCCATGCCCAGGATCGCGATGATGTCGCGCAGCTCCTTGTAGCGCTGCAGGGTCGCCTGGACGCGGCGGGTGATCGTGTAGTGCTCCTCGCCGATCACGTACGGGTCGACCTGGCGGGAGGTGGAGTCGAGCGGGTCGACGGCCGGGTAGATGCCGAGCGCGGCGATGTCCCGCGACAGCACGACGGTGGCGTCGAGGTGGGCGAAGGTCGTCGCCGGGGACGGGTCGGTCAGGTCGTCCGCGGGCACGTAGACGGCCTGGATCGAGGTGATCGAGCCGGTCTTGGTCGAGGTGATCCGCTCCTGGAGGCGGCCCATCTCCTCGGCGAGCGTCGGCTGGTAGCCCACCGCCGACGGCATCCGGCCCAGCAGCGCGGACACCTCGGTGCCGGCCAGCGTGTAGCGGTAGATGTTGTCGACGAAGAACAGGATGTCCTTGCCCTCGTCGCGGAAGCGTTCGGCCATCGTCAGGCCGGTCAGCGCCACGCGCAGGCGGTTGCCCGGGGGCTCGTTCATCTGGCCGAACACCATCGCGACCTTGTCGAGGACGTTCGACTCCTCCATCTCGTGGTAGAAGTCGTTGCCCTCGCGGGTGCGCTCGCCCACGCCGGCGAACACCGAGTAGCCCGAGTACTGCTTCGCGATGTTGTTGATCAGCTCCATCATGTTCACGGTCTTGCCGACGCCGGCGCCGCCGAACAGGCCGATCTTGCCGCCCTTCGCGAACGGGCAGACCAGGTCGATGACCTTGATGCCGGTGGGCAGCAGCTCCACCGACGGCGACAGGTCCGCGAACTTCGGCGCCACCTGGTGGATCGCGCGGCGCTCCTCGGTCTTGATCGGACCCGCCTCGTCGATCGGGCGACCGAGCACGTCCATGATGCGGCCCAGCGTGGCCTCGCCGACCGGCACCGAGATCGCGGCGCCGGTGTTGGTCACCGGCATCCCGCGGCGCAGGCCGTCGGAGGAGCCGAGCGCGATCGTGCGGACCACGCCGTCGCCGAGCTGCTGCTGGACCTCGAAGGTCAGGCCCGGCTCGGCGAGCGAGTCGCCGGCGTCGCCCAGCACGAGCGCGTCATAGACGTGCGGCATCGAGTCGCGCGGGAACTGGATGTCGACCACCGCGCCGATGCACTGAACGATCTGGCCTTGTTGCATGTCGGGACCTCGTTGAATCCGTATCGTTGGGTTCGTGTGGGGAGCGTCTCGGGGCGTCGCGTCAGACCGCGGCCGCGCCCCCGACGATCTCGCTGAGTTCTTTGGTGATCGCCGCCTGACGCGCCTTGTTGTACGACAGCTGCAGGTCGCCGATGACCTTCTTGGCGTTGTCGGACGCGGACTTCATCGCGACCATCCGCGCCGATTGCTCGGATGCCATGTTCTCGGCCAGCGCCTGGTAGACGATCGCCTCGACGTAGCGCAGCAGCACCTCGTCGAGCACCGACTGCGCGTCGGGCTCGTACAGGTAGTCCCACGAGTACTCGCGGCTGTCTTCCTGCAGCCTCGACGCGTCGAGGGGGAGCAGCTGCTCGATGACCGGCTCCTGCTTCATCGTGTTGATGAAGCGGGTGTAGGCGAGGTACACCGCGTCGATCTCGCCGTTCGAGTAGGCGTCGAGCTGCAGCTTCACCGGCCCGATCAGCTTCTCGAGGTGGGGCGAGTCGCCGAGCTGCGTGACCTGGGACACGACCTTGGCGCCGATCCGCTGCATGAAGCCCAGGCCCTTGTTGCCGATCGCGGTGACCTGGACCTTCGTGCCGGCGCGCTCGAGCTCGCGCAGGCGCTGGGTGACCATCCGGAGCACGTTGGTGTTCAGGCCGCCGCACAGGCCCTTGTCGGTGGTCACGAGGATCACCGCCGCCGCCCGCTCGGTCTCGCGCCGGACCAGGAACGGGTGCTTGTACTCGGGGTTGGCGTTGGCGAGGTGCGCCGCGATGTTGCGCACCTTGTCGGCGTAGGGACGGGAGCGCCGCATCCGCTCCTGCACCTTGCGCATCTTGGACGCGGCGACCATCTCCATCGCCTTGGTGATCTTGCGCGTGTTCTGCACGCTCTTGATCTTGTTGCGGATCTCTCGCGAGCCAGCCATGGCAGCCCTTGCCCTTCGCTAGTGCGTCGTGGAATGCGGACGTGGACGTCGATCAGTACGCGCCGGTCTTCTTGAACGCCTCGATCGCCGCCTGCAGCGCCGACTCGTCGTCCTTCGAGAGGTCGTTGGTCTTCGAGACGCTGTCGATCCAGCCGGCGTGCTTGTCGCGGATGAAGGCGTGCAGCGCGGACTCGAACGCCAGCACCTTCTCGACCGGCACGTCGTCGAGGTAGCCCTTGGTGGTCGCGTAGAGAGTCACCGCCAGCTGCCACACCTGCAGCGGCTGGTACTGCGGCTGCTTGAGCACCTCCACCGTACGGCGGCCGCGCTCGAGCTGCTTGCGGGTCGACTCGTCGAGGTCGGAGGCGAACTGGGCGAACGCGGCGAGCTCGCGGTACTGCGCGAGGTCGGTCCGGATGCCGCCCGAGAGCTTCTTGATGATCTTGGTCTGGGCGGCGCCGCCCACGCGCGAGACCGAGATGCCGGCGTTGATCGCGGGGCGCACGCCCGCGTTGAACAGGTCCGTCTCCAGGAAGATCTGGCCGTCGGTGATCGAGATCACGTTGGTCGGCACGAACGCCGACACGTCGCCGGCCTGCGTCTCGATGACCGGCAGCGCGGTCAGCGAACCGGTCTTGCCCTTGATGGCGCCGTTGGTGAACTTCTCGACGTACGCCTCGTTGACGCGCGCGGCACGCTCGAGCAGGCGCGAGTGGAGGTAGAACACGTCGCCGGGGAACGCCTCGCGGCCCGGCGGGCGGCGCAACAGCAGCGAGACCTGGCGGTAGGCGACGGCCTGCTTCGACAGGTCGTCGTAGACGATCAGCGCGTCCTCGCCGCGATCGCGGAAGTACTCGCCCATGGTGCAGCCCGAGTACGCGGCGATGTACTGCATCGCGGCCGACTCGGAGGCGGTCGAGGCGACGACGATGGTGTAGGCCATCGCGCCGGTCTCCTCGAGCTTGCGGACCACGTTCGCGACGGTCGAGGCCTTCTGGCCGATCGCGACGTAGACGCAGTAGAGGCCCTTGCCCTTCTGGTTGATGATCGAGTCGACGGCGACCGCGGTCTTGCCGGTCTGGCGGTCGCCGATGATCAGCTCGCGCTGGCCGCGGCCGATCGGCACCATCGAGTCGATCGCCTTCAGGCCGGTCTGCACCGGCTGCGAGACGGACTGCCGCGCGATCACGCCCGGTGCGACCTTCTCGATGACGTCGGTCATCTTCGCGTTGATGGGGCCCTTGCCGTCGATCGGCTCGCCCAGCGAGTTGACGACGCGGCCGAGCAGCTCGGGGCCGACCGGCACCGACAGGATCTTGCCGGTGGCCTTGACGACGTCGCCCTCGGAGAGGTGCGTGTACTCGCCCAGCACGACCGCACCGACCGAGTCGCGCTCGAGGTTCAGCGCGAGACCCACGGTGTTGCCAGGGAATTCGATCATCTCGCCCTGCATCACGCCGGACAGGCCGTGGATGCGGCAGATGCCGTCGGTGACGGAGACGATCGTGCCCTGGTTGCGCGTGTCGGCGGCGACGTCCAGGGACTGGATCTTGGTCTTCAGCAGTTCGCTGATTTCGGCGGGATTGAGTTGCATCGTCCTTGTCCTAGTCTGTCTCTGTTCGTCGTCGCGTCAGCCCATCAGCGCGTCGGCGAGCTGGGCGAGCTTGCCGCGCACCGAGGCGTCCATGACCTCGTCGCCGATGCGGATCGAGATGCCGCCGATCAGCTCGGCGTCGACGCTGACGGAAGCCTTGACCTTGCGGCCGTACTTGCCTTCGAGGGTGGCGACCACGTCCGCCACCTGCTGCTCGGACAGCGGGTACGCCGAGGTGATCCGCGCGTCGATCACGCCCTCGTGGGCGTTGCGCAGCGCCTCGAAGGCGGTCGCGATCTCGGGCATCACGGCGAGCCGGTCGTTGCCCGCGAGCACCGACACGAAGTTGCGCTGCTCGGCCGAGAGGCTGCCGGCGACGTCCGCGATCAGCGCGGCCACCTGGGCATCGGAGATGCGCGGGTTGCCGATCAGCGGGCGCGCGGCGTCGCTGCTCGCCACCGCCGACAGTCGCGCGAGCGCGTCGGACCACTGCGGCAGCGCGTTGGCGTCGCGGGCCAGCTTGAAGGCGGCCTCGGCGTACGGCCGGGCGATGGTGAGCGATTCAGCCATGGTGCCCGTCGCCTCAGCGCAGCTCGGCCTTCAGGCCGGCGAGGAGTTCTGCATGCTTCTGGGCGTCGATCTCGCGCTTGAGGATCCGCTCGGCGCCGGCGACCGCCAGCGTGGCGACCTGCTCGCGCAGCTGGTCCTTCGCCCGCTGCGCGGCGAGCGCGGCTTCGCCTTCCGCGGCCTTGCGGGCCTCGGCGACGATGCGCGCGGCCTCGGCGCGGGCCTCCTCGATCAGCGTGGCGGCCTGCTTCTCGCCCGAGGCGCGGACCTCGGCGGCGCTGGCGCGGGCCGAGTTGATCTCGGCCTGCACGCGCTTCTCGGCGGCGGACAGGTCGGCCTTCGCCTTGTCGGCGGCGGCGAGCCCGTCGGCGATGCGCTTGCTGCGCTCGTCGAGCGACTTGACGATCGGCGGCCAGACGTATTTCGCGGTGAACCACCAGAGTGCCGCGAAGACGACGATCTGGACGAAAAGCGTCGCGTTGATGTTCACGACCGGATTCCTATGATGGGTTCGGGAGCCGTCGCTTCGGTACGGGCCCCTTCACACGACACGGCAGCGCAGGCTGCGGTGCGTGGGTTCGATCAGCCCTGGAACGGGTTGGCGAACGCGAACATCATCGCGATACCGACGCCGATCAGGAACGCCGCGTCGATCAGGCCGGCCAGCAGGAACATCTTGGTCTGCAGCTTGTCCATCAGCTCGGGCTGACGTGCCGCGCCTTCGATGTACTTGCCGCCCATCATGCCGATGCCGATGCAGGCACCCAGGGCACCCAGCCCGATGATCAGGCCGGCGGCGATCGCGACGAATGCAACGTTGGTCATGACGACTCCTCGTGGTTTGACCGTTTGACTGGAGAAAGGTGAAGCGGAAGGTCTTCGGGTGACGAAGCGGGACTCAGTGGTGCTCGTGCGCCTGGCCGATGTAGACCAGCGTGAGCATCATGAAGATGAACGCCTGCAGGGTGATGATCAGGATGTGGAAGATCGCCCATCCCAGGCCGGTGAGGAAATGCAGGCCCATCAGCCACCAGGTGGCGGTCCCGCCGAGCAGCGCGATCAGCATGAACACCAGCTCGCCCGCGAACATGTTCCCGAACAGCCGCATGCCGAGCGACACGGTCTTGGCCGCGTACTCGATCAGCTGGAGCAGGAAATTGAACGGCGCGAGCAGGATGCCGCTGCCGAACGGCGCCGAGAACAGCTCGTGCACGAAGCCGCCGCCGCCCTTGATCTTGATGCCGTAGTAGATCGACGAGGCCAGCACGACCAGCGACATCGCGAGCGTCGCGTTCAGGTCGGCGGTCGGCACGACGCGCTGGTAGTGGATGCCGAGCAGCAGGCCGAGCTCGGGGAGCAGGTCGACCGGCAGCAGGTCCATCGCGTTCATGAAGAAGATCCACACGAACGAGACCAGGGCGAGCGGCGCGATGTAGGTCAGGTCGCCCTTGACGATCGAACGCGCCTGCTCGTGCACGAACTCGACGATCGACTCGATCGCGCCGACGAAGCGCCCCGGGACACCCGAGTGCACCTGCTTGGCGGCGCGCCACAGCAGGAAGGCGGTCAGCGCCGCCATCGCGACCGACCAGAAGATGGTGTCGAGGTTGTAGACGGAGAAGTCGACGACCTTTGCCTGGGCCTTGCCCGTGGTGTTCAGGTGCGTCAGGTGGTGGACGATGTATTCGGATGCGGTCGGTGCGTGCGCGGCGTCGGCCATGGTTCGTGTCAGTCGCGAGGACGTCGATTCATCGTCTACCGCCCGCCGCCGCGTCCGCCGGCCGCCCCGCTCCCGGGGCTCCGGCTGCGTCGTCGCCCGGCCCCGGCGCGTCGCGCTGCAGCAGCAGCGCGAAGATCGGGACCTGCAGCGCCGCGATCAGCCCGATCAGCATGGCCAGCCAGTTGACCGACTCGAAGGACCTGGCCACCCACACGACGAGTGCGGCGGTCAGGCCGATCTTGGCGAACTGCCCGAGGAAGAAGACCGCGGGGTAGGACTCCGCGGGCTTTCCCCGGTGTGTCGCCAGTCGCAACGCGAACAGGCCGTTCGGAATGATCGCCACCGCGCCGCCGAGCGCCAGGAACTTGGCACTCGTCCAGCCGAACCCGAGCCCGGCTACGAGAGCCAGCACGGCGACCGTGGCGACTTGCAGACCGACCGCGATGAACATTGCTGAGATCGCGGCCGGACGTGCGGCAGGCAAAGACTGGAGAGTATAGGTGATCGGCCGCTTCGGGTCAAAGATCGGGCCGGGGTTGACGCGTCGCAGCAACCCCGGAGACGACGCAGCGGGGCGGCATCGGGGGATTCGTCATATCGAATGCGGCGGGTGGTCGGGCCGTGTGTGCCTCATGGCGGCGCGGCCGGGCGCCCGTTCCGGTCGGCCGACGGATGCCGCATCCCGGGCGAGGGGCGTCCTTGCGTTTTCGTGGCATCGCCCGAACAATCGTCCAGACGTGCATCAGGAGGGCAACGATGCGTTCCGTGTCTACTGTCGGTGATGTCGCCGATACCTGCCCGGCGACCGTCGCCCGGGTCGACCGGGGGCGCGCCCCGGGCTGGAGCCGGCGGCTGGCCGGCATCGCCTTCGCGACCGCGGTCGCGGCGGCCTTCGTCGGGTCCGGGTCCGCGACGGCCGCCGACGGCGCCCGCGCCGTGCCGGTGCAGTCGGGCGGACCTCGCCTGCCCCCGCCCGCGGGCAACCTCGGCGACCTGACGCGGTTCAACCCGTCGATCGTCCGGCTCGACACCAAGGTTCCGGAGGACGCGACCAGCGCGCAGAGCCTCGGCGGTGCGCGCTTCGGCACCGGCATCATCCTCGACGAGCGCACGGTGCTGACGATCGGCTACCTGACGCTCGAGGCCGACGCGGTCATGGTCACCACCGCCTCCGGCAAGCGGATCCCGGCGTCGGTCGCGGGCTACGACCATGCGACCGGCTTCGGGCTGGTGCGTACAGTGCTGCCGCTCGACGGCAAGCCGATGGCGCTCGGCGATTCCGATCGGGTCAAGGAGAAGCAGCGGGTGCTGACGCTCGGCCAGGGGGAGCCCGAGGCGACCGAGATCTTCGTGCTCTCGCGCAAGCCGTTCGCGGCTGCCTGGGAGTACCTGATCGAGTCGCCGATCTACACCTTCCCGCCGGTCAACAACTGGAGCGGCGCGGCGCTGATCTCGGCCGAGGACGGACGGCTGATCGCGGTCGGGTCGCTGGTCGTCAACGACGCCGCGAGCGGGCAGGCGGGCGTGCCGGGCAACCTGTGGGTGCCGGTGAACCTGCTCAAGCCGATCATGGCCGACCTGCTCTCGAAGGGCCGGCGCGGGGACGGCGCGAACCCGTGGCTGGGCATGACCACCGAGTCGGTGCGCGGCAACCTGATGGTGGTGCGGGTGGCGCGCAACGGTCCGGCCGAGGCCGCGGGCGTGTCACCGGGCGACGTCGTCATCGGCGTCGCGGGCGAGAAGGTCGGCGACCAGGCGGAGTTCTACCGCAAGGTCTGGAAGGTCGGCCCGGCGGGCGCGACGATCCCGCTGCGGGTGCTGAAGGACGGCGACGTGAAGGACCTCGCGGTCAAGTCGATCGACCGCTCGGACTTCCTGAAGAAGGCGACGGGGATCTGAGCGGGCTGCGGACGGGACCTGATCCCGGTTCCCGCCGTCGCACCGGCCCATCGCGCCGCCTCCTCGCGGAGGGGTGTCCCGCGCCCCGGCGTTTCGGGCGGTCGCCCGCCGGCGCCGGCGGCAGGTTCAGTCGCCGAGCCGGGCGTCGTCCAGGCCGAGCGCCTCGCGCAGGCCCTCGAACTGCTCGATCGTGTCGAAGTGCACGACGAGGCGCCCCTTGCCCTTCGCGTCGGCTTTCAGCTCGACCGGCGCGCCCAGCCGCTCGGCCATGCGCTCCTGCAGCCGCAGCAGGTCGGCGTCCGGCGTCGCCTTCCTCGGGCGCGTCCCCGACCCGACCGCGCCGTCGCCCGCCGCCTGCTGCGCGACCAGCCTCTCGGTCTCTCGGACCGACAGCCGCTTCTCGACGACCCGGTTCGCGGCGAGGATCTGCTGCGCGCGCTCGAGCGCGAGCAGCGCGCGTGCGTGGCCCATCTCGAGGTCGCCCGCGAGCAGCATCGTCTGCACCGGCGGCGCGAGGTTCAGCAGGCGCAGCAGGTTCGAGGTCGCGCTGCGCGAGCGGCCGATCGCCTCGGATGCCTGCTCGTGCGTGTACTGGAACTCCTCGAGCAGCCGGCGGATCGCCTGCGCCTCCTCGAGCGGGTTCAGGTCCTCGCGCTGGATGTTCTCGATCAGCGCCATCGCGAGCGCGTTCTGGTCGGACACCTCGCGCACGACGACCGGCACCGCGTCGAGGCCCGCCATCTGCGCCGCGCGGAAGCGCCGCTCGCCGGCGATGATCTCGTAACGATCGTGACCGATCGGGCGCACGACGATCGGCTGCATCAGTCCGTGCTGGCGGATCGACGACGCGAGCTCCTGCAGCGAGGCCTCGTCCATCCGCGTGCGCGGCTGGTAGCGACCGGCCTGCATCCGCGCGACGGGCAGCGCCGACGGCACCGCCGGCTCGGCCGGCTCGGGCCGCGGCGCGGAGACGCGGTCCTCGCCGAGCAGCACGTCGAGGCCGCGGCCGAGGCCCTTGGGTTTCTTCGCGGTGGCGGTCGGTGTCGTCATGCGGGGCTCCCGGGCTGGCGCGCGGTCAGAGGGTGTCCAGGCGCTCGATCATCTCGGCGCCGAAGTCGATGTAGGCCTTGGCGCCCTTCGACGCGGGGTCGAACACCACGCCGGGCTGGCCGTAGCTCGGCGCTTCGGCGAGGCGGATGTTGCGCGGGATCACGGTGCGGAAGACCTTGTCGCCGAAGTGCCGCTCGAGCTGCGCCGAGACCTGCTGCGACAGCGTCATCCGCGGGTCGAACATCACCCGCAGCAGGCCGATCACCTTCAGGTTGGTGTTCAGGTTCGCGTGGACCTTCTTGATCGTCGACACCAGGTCGGACAGGCCTTCGAGCGCGTAGTACTCGCACTGCATCGGGATCACGACGCCGTGCGCCGCGCACAGGCCGTTCAGCGTCAGCAGCGACAGCGCGGGCGGCGCGTCGATCAGGATGAAGTCGTACTGGTCGTCGACGGCGGCGAGCGCGTCCTTCAGGCGCGTCTCGCGCTCGTCGAAGTCGACCAGCTCGATCTCGGCGCCGGCGAGCTCGCGGTTGGCCGGCAGCACGGCGTAGCCGCCGGCCTCGCTCCTCACGCTCGCCTCGGTGACGTCGGACAGGCCGATCAGCACCTGGTAGACCGTGCGCTCGAGCGTGCGCTTGTCGATGCCGCTGCCCATCGTTGCGTTGCCCTGGGGGTCGAGGTCGACGAGCAGCACGCGCTTGCCCAGGCGGGCGAGCGCGGCGGCGAGGTTCACGCAGGTGGTCGTCTTTCCGACGCCGCCCTTCTGGTTCGCGATGGCGAAGATCTTGGCCACGGTGGCGGGGACTCTAGTGGGCGGCGCCGGTCGCGGGCGCGACGCGGCGGATCAGGACGAGATGGCGCTCGGCGTCGAGGAACGGCACGCGCAGCGGCTCGACCTCGACGACGCAGTCGCGCGGCAGCGCGGCCGCCTCGGCGTCGAGGCCGGTCCGCTGCCCCTTCATCGCGGCGAGCAGCGTCGTCGGGCCGGTGAGACGGGCCGATGCGTCGACGAAGTCGACCAGCGACGCGAACGCGCGGCAGGTGACCAGGTCGCAGGGACGGGCGAGCGACTCGGCCTTGCCGGTGTATACCTCGACGTTTGTAAGCACCAACTCCGAGCAGACCTGGCGCTGGAAGGCGGTCTTCTTGCCGACCGGCTCGATCGAGACCAGTCGGGCACCCGGGTGGACGATCGCGAGTGGCAGGCCGGGCAGGCCCGCGCCGGAGCCGACGTCGGCGATGGTGCTGCGGTCGAGGTCGAGCCGGCGGCGCAGCGCCGGCAGGATCGACAGCGCGTCGAGCAGGTGCTGCACGAGCATGTCCTGCGGATCGCGGATCGCGGTCAGGTTGTAGACCGCGTTCCACTTGGCGAGCAGCGTCAGGTAGTCGAGCAGGCGGCGCAGCACCGGTTCGGGCAGCACCAGGCCGAGTTCGGCCGCGCCCTGGCGCAGGCGCAGCGCGAGCGCGGCCGGATCGGCCGTCGGGAGGCGATCAGGCCGCATCGCGCGAGGCGCCCGCGCGCAGACGCTTCAGGTGCACCAGCAGCAGCGAGATCGCCGCAGGCGTGATGCCCTGGATCCGCGAGGCCTGCCCGACGGTCTGCGGACGGTGCTGCGCGAGCCGCTGGCGGGCTTCGAAGGACAGGCCGCGCACCTCGGCGTAGTCCAGGTCCTCCGGGATCGGCTGGTGCTCCTGGTGAGTCTGCCGCTCGACCTCGGCCTGCTGGCGGGCGATGTAGCCCGAGTACTTCAGCTGGATCTCGACCTGCTCGGCGACCGCCGGATCGTCGGCGCCCGGGCCGGTCGCCTCGACGACCGCCGCGTAGCGGACGTCCGGGCGCTTGACCAGGTCCGCCAGCGAGTAGTCGCGCTCGAGCGGCGCGCCGAGCAGCGCGGTGGCCTTCGCCGCGTCGAGCACCCGCGGGTTCACCCAGGTGCTGCGCAGGCGCTGGAGTTCGGCGTCGATCGCGTCGCGCTTGCGGGCGAAGGCGCTCCAGCGGGCATCGTCGACGCAGCCCAGGCGGCGGCCGATCTCGGTCAGTCGCAGGTCTGCGTTGTCCTCGCGCAGGCTCAAGCGGTACTCGGCCCGGCTGGTGAACATCCGGTAGGGCTCCGCGACGCCGCGGGTGATCAGGTCGTCGACCAGCACGCCGAGGTAGGCCTCGTGACGCGCCGGGCACCACGGGTCGCGGTCGGTCACCTGCAGCGCGGCGTTGAGGCCGGCGAGCAGGCCCTGGGCCGCGGCCTCCTCGTAGCCGGTCGTGCCGTTGATCTGGCCGGCGAAGAACAGGCCACCGATCGCCTTGGTCTCGAGCGACGCTTGCAGCGCGCGCGGGTCGTAGTAGTCGTACTCGATCGCATAGCCGGGGCGCAGGATGTGCGCGCGCTCGAGGCCGACCATCGAGCGCACCAGCGCGATCTGCACGTCGAAAGGCAGGCTCGTCGACACGCCGTTCGGGTAGAACTCGTTCGTGGTCAGGCCCTCGGGCTCGAGGAAGATCTGGTGCGCGTCCTTGTGCGCGAAGCGGTGGATCTTGTCCTCGATCGACGGGCAGTAGCGCGGACCCACGCCCTCGATGACTCCGGTGTACATCGGCGAGCGGTCGAGGCCGGCGCGGATGATGTCGTGGGTGCGGGCATTGGTGTGCGTGACCCAGCACGGCAGCTGGCGCGGGTGCTGTTCGGGGGTCCCGAGGAACGAGAAGACCGGGATCGGATCGCTGTCGCCGGGCTGGATCTCGAGCTGGTCGAAGTCGATCGAGCGGCCGTCGATCCGCGGCGGAGTACCGGTCTTGAGTCGACCCTGCGGCAGCGCCAGCGCCTTCAGCCGCTGGCCGAGCGAGATCGACGGCGGGTCGCCGGCCCGGCCGGCCGAGTAGTTGTTCAGGCCGACGTGGATCAGCCCGTTCAGGAAGGTGCCGGCGGTGACCACCACGGCGCGCGCCCTGAACCGCAGGCCCAGCTGCGTGACCGCACCGACGACCCGGTCCCCGTCGAGGATCAGGTCGTCGACGGCCTGCTGGAAGAGCCACAGGTTCGGCTGATTCTCGAGCCGGGAGCGGATCGCCTGGCGGTAGAGCACGCGGTCCGCCTGCGCGCGCGTGGCCCGCACCGCCGGACCCTTGCTCGAGTTGAGGATCCGGAACTGGATGCCTGCCTCGTCGGTCGCGGAGGCCATCGCACCCCCCAGGGCGTCCACTTCCTTGACCAGGTGGCCCTTGCCGATACCACCGATCGATGGGTTGCAGGACATCTGCCCCAGGGTCTCGATGCTGTGCGTCAGCAGCAGGGTGCGGACACCCATCCGCGCCGCGGCGAGCGCGGCCTCGGTGCCGGCGTGGCCGCCGCCGACGACGATCACGCCGAATTGCTCGGGGAAGTCCATGGTGCTGCGCTCGCGCAGGGTGGGCCTGACGGGGGAGCGAATTATAGGGGCTGTTTCACGTGGAACAACGGCGAGCCGGGCGGAAGGTGTTGGCACGACCCGTTGGAGCCAGGTCGGTGGATGAGTCGCGAGCACCGATCGGCACGGGTCCGCATGGACGAAGGGGGAACGAATCGGACGTTTCACGTGGAACATCGAAGCCCCACCGAGCCCCTCCACGGCCACGGCCTTCACGACGACCGAACGGTCCGTGAGGCGAGGCGGCGCATGTCCCCAGCCGCTGCATCCCCGAGAACGATGGCGTGCCTTCGCGCTGAATGAGCCAGCGCCCCGGCCGCACTCGGCCCCAACATTCGGGTCGACGCGACCGACGCCGTATTCGCCCGATCGTCGCCCTGTCGCCGCTCGAGCCGCTCGAGCCGCTCGAGCCGCGCCAGCGCGGCCTGGTCAATCCGCGCTAGCCACGCCCGCCCCCCTCACGACCGCTCTCCCGCACAGACTGTTGTGCCCGCGGCGAGCGTTAGACCGCCCTCTTGGGGCGCCACACCCGACGGGCGGCGCCGGGCGTCGGCCAAGAACGCGGGGCGAGCGAAGCATCGAACCGGCACGACGCAGTCAGTCGCCCTTGGCGAGCGCGTCCACCGGCCTGCGTGGTCGCCCGCGGGCCCTGGAGCAACCGAAGGTCGCCTCGACGCATCCCGGGAACCGATCCCACGCCCCGATCGCACGCCGGCGGCCAGGTATCCGCAAGCCGCATCGCCCGAAGCCATGCGACGCACTGCAGCCGCGGCGGCCCGGCACCCCGGGCCGGTCCGCGAGCGCCCTCACCACCACCGTCCCGCTACAGCGAAGACACCACCTGCCCGACACGGGTGGACGTTTCACGTGAAACATCCCGAGCGTCCTCCAGGATCATCTCTGCACCGCGCTCGGCGATCATCAAGGTCGGCGAGTTCGTGTTCCCCGACGTGATCGTCGGCATGATCGACGCGTCCACGACGCGCAGCCCCTCGACGCCCCGCACCCTCAGCCGCCCGTCGACCACGGCCATCGGGTCGCCGTCGGGACCCATCTTCGCGGTACCGACCGGATGGAAGATGGTCGTGCCAATCTCGCCGGCCGCCTTCACCAGCTCCTCTTCGGTCTGGAACGACAGGCCCGGCTTGAACTCCTCGGGTGCATACCGCGCGAGCGCCGGCATCCGGGCGATCCTCCGCGTGACCCGGATCGCGTTCGCGGCGACCGCACGGTCGCAGGGATCGCTCAGGTAGTTCGGCCGGATCTCGGGCGCCGAGCGCCAGTCCGCGCTCGCGATCCGGACCGTCCCCCGCGACGACGGCCGCAACTGGCACACGGACGCGGTGAACGCCGGGAAGGTGTGCAGCGGCTCGCCGAACCGGTCCAGCGACAGCGGCTGCACGTGGTACTCCAGGTCGGGCCACTCGACGCTCGGATCGCTGCGGGTGAACGCGCCGAGCTGGCTCGGCGACATCGTCAGCGGCCCACGGCGCCAGAGGCCGTACTGCACCCCCATCCACGCCTTGCCGAACAGGCTGTTGGCCTGCTGGTTCAGGGTGGTCACGCCGGAAACCTTGTAGGCGAGCCGCAGCTGCAGGTGGTCCTGCAGGTTGGCGCCGACCCCCTCCGAAGCGTGCACCACCGGCACGCCGAGCGACCGGAGGTGGTCCGCCGGACCCACGCCGGACAGCTGCAGCAACTGCACCGACCCGATCGCGCCCGCCGACAGGATCACCTCGGCGCGCGCCCGGACGAACCGCTCCGGACCGACCGCGCCTGCCGGCCCGCGGGCCACGTCGACCCCGACCGCCCGGCGCCCCTCGAACCGGACCCGCGCGACGTGCGCCTCGGTCCAGACCGTCAGGTTCGGCCGCGACTGGACCGGTCGCAGGAACGCCTTCGACGCGTTCCACCGGACGCCGCGCCGCTGGTTGACCTCGAAATACCCGCAGCCGAAGTTGTCGCCCCGGTTGAAGTCGTCGGTCGCCGGGATGCCCGCCTCGGCCGCCGCCTTGCGGAACGCGTCGAGGATCTCCCAGGACAGCCGCGGCGTCTCCACGCGCCACTCGCCACCGTGACCGTGCAGCGGATCGGCCCCGCCGCCGTCGAGCCCGTGGTAGTCCTCGTGCTTCACGAAGTACGGCAGCACGTCGTCCCAGCCCCAGCCGGGGTTGCCCGCATCGACCCAGCGCTGATAGTCGCCGCGCTGGCCGCGCATGTAGATCATCCCGTTGATCGACGAGCACCCGCCGAGCGTGCGGCCGCGCGGGTAGATCAGCGCGCGCCCGTTCAGGCCGGCCTCGGGCTGGGTCCGGAAGCGCCAGTCGGTGCGCGGGTTGTCGATGCAGTACAGGTAACCGACGGGGATGTGGATCCACATCCAGTCGTCCTTGCCGCCCGCCTCGAGCAGCAGCACGCGCCGGCCGGGATCGGCGGACAGGCGGTTCGCGAGCAGGCAGCCGGCGGTGCCCGCCCCCACGATCACGTAGTCGAACTCGGCCGCCGCCTCGGTCTGCTCCATCGTCATCCCCATCCCCTCGCCTCGCCGGGTGTGTCCCGGTCAGTGCATCTCGATGACCTGGCGGATCGACTCGCCGCGCGCGAGCCGATCGAGCGCCGCGTTGATGTCGCCGAGCTTGACCCGCTCGCTGAGCAGGCGATCGACCGGCAGCCGCCCCGCTCGGAACATCGCGACGAAGCGCGGCACGTCGCGGCTCGGCACGCACGAGCCGATGTAGCTGCCCTTCAGCGTGCGCTCCTCCGCGATCAGCGACACCGCCTGCAGCGGCCAGTTCGCCGCCGGATTCGGCAGGCCGGCGGTCACGGTGGTGCCGCCCCGCCGGGTGATCCGGTACGCCAGCTCCAGCGCCGGCACCACGCCCGCCATCTCGAACGCGTAGTCGACGCCGCCGCCGGTGGCCGCCTTGACCTTGGCGATCACCTCCGGATCCCGCGCGTCGAACACGTGCGTCGCGCCGAGCTGCCTGGCGAGCTCGAGCTTGGCCGGCAGCATGTCGACCGCCACGACGTCGCGCACGCCCGCCGCCACCGCCGCCAGCAGCGACGAGAACCCGACGCCGCCCAGCCCGACGACCGCGGTCCGTGCGCCCGCCTCGATCCTCGCGGTGTTGAACACCGCGCCGGCGCCGGTCAGCACTGCGCAGCCGAACAGCGCCGCCTGCTCCCAGGGCAGCGACGAATCGATCGGCACCACCGAGCGCCGCGACACGGTCGCGTACTCGGCGAAGGCGGAACAGCCGAGGTGATGGTTCAGCGTGCCCCCGCCCGCGAGCGACAGCCGCTTGTACCCGCCGAGCAGCGAACCCGATCCGTTCGACTCGCCGCCTGGCCCGCACAGCGCCGGCCGCCCCACCGAGCAGTCGGGGCAGGTGCCACAGGACGGCCGGAAGATCAGCACGACGTGATCGCCCACTTTCACGTCGACGACGCCGGCACCGACTTCCAGCACTTCGGCGGCCGCCTCGTGGCCGATCACGATCGGCACCGGCCACGGCCGGTCGCCATTGATCGCCGACAGGTCCGAGTGGCACAGCCCGGCCGCATGGATCTTCACCCGCAGCTCGCCCGGCCCCGGGTCGGCCAGCTCGACCTCCTCGATCGACAGCGGCCTGCTGTCCGCATAGGGGGCGGGCAGCCCGATCTGCCTCAACACCGCCGCGCGCGTCCTCATCTCCCGTCTCCTCCGTCCTCGATCCGTCCGTTCCGACGCGTGCCCCGGCTCAGATCCCGGCCAGGCACAGGTACTTGATCTCGAGGTACTCGTCGATGCCGTACTTCGAGCCTTCGCGGCCGAGGCCCGACTGCTTGACCCCGCCGAAGGGCGCCACCTCGTTCGACAGCAGCCCCGAGTTCACGCAGACCATGCCGGCCTCGAGCGCCTCGGCGACGCGGAACACGCGGCCCACGTCGCGCGAGTAGAAATACGCCGCAAGACCGAACTCGGTGTCGTTCGCCATCGCGATCGCCTCGGCCTCGGTCTCGAAGCGGAACAGCGGCGCGACCGGCCCGAAGGTCTCCTCGCGGGCGACCTTCATCGCAGGCGTCACGCCGGTGAGCACCGTCGGCTCGAAGAAGAGCCCGCCACGCGCGTGCGGCCTGCCGCCGAGCACGACCTTCGCGCCCTTCGCGACGGCGTCGGCGACGTGCTCCTTGACCTTCTCGACCGCGGCCGGCTCGATCAGCGGCCCGATCGTGACGCCGGGCTCGACGCCCGCGCCGACCTTGAACTGCGCGACCTTCGCGGCGAGCTTCCCGGCGAACGCGTCGTAGACGCCGGCCTGCACGTAGAGCCGGTTCGCGCACACGCAGGTCTGGCCCGCGTTGCGGTACTTCGACGCGAGCGCGCCCTCGACCGCCGCGTCCACGTCGGCGTCGTCGAACACGATGAACGGCGCGTTGCCGCCGAGCTCGAGCGACAGCTTCTTCACCGTGTCGGCCGACTGGCGCAGCAGGATCCGGCCGACCTCGGTGGAGCCGGTGAACGACACCTTGCGCACCGTCGGGTTGGTGCAGAGCTCGAGGCCGATCTCGGCCGCGTGCGGGCCGTCGGCCGGGATCACGTTGAACACGCCGGGCGGCACGCCCGCGCGGTTCGCCAGCTCGGCGAGCGCGAGCGCCGACAGCGGCGTCGCCTCGGCCGGCTTCGCGACCACCGTGCAGCCCGCGGCGAGCGCGGGCCCGACCTTGCGGGTGATCATCGCGATCGGGAAGTTCCACGGCGTGATCGCCGCGCACACGCCGATCGGCTGCTTCACCACGAGCAGGCGTCGATCGGCCGCGACCGTCGGGATCACGTCGCCGTACGCGCGCTTGCCTTCTTCCGCGAACCACTCGATGAAGCTCGCGCCGTAGGCGACCTCGCCCTTCGCCTCGGCGAGCGGCTTGCCCTGCTCGGTCGTCATCAGCAGCGCGAGGTCCTCGGTGTGCGCGATCAGCAGGTCGAACCAGCGGCGCAGCACCGCGGCGCGCTCCTTCGCGGTCTTCGCGCGCCAGGCGGGCAGCGCGCGCGCCGCCGCGTCGACCGCGCGACGCGTCTCGGCCGCGCCCATGTCGGCGACCTCGACGATCTTCGCGCCGGTCGCAGGATCCGTGACCGCGAACACCCGACCCGAGTCGGCATCGGCCCACTGCCCGTCGATCCACCCCTGCCGCTTCAGCAGCGACATGTCCTTCAGCTGCATCGTCATCGCGTCGTCCTTCCTCGCATCGATCGCGTCGGCCGCTCAGCCGCCCGACAGCAGTTTCAGTCCCAGCACGCCGGCGACGATCAGCACGATGCACGCGAGGCGCGCCGCGCCCGCGGGCTCGCCGAGCAGCACCATCCCCAGCAGCGCCGTGCCGGCCGCGCCGATCCCCACCCACACCGCGTACGCGGTGCCCGCCGGCAGCACGCGCATCGCGAGCGCCAGCAGCCAGAAGCTCGCGGCCGCGCCGACGATCACCACCGCCGACGGCAGCGGCCGCGTGAAGCCGTCGCTGTACTTGAGCCCGAGCGCCCAGACGATCTCGAGCACGCCCGCGACGACGAGCAGCACCCAGGCCATGCCGGGGGTCGGGGTCATGCCCATCGCGCGCCCCGCGCCGCGGCCTGCCCGCCGCGCCGCGCATGCGCCGCGCCCGCGGTCCCCCGCGTCACGCTGCCCCCCGCGCGGCCGCGAGCGCTGCGTCGGTCTCCGCGACCAGCCGCCCGACCAGCTCGCGCACCGGCATCGCGCGCGCCATCGCCGCGCCCTGCCCCGCCCACAGCGACATGCCCTCGACGTCGCCCGCCTTCGTCGCGGCGGCGCGCAGGTCGCCGGTCAGCGCGTTCTGCACCGGATAGACCGGCACCGCGGCCTCGTCGGCGCGCATCGCCTCCATGAAGCCGTTGACCAGCCCGCGCGCGTGCCGCCCCGAGAACACCCGCGTGAGCCGCGTGCCGCGCGCGTCGGCCTCGGCGAGCGCGGCCTTCCACTTCGGGTGCGCACCCGACTCGTCGCACGCGAGGAACGCGGTGCCGAGCTGCACGCCGGCCGCGCCGAGCGCGAGCGCCGCGGCGATGCCGCGCCCGTCCATGATGCCGCCCGCGGCGATCACCGGCACGTCGACCGCATCGACCAGCCGCGGCACCAGCGCCATCGTGCCGATCGCGCCCTCGTCGAAGCCACCGACGAAGGTGCCGCGGTGTCCGCCCGCCTCGGCGCCCTGCGCGACGATCGCATCGACACCGGCGTCGACCCAGGCACGCGCCTCGGCGACGTTCGTCGCCGACCCGACGATCCGGCAGCCGGCGCGCCGCAGCGCGTCGAGCCGCGCGGCCGACGGGATGCCGAAGTGGAAGCTCGCGACCGCGGGCGCGGCCTCGACGACCGCGTCGATCTGCGCGGCCGACGATTCGCACACGCGCGCCGGCGGCGACTGCGGCGGCAGCCCGTAGCGCGCCCGCCAGGCGGCGAGCCGCGCGATCGCGTCGGCCTCGCCGGTGCGCGCGAAGGTGTCCGGCTCGTCGAGCACGAAGAGGTTCACCGCGAACGGCCGCGCGGTCAGCGCGCGGATCGCGGCGACCTCCTCGCGGATCCGCAGCGGCGACAGCACCGCCGCCCCCAGCGAGCCGAGCGCGCCCGCCTCGCAGGCGGACGCGACCAGCGCCGGTGTCGTGATGCCGCCGGCCATCGGCGCCTGCACGATCGGCCAGTCGAGGCCGAGCGGCCGCGCGATGCCGCGGCCCGCGAGCGCGCCCACCGCCGGCCTCACTTCATCGTCGGCATGACGAACTCGGCGCCCGCGCGGATGCCGGTCGGCCAGCGCTGCGTGATCGCCTTGTAGCGCGTGTAGAAACGCACGCCCTCGGGGCCATGCATGTGGTGGTCGCCGAACAGCGAGTTCTTCCAGCCGCCGAACGAGTGGAACGCGAGCGGCACCGGGATCGGCACGTTGATGCCGACCATGCCGATCTGCACGCGCATCGCGAACTCGCGGGCCGCGTCGCCGTCGCGCGTGAAGATGCAGCAGCCGTTGCCGAACTCGTGGCCGTTGACCAGCGCGAGCGCGTCCTCGAAGGACTTCACGCGCGTGACGCCGAGCACCGGCCCGAAGATCTCCTCCCGGTAGATCCTCATCGACGGCTTGACGTCGTCGAACAGGCAGCCGCCGAGGAAGAAGCCCTGCTCTCGGCCCGGCACCTTCAGCCCGCGGCCGTCGACGACCAGCTTCGCGCCCTCGCCGACGCCGGTGTCGACGTAGCCCTTGACCTTCTCGAAGTGCTGCTTCGTGACCAGCGGCCCCATCTCGGCGGTCCGGTCCATGCCGTCGGCGACCCTGATCTTCTTCACCCGCTCGGCGAGGAGCGCGACCAGCCGGTCCGCGGTCTCGTCGCCGACCGCCACCGCGACCGACACCGCCATGCAGCGTTCGCCCGCGGAGCCGTAGGCCGCGCCGATCACCGCGTCGACGACCTGGTCCATGTCGGCGTCGGGCATCACGACGAGGTGGTTCTTCGCGCCGCCGAGCGCCTGCACGCGCTTGGCCGTCCGGGACGCCGTCTCGTGGATGTACTTCGCGATCGGCGTCGAGCCGACGAACGACACCGCCTGCACCGTCGGATGCGCGAGCAGCGCGTCGACCGCCTCCTTGTCGCCGTTGACGACGGTGAAGACGCCGTCGGGCAGCCCCGCCTCCTTCAGCAGCCGCGCGATGAACAGCGGCGCCGACGGGTCGCGCTCCGAGGGCTTCAGCACGAACGTGTTCCCGCAGGCGATCGCGACCGGGAACATCCACATCGGGACCATCGCCGGGAAATTGAACGGCGTGATGCCCGCGACGACGCCGAGCGGCTGGCGGATCGACCACGCGTCGATGCCGGTGCCGACCTGATCGGTGTACTCGCCCTTCAGCAGCGACGGGATGCCGCACGCGAACTCCACGACCTCCATGCCGCGCGTCACCTCGCCCTGCGCGTCGGAGAACACCTTGCCGTGCTCGGCGGTGATGATCGCGGCGAGCTCGTCGCCGTGGCGCTCGAGCAGCTCCTTGAACCTGAACATGACGCGCGCGCGGCGCAGCGGCGGCGTCGCGGCCCAGGCCGGGAACGCCTTCGCGGCCGAGCGGACCGCGGCGTCGACGGTCGCGACGTCGGCCAGCGCGACCGTGCGCACCGCCTCGCCGGTGGCCGGGTTCCAGACGTCGGCGTGGCGGCTGCCCGGCGCCGGCGCGCGGACCTCGCCGTCGATCCAGTGGCCGGCGACGGCGGCGAGCTGCAGGCCGGAGCCCTCGGCGATCTGCGGGTCGGTGGTGCCCATCTCGTGTCCTCCAGGGAACGCGGCGGTGCCGCGCGCGTCGCTCGGCCAATTGTTCAGCCTATTGAACGCGTGTTCAGAAACTGCGATGATTGTCCGCAGGCTCCGAACCCATGTCAACCACGTCCACCCGCTCCGCCCCGCCCGCCGATGACGGCGCCACCCGCCTCGTGCCCGCCGTCGAGCGCGCGGTGCGCCTGCTCGACGCGCTCGCCGCCTCCCGCCAGCCGCGCTCGCTCGCCGAACTCGCCCGCACGCTCGCGCTGCCGAGGAGCAGCGTGCACGGGCTGCTCGCGACCCTGGTGGCGCTCGGCCTCGCGCGCCGCAACGGCGACGCCGAGTTCTCGCTCGGCCCGAAGGCGCTGCAGTGGGCCGACGCCTACGGCACCAGCGCGGACGTGCTGCGCGCGTTCGATGCGCACGTCGACCGCTTCGCCGCGCTCGGCACGGAGACGGTGATGCTCGCGACGCTCGACGGCGCCGACGTGGTCTACCTCGCGTGCCGCCAGGGCAGCCGGCCGCTCGCGGTGAACTTCCGCGTCGGCGGCCGTTTCCCGGCCGCGTGCACCTCGTCGGGCAAGGCGATGCTCGCGGCGCTGCCGGACGCGGCGGTCCGCGAGCGGGTCGGTGCCGGGCCGCTGCCGCGCCTGACGCGCCACGGGCTGCCGAGCGTCGCCGCGCTGCTGCGCCAGCTCGACGGCGTGCGCCGCCAGGGCGTCGCGATCGACGACGAGGAGACCGCCGAGGGCATGCAGTGCTTCGGCGCCGCGATCCGCGGGCCGCGCGGCGACGACGCGATGGCCGCGGTCGCGGTCAGCGTCATCAAGGCGGGGCTGACGCCGCGCCGGCGCACCGAGCTGGTCGACGCGATCCGGCGGCTCGCCGACGCGGTCGCGGTCGAGCTCGGGGCCGGGCCGGAAGCCGCACCGACGCGACGCACGGCGGCCGGCGGCCGCGGCTGAAGCGATGGCGCGCGGGCCCCGGCCGCGCCCCGCTCACTGCTGCTCGATCCCCGCCTCGCGGATCGCCTTCTCCCACTTCGCCGTCTCCGAGCGGTTGCGCGCGGCGAGCGCCTCGGGCGTGCCCGGCTCGACGACGAAGCCGTTCGGCGCGAACTTGTCGAGGATCTCCTTGTCCGAGGCCGCGCGGTTCGCGGCCTCGTTGAGCCGCACGATCACGTCGCGCGGCGTGCCCGCCGGCGCGAAGATCGCGAAGTAGGCGGTCAGCTCGTAGTCCTTCAGGCCCAGCGCCTCGTTGACCGTCGGCAGCTCCGGCACCGCGGCCGAGCGCTTCGACGAGGTGACCGCGAGGCCGCGGATCTTGCCGGCCTTGTGCTGCGGCACCGTCACCGCGAAGTCGGCGGTGAACATGTTGACCGTGCCGCCGATCAGGTCGGTCATCGCGGCCGGCCCGCTCTTGTACGGCACCGGATTCATCTTCACCCCGGCCATGCTGGAGAGCATCTCCGAGGACACCTGCTGCGAGGTGCTCGCGTACGCGAAGCTGACCTGCCCCGGCTTCGCCTTCGCCAGGTCGACGAACTCCTTGAGCGTCTTGGCCGGGACGTCGTTGTTCACCGCGACCATCAGCGGCACCGAGCCGATGAAGGCGACCGGCGCGAACGCGGTGTCCTGGTCGTACGGCAGCTTCTTCATCAGGTACTTCAGCGCCGCGTTCGTGCTGTTGGTGCCGAAGAGGATCGTGTAGCCGTCGGGCGCGGCCTTCGCGACCGCGTCGGCGCCGATCATGCCGTTGGCGCCCGGCTTGTTGTCGATGACGACCTGCTGGCCGAGCAGCTGCGACATCTTCTCGGCGAACGCGCGGCCGATCTGGTCGGTGGCGCTGCCGGCGGCGAACGGCACGACCGCGCGGATCGGCTTGTTCGGATACGGCTGCGCGAGCGCGGCGCCGGCGAAGGCGGTCAGCGCGGCCGCGACGACGAGGCGGCGGTGGGGGGAACGCACGGGTTCGTCTCCTGGAGTCTCGGTGGCGCGCGGCACCGTCCCGATCGGGGGGTCCGCGGAGGCGGCGAGTATCCCATCGCGGCGCGCGCGAGGCCAACGGAGCCCGCCTGTTCGTCGCCCGCAGGGGTCGCCGGCGCACGCCCCACGGCTACGCAGCCGGCAGTCCGCAGGCACGCCATGGGCACGCCCCGGGCAGTCCGCGCACAGGCCACGCGCACAGGCCACGCGCGTCCAAGCGTGCGTTCAGTCCACCCGCCGTACCCGCGTCCGCGCCGGCGGCTCGACGACCGCCGACGCGCCGAGCCACGCGAGCAGCGCGTCGACGTCGAGCGGCCCGCCGAGCCGCTCGGTGCCGCCGCGGAACGCGTCGAAGCCGTCGCCGCCCTCGGCGAGGAACGCGTTGACCGCGACGCGGTAGCGCGCCGACGGCTCGACCGGCACGCCGTCGAGCCGTGCCTCGACGATCCGCGGCCCCGCGCCCGAGGCGCGCCACGACCACTCGAAGCCCGCCGAGGGCTGCAGCACGCGCGGCCGCGCCGCGTTGATGCCCGAGAACTGCTGCTCGAGCGCGGCGAGCAGCTGCGCGCCGGTCAGCGTCATCACCACCAGCCCGTTGCCGAACGGCTGCGCGGCGAACGCGTCTGCGACGCGCACGGTGCAGGGCGCAGCGGCCGCCTCGCAGCGCAGGTCGGCCCGCATGCCGCCCGGGTTCGTGAGCGCGATGCGCGCGCCGCCCCGCTCGGGCGCACGGGTCGCGGCGAGCTGCCCGTCGGCGACGAGCCGCCCGAGCGCGGTGTCGCCGCCCGCGGACGGCTCGCGCGTCGCGGCGCCGGCGATGCGCCCCACCGGCCGGTCGGCGAGCGGCCGCGCGCGCGCCGAGTAGTGCTCCACGATCGCCGCGACCGCCGCATCGGGCGGCAGCGGCGGGAACGCGGCATCCGCCGCGCGGTCGCCGGCCAGCCCGTTCGCGACCGGGACGTTGCGCACACGGGTCCGCGCGCGGATCACGTCGCCGCTCGCCGGATCGAGCGCGAGGTCGATCACCGACACGCCGCGCCCGTTCGCGTAGGCCTGCACGACCGGCAGCCGCGGATTGCCGGGCGCGTCGCGCAGGCACGCGTAGCCCTGGTGGCTGTGCGCGGACAGCACCGCATCGACCTCCGGCCGCAGCCGGTCGACGATCGCGAAGATCGGCCCGCGCGCACGCGGGCACGCCGGGTCGTTCCAGTCGCCGTCGATCGCGCCGCCCTCGTGGATCACCGCGACGATCGCCTCGATGCCGCGGACCTTCAACGCGGCCACCTCGCGGTTGATGGCGTCGGCCTCGTCCTCGAAGCGCAGCCCCGCGACGCCGCTCGGCACGACGACCGTCGGCGTCGCGCGCAGCACCGCGCCGACGAACGCGACCCGCACGCCGCCGACCTCGCGGACCACCGAGGCCGGCAGCAGCGACGTGCCGTCCGCGCGCTGCACGTTCGCCGCGACGAACGGGAATCGCGCGCCCGCGAAGCGACCGTCGGCGCCGGCGCAGCTCGCCGCCGGCGAGCGGTCACCCGCGTGGCAGCCGCCGCGGATCAGGCGCTCCAGCTCGGCCGTGCCGCGGTCGAACTCGTGGTTGCCGACCGCGTTCAGGTCGACGCCGATCGCGTTCATCGCCTCGATCGTCGGCTCGTCACGGAACAGCGCCGACGACAGCGGCGAGGCGCCGAGCAGGTCGCCCGAGGACACCACCACCGCGTGCGGCGCCTCGGCGCGCAGCCGCTTCACCAGCGTGGCCAGGTGCGCGACGCCGCCCGCGCCGACCTGCAGCGTGCGCGACGCGTCGGCCGGGTCGCGCACGCGCAGCGTCAGCCCCGCGGGCTCGAGCTGGCCGTGGAAGTCGTTGAAGGCGATCACGCGCAGCGGCACCGCCGCCGGCCCGCCGGGCATCGGCGCCGCACCCGGCATCGCGCAACCCGCGAGCGCGGCGATCAGCCCGATCAGCGCCCCACGACGCGCACGGTCCTGCACGCCGCGCGCCCCGCCCCGCCTCGCCTCGCCCCCCCGCCGAGCTACGAACCCCGCCATGCCCGCTCCCCGCTCCGGACGACCGAGCCGACCCGACCGGCCACGGTGCTCGCGAGCAAGATACCGCGACCGGCGCGTCGGCCACGTCGGCCCGACGGCCCGACGGCCCGGGGCGCCGCCCGCGCCCTTCCCCCGCCGAACGGCAGGCTCGCGCCTCAGCGGCCGGCAGCGGCCCCGCCGACCACCGCCTTCAGCTGGTACCGGACGATCTTGCCCGACCCGGTCCGCGGGATCGATTCGACCTCGAACACCGACTCCGGCACCTTGTAGGCCGACAGCAGCCCGGCGCAGTGCTCGCGCAGCGCCGCGGCCTCGACGCGCATGCCCGGCCGGACCACCACGCACACGACCGGCACCTCGCCGAGGTGCGAGTGCGGCGCGCCGAGCACCGCGCAGTCGAGCACCGCCGGGTGCTTGAGCACCGCCTCCTCGACCTCGGCCGGCGCGATGTTCTGCCCGCCGCGGATGATCAGCTCCTTCACCCGGCCGGTGATCGTCAGGAACGCGTTCTCGTCGGCGCGGGCGAGGTCGCCGGTCCGGTACCAGCCATTGCGCAGGACCGCCTCGGTCTCGGCCGGCTTGTTCAGGTAGCCGAGCATCACGCTCGGCCCGCGGACGATCAGCTCGCCTTCGGCGCCCGCCGGCACGTCGTCCCCGTTCGCGTCGACGAGCCGCACCGACAGGCCCGGCACCGGCAGGCCGCAGGAGCCCATCACCCGCGCGTCGCCCGGCCAGTTCATCGTCACCATCGTCGAGGTCTCGGTGATGCCGTAGCCGTCGAGCAGCGGGATGCCGAACTGCGCCTCGAAGCCGCGGTTCAGCGTCGCCGGCAGCACCGCGCCGGCCGAGATGCAGCGGCGCAGCCCGGCCAGCGTGCGCGTGCCCGCGCTCGTGCAGGCGTCGAGCAGGTAGTGGAACATGGTCGGCACGCCGGGCATCAGCGTGAAGCGCCCGGTGGCGAGCTGCCGCAGCACCTCCTGGGTGGAGAAGCGCTCCAGCACGAACGCCGACGCGCCGCAGGCGACCACGCTCAGCACGCACAGGTTCAGCGCGTACGAGTGGAACAGCGGCAACGGCGACAGCATCGTGTCGTCCGGGCCCAGCGACGCGATCGGCGCATAGCAGGCCGCGTTGACCCACAGCATGCCGTGCTCGGTCAGCATCACGCCCTTCGCACGCCCGGTGGTGCCCGAGGTGTAGACGATGAACGCGAGCCGGTGCAGGTCGTCCGGATCGCGCGGCGCCCCGCCGGGCTCGCCCGCGCAGAGCGCGCCGAGGCGCGGCCCGTCGTCGCCCTCGACCGCATCGCGGTAGATCACCGTGCGCAGCGCCGGCAGCTTCGCGCGCAGCCGGGCGATCGTCGCCGCGTGCCGCGCCGACGCGATCAGCACCGTGCACGCGGCGTCCTCCAGGCGGTACTCGATCTCGGACTCGGTCGAGTCGTGGCTGACCGGCACCGAGACCCCCGCGGCCCGCGCGATCGCCAGCGTCGCGACGACCCAGTCCACCGAGTTCGGCAGCAGCACCGCGGCACGGTCGCCCGGCTCGCAGCCGCCGCGCGCGAGCGCGACGGCGAGCGCCGCCGTCCGGCGCTCGAGGTCCCGGTAGCTCGCGCGGTCGCCACCCGAGTCCTCGAACGCGAGGTGTTCGCCGCGCGCGTCGCACTGGCGGCGGATCAGTGCGCCGAGCGGCGCGATCAGGTCCCTGCGAATCATCGTCCCGTCCCCTCCCGAAGCGCTGGTCGCCGCGACCGGCTCAGACCATGCTGAAGCCGCCGCTGATGCTGAGCACCTGGCCGGTGATCCAGCCGCCCTGGTCCGAGGCCAGCAGCACCACCATCGGCGCGACGTCGGCCGGCCGCCCCAGGCGCCGCAGCGGATAGAGCTTCAGCAGCCGCTCCCGGTTGGCCTCGATGAACGCCGGGTCGTGGGCGGTCTCGATCAGGCCGAGCGCGATCGCGTTCGCGGTGGCGCCCGAACGCATCTCGCGCGCGATCGACTTCATCAGCGCGATGTTCCCGGCGCGCGCCGCGGCGCCGATCGCGAGGCCGGACTCGCCGATCCGCGAGGAGTCGCCCATGATGCTGATGACGCGCCCCGTGCCCTTGCGGGCCTCGATGTGCGGCAGTGCCGCGTGCGTGCAGTTCAGCGTGCCGTACAGGCACACGTCGATCTGGCGCCGCCACTCGGCCGGCTCGGTGTCGGCGAAGCGCTTGCGGAACACCAGCCCGGCGTTGTTCACCAGGATGTCGAGCCCGCCGAACTCGGCGACCGCCCGGGCGACCATGTCGCGCACCGCGGCGCCGTCGGTGATGTCGCAGCCGATCGCGATCGCGCGTCCGCCCTTCGCGCGGACCTCGTCCACCACCGTCGCCGCGCCCTCGCGCGAGCCGTGGTAGTTGACGACCACCGCCGCCCCTTCGGCCGCGAGGCCGAGGGCGATCTCCCTGCCCACGTCGCGCGCGCCGCCGGTGACCAGCGCGACGCGCCCCGATAGGTCGATGTTCATCGCTCGTTCACTCCTCGAAGAAATGGGGATGGCGCTGCGAGACCAGCCTGAAGAGGCGGTCGGGCGTGACCGGCAGCTCGGACACGGCGACGCCGAGCGGCGCGAGCGCGTCCGACACCGCGTTGGCGATCGCGGCGGGCGAGCCGATCGTGCCGCCCTCGCCCATGCCGCGGAACCCGCCGATGTTGGTGGTGACCTCGCCGGGCACGTGGCGGATCTCGACCGGTGGCATCCCGGGGGCGGTCGGCACGACGTAGTCGACCAGGCTCGCGGTCAGCAGCTGGCCGGACTCGTCGTAGACGACCTCCTCCATCAGCGCCGCGCCGATGCCCTGCGCGAGCGCGCCGAGCGTCTGGCCCTCGACGATCATCGGGTTGATGATCCGGCCGCAGTCCTCGGCGATCGTGTAGCGCACGAGCACGACGCGACAGGTCTTCAGGTCGAGCTCGACCTCCGCGACGTGGGTGGCCGAGGTCGTGGTGCCCATCACCGGGTCGTAGACGCGGGTCACCACCATCTCCTCGCGCACGTCCGGCGGCACGCGGCCCATCTGCGAGTACAGCGCGCTCGCGAGCTCGCGCACCGACAGCGACCGGCCCTCGAGCGGTCCGGTGATCGTGCCGCCGTCGATCCGCAGCACCTCGGGCGTCGCGTCGAGCAGGTGCGCGGCGACGCGCAGCATCCGCGCGCGCAGCTCGCGTGCGGCGAGGATTGCCGCGCCGCCGCTGATGACCGCGGTGCGGCTCGCATAGCTGCCGGTGCCGTGCGGCACCGCCGCGCTGTCTCCGGTGACCACCCGGATCGACTCGAGCGGCACGCCGAGCGCGTCGGCGAGGATCTGGCCGAGCGTGGTCTCGTGCCCCTGCCCGTGCGAGGCGCATCCGAAGGCCGCGCGGAACGAGCCGGTCGAGTCGAGCTCCAGCGTGCAGGTGTCGGTGCCGGTGTTGATCGGCATGCCGGGCGACGCCGAGATCCGCGAGCCGATGCCCGACAGCTCGGCGTAGGTGGCCAGCCCGATGCCGACCCAGCGCCCCTCGCGGCGGGCCTGCGCCTGGCGGGTCCGCGCCGCCGCGTAGCCGGACGCCTCGAGCGCGAGCGCGAGGCTTTCCTGGAAGCCGCTGCGGTCCCACACCAGCCCCGACGCGACCCGGTACGGGAACTCGCCGGGGCCGACGAGGTTGCGCCGCCGCAGCTCGGCCGGATCGATCGACAGCGCCGCCGCCGCGAGGTCCACCAGCCGCTCCATCGCGAAGGTCGAGGTCGGCCGGCCGACGCCACGGTACGGCCCGGTGGGCGCCTTCGGCGTGGCGACCGCGCGGACCCGGCCCTGGTAGCAGGCGATCCGGTACGGCCCCGGCATGAAGCTGATCACCTGCACCGGCTCGATGCCGGCGGTCCAGGGATAGATCGAGTACGCGCCGACGTCGCTGACGACGTCGGCCCTGAGCGCGAGGAAGCGCCCCTGCGCGTCGATCGCGAGCTCGGCGTGCACGCGCTCGTCGAAGGCCTGGCTGGTCGACTGCAGGTCCTCCAGCCGGTCGGCCGTCCAGCGGACCGGGCGACGCGTGCCGCGCGCCAGCGCGCAGGCGAGCATCTCCTCGGCGTACAGCGAGGTCTTGCCGCCGAAGCCCCCGCCGACGTCGGGCGCGATGACGGTGAGCCGGTTGCCCGGCAGGTCGAGCAGACCGGCGAGCGCGTCGCGCAGGACGCCGGGTACCTGCGTCGAGGTGTACAGGGTGAGCGCGTCGCGCCCCGGGTCGGGCTCGGCGACGCAGCAGCGCGGCTCCATCGCGAGCGGCGCCTTGCGGTGGAACCGCAGCTCGGCCGCCACGACGTGCGCCGCCTGCTCGAACGCCGCCGCCACCTCGCCGCGCACGAACGCGCGCTCCACCAGCACGTTGCTCGCGAGGCCGGCGTGCAGCCGGGGCGCGCCGGGCTCGGCCGCCACCGTCGGATCGCCGGCGAAGGGCAGCGGCTCGTAGTCGATCTCGATGCACTCGGCGGCGTCCTCCGCGACGTACCGACTCGACGCGAGCACCGCCACCACCGGCTCGCCGACGTAGTGCACCACGCCGTCGGCGAGCGCCGGGATCGGCGTCGGCTGGTAGCCCGGCATCCGCGAGATCGCGACCGCCGGGCGCACCAGGCCGGCGACGTCCGGCCAGGCGTACACGCCGTGCACGCCGGGGATCGCGCGCGCGGCCGAGGCGTCGATCCGCACGATCCGCGCGTGCGGCTGGTCGCTGCGGCGGATCGCGAGGTGCAGCGCATGCGCGGGCGCCCGGTCGTCGACGTAGCGGCCCAGGCCGACGAGCAGGCGCGCATCCTCCACGCGGCGCACCGGCCGCCCGACGTAGCCCGCGGGCGCTCCGGCCGCTGCTGCCCCGGCCTCGGCCGGCGCAGCCACGCCCGGCTCACTCATAGAACGCCGACCCGGTGCGCAGCGTCGCCCACTGCTGCGCGTCGTGCCCGTAGACCACGGTGACGCCCGACGCCTGCATCCGCCTGACCTCGTCGAGGCTGCGCGACGCGGCATCGGGGTCGGCGGTATTGCGCGGCAGCGCGTCGCGCTCCAGCGTCAGCGCGAGCGGCACCGCGTCGGACGCGAGCACGAAGGAGCCGTCGCGGTCGAGGTGCACCAGCGCGCCGAGCATGCCCGGCGTGTGTCCGGGCAGCGGCTTGAGCACGAGCCGACCGTCGCCGAGCAGGTCGTGCTCGCCGTCGACCGCGACCCGCCGCAGGCCGTGGTTCCACTCCTGCTGCAGGTAGCCCTTCGCGAGCGCGTCGTCGGCGCTCGCCGCCTCGAGCTCCAGCCGGTGGCAGAAGACCGTCGAACGCGGGAAGAACGCGTTGCAGCCGCAGTGATCGGGGTGGAAGTGCGAGCAGACCACCACGTCCACGTCCCCGGGCGCGAGCCCGATCCGCGCGAGCTCGTCGACGACGTTCTCGGTGGCGTCGCCGATCGGCACCATCGCCTTGGCCATCGTGCCCCAGCGGGCCTGCGCGTCCGTCACCACCGAAGGGTGGCAGCCGGTGTCGAACAGCACGTTGCCCCGTGCGTGGCGGACCAGCGCGCAGGAGACCGGCAGGTCGATCGTCTCGCCGCGCTCCGCGTCGGGCACGTACACCGAGCGGCGCATCCGCAGCCGCCCGCCACTCAGCAGGTGCATCCTCATCGCCCATCTCCCTGGTCGGGGCCGGCCGCGTCGCGGATCGCGTCGCGCATCGCGACGCAGGCCTTCACCGCGTCGACGATCCCGCGGTAGCCGGTGCAGCGGCACAGGTTGCCCGACAGCGCGTCGCGGATCGCCTCGTCGCTGTCGAGCGGGTACTTCGCCATCGCGTCGCGGCAGGTCGCGAGCATGCCCGGCGTGCAGAAGCCGCACTGCAGGCCGTGGTGCTCGCGGAACGCCTCCTGGAGCGGACTCAGCGCGTCGAGCGTGCCCATCGACTCGACCGTCTCGATCGACGCGCCGTCGGCGGCGACCGCGAGCATCAGGCAGGCCCGCACGCTGTCGCCGTCGACGATCACCGTGCAGGCGCCGCAGACGCCGTGCTCGCAGCCGACGTGCGTGCCGGTCAGGCCCCGGTGCTCGCGCAGGTAGTCCGACAGCAGCAGCCGCGGCTCGACCTCGTCCTCGACGACCTCGCCGTTGATCAGCATCCAGACCGGCTTGCTCGCGACGGGGCCTGTCGTCATGTCCGTGTCCCTCCTCGGGCGCTCGTCGCCAGCGCGCGATCGAGCGCGCCCGCGGTGACCCGTTGCAGCAATGTCCGCGACAGCATCCGCCGGTACCCGGCCGACGCATGCAGGTCCTCTCGCGGCGACAGCCCCCGCGCCGCCTCGTCGATGCACTCCGCGATGCCCGGCGCCGTCGCCGGCCGGCCGGCCATCGCGCGCTCGAGCGCGTCGAGCCGGATCGGCGTGTCGGCGATGCCCATCATCGCGACGCGCGCCCGCGCGATCCGGCCGTCTTCGCACTGCACGAGCGCACCGACCGCCGCGAGGGCGTAGTCGCCCGGGCGCTTCGCGAACTCCTCGAACGCCCAGCCCGCGCCCGGTGGCCATGGCGGCAACTCGACGTGCGTCAGCATCTCGTCGTCGCGCAGCGCGGTGGTGAGCGCGGACACGAAGAAGTCCGACGCCTCGATCTCGCGGCGCCCGCGCGCGGACTCGGCCACCAGCCGCGCATCGAGCAGCCGCGCCAGCATCGGCAGCTCGGCGGCCGGGTCCGCATGCGACAGGCTGCCGCCGATCGTGCCCCGGTTGCGGATCGCGAGGTGCGCGACGTGTCGCATCGCTTCGGGGATCACCGGGTAGCGACGGGCGATCCGCTCGGACGTCTCGAGCGTGCGATGCCGGGTCAGCGCACCGATCGACAGCCCGCCGTCGGGCCGCTCGCGCTGGTGGTCGAGCTCGACGAGCGCGCCCACGTCGACGACGATCGACGGCCGCACCACCCGGAAGTTCAGCATCGGGATCAGGCTCTGGCCGCCCGCCATCAGCTTCGCCGCCGATCCGTGCTCGGCGAGCAGCGCGAGCGCCTCGGCCACCGAGTCGGCGCGGACGTAGTCGAAGGGCGCGGGCTTCATGCCGGGGTGCGCCTCAGCGGCCCTGGAAGTCCGGCGCGCGGCGCTGCGCGAACGCCTCGCGCCCCTCGCGGTAGTCGTCGCTCCCCGCGGCCCGCTCGATCAGCGCCTCGGCGCGGTCCTCGTCGAGCCCGCCGTCGCGGATGGCGAGCCCGTTCAGGATGTACTTCGCGCCGGCGATGCTGAGCGGCGCGTTCGCCGCCCACGCGCGGGCGAGCACCGTCGCGCGCTCCAGCGGGTCCACGGCCGGTGCCGCCGCCGGCGCACCGCCGAGCAGCCGCCGCAGCCAGCCGCCCTCGACGCGCGGCGCCGGTGCCTCGACGACCTCGTCGAGCAGCCCGATCGCGCGGGCCTCGGCGGCGCCGAGCCGCTCGCCGCCGAAGAGGATGCGCTTGGCCTGCGACACGCCGACCAGCGCGAGCAGCTTGCGGGTGCCGCCGACGCCGTAGACGATCGACAGCCGGGCGGCCGGGATGCCGAGCACCGCGTCGGGGGCGGCGATCCGCAGGTCGCACGACATCGCGAGGTGCACGCCGCCACCGAGGCAGTAGCCGCGCAGCACCGCGATCGTCGGCTTCGCGCACTCGGCGATCGCGTCGCAGCAGGCGTCGACCGCGATCTCGTACGCGCTCGCCTGCGCCGCCGTCGCCCGCACCGTGCCGAACTCCGCGATGTCGGCGCCGCTGCAGAAGTCGCGGCCGGCGCCGGCGAGCAGCACGACCCGCACCGCTGGGTCGCGCTCCAGCCCGGCGACGATCGCCGGCAGGCCGCCCCACATGTCGAGCGTCATCGCGTTGCGGCTGTCGGGCCGGTCGAGCGTCACCGTCGCGATGCCGTCGCGCACGGCGACGCGCACGATCCCGGCCTCGAGCGCGCGGCGCGCCTGCTCGCCCGAGGCGGCACGGACCGACGCGCGCAGCGCGGCGAGCGCCGGCGACAGCGCGCGCGCGCCCGGCCGCGCGGAGGGCGGCGCGGTGATGTCGCGCGAGTGCGCCGCCGCCGGGGCCGACCCACCGACGGTGCCCGCCTGCGTCGCCGCCTCGACCGCCGGAAGCGCCACGCCGAGCCGCTCCGCCGTCCACGCACCCGCGCGCGCCGCCTCGGCCTCGGCCACGCAGGCGCGCAAGGAGTCGAAGAACTCACCCGCCGACTTGCGCGCGGCCGACTCGATCATCCGCGAGCCGAGTTGCGCGAGCTTGCCGCCGATCTGCGCGCGCATCACCCAGCCGAGCCGCGTGCGCCCGGGCGCAGGCTCCTCCAGCCTCACGTCGATCCGCGCCTTCGCGAAGCCGGCGGCGCCGCCCGCGCCCTCTGCGACCAGCGTGTAGCCGTTCGGCGCGTCGACGTCCTCGAGCGACACCCGGCCCTCGAAGCGGGCCTTGATCGGGCCGACGCGGCTCACGACCGTCGCGCGGTAGCGGCCGTCGGCGTCGACGGTCATCGACTCGCACCCGGGGATGCAGCGGACGAGGACGCCGGTGTCGTTGAGCGACGCCCACGCCCGGGCCCGCGGCGTCTCCAGCTCGACGTCTCCGCTCATCTCCATGAAGTCGTCCTCGTACCTGCGGACCGATCCGGCCCTCCATCGCCTTCGACTTGCATTATTGGACCCGGCAGCGCCCCGGCGCAAGCCCCCGCCCGAGCCGGGCGGACCCGCGCGCGGCGGTACACTCGTCGGGCGTCCCGAACGTGCGCGGCCCCGGCAGGCCGCCGCACTCGCGACCGACCCGCCGCCTTCGCGCCCCCCGATGCCCAAGTCGCCCAGCCCGCCCGAGGCCGCCCGCGCCGCCACCGCACGGTCCCGCGCCGCGACGCCGCGCGGCGTGCGCGGCG
>JADCHE010000004.1 GCA_020248665.1 Burkholderiales bacterium | reverse complement strand
TTCAACGCCATCCACTGCGCGATGGAGACCGGCCTCACGCGGCGCTCGAAGGGGCTGAGCTACCTGCCGCAGTTCCACGTCGGCGGCATCGGCCTGTACGCGGCGCCGTGCTTCCACCTCGGCGCGCCGGTCGTGACGATGCGCCAGTTCGACGCGCAGCGCTGCCTGGACCTGCTGCGCACGCCCGACAGCGGCATCACGCACGTGTTCGGCGTGCCGACCAACTTCCTGTTCATGAGCCAGCTGCCCGGCTTCGCCGACGCGCGCTTCGACCACCTGGAGAGCGTCGGCGTGGGCGGCGCGGCCGCGCCGGTGTCGCTGCTGCGCCTGTACGCGGACAAGGGCGTGCTGTTCCAGCAGGGCTGGGGCATGACCGAGACCTGCACGGTCGGCACGCTGCTCGGCAAGGCGCGCGCGCTCGACAAGATCGGCTCGTCGGGCCAGAAGGTGCTGCACGCCGAGCTGAAGATCGTCGATCCGTCGGGCGCCGAGGTGCCCGCGGGCACCGTCGGCGAGCTGCTGATCAAGGGCCCGACGGTGACGCCCGGCTACTGGCGCCGCCCCGAGGCGAACGCGGCCGCGCTCGTCGACGGCTGGCTGCGCACCGGCGACGCCGCCTGCGTCGACGACGAGGGCTTCTACTACATCGTCGACCGCTGGAAGGACATGTTCATCTCCGGCGGCGAGAACGTGTACCCGGCCGAGGTCGAGGACGCGATCTTCCGGCTGCCCGGCGTGGCCGAGGTCGCGGTGATCGGCATCCCCGACGAGACCTGGGGCGAGGTCGGGCGCGCGTTCGTCGTATGCGCCGAGGGCACCGCGCTGACCGTCGACGACGTGCTCGGCCACTGCGCCGCGCACCTCGCCCGCTACAAGATCCCGAAGCAGGTGCGCTTCCTCGCCGAGCTGCCGCACAACGCGACCGGCAAGGTCACCAAGCACGCGCTGCCGAGGGACTGACCCCCTCAGGAGAGCCGCGATGATCCAGGGCAGCTACAGGTTCATCCAGCAGGAGCAGGTGATCTGGGGCCGCCCGGCGGCCGACGCGATCGCCGAGGTCGCCGACGGGCTCGGTGCCCGCCGGCTGTTCCTGGTCACCAGCGGCACGCTGAACCGTCGCACCGACGCGATCGCCGCGATCCGCCGCCGGCTCGGCGAACGCGTGGTCGGCCTGTTCGACGAGTGCGAGGCGCACTCGCCCCAGGGCTCGGTGCTGCGCACCGCGGGCGAGATCGAGCGCGCGGGGCCGGACCTGATCGTGACGATCGGTGGCGGCTCGCCGATCGACACCGTGAAGGTCGCGCAGATCGTGCTCGCCGAGGGCCTGCGCAGCGGCGAGGAGCTGGTGCGCTTCCGGGTGACGACGAACCCCGACGGCAGCTGGAACGTGCCGCCGTCGAAGCCCTCGCCGGTGCGCCAGATCGTGCTGCCGACCACGCTGTCGGCCGCGGAGTTCTCGAACATCGGCGGCTGCACCGACCGCGCGCGGCAGGTCAAGGACCTGTACGTCGCGAAGTACAGCTGCGCGCAGGCGGTGATCCTCGATCCGGCGATCACGGTGCACACGCCCGAGTGGCTGTGGCTGTCGACCGGCATCCGTGCGGTCGACCACGCGGTCGAGTCGATCTGCTCGCGCGCGCCCAATCCGTATGTCGACGCGAACAGCGCCGACGGGCTGCGGATGCTGTCGGCGTCGCTGCGCGCCAACAAGGCGCGTCCCGGCGACCTCGACATGCGGCTGCAGAGCCAGCTCGGCGTATGGCTCGCGTCGGTCGGCATCGGCCGCGTGCCCTGGGGCGCGAGCCACGGCATCGGCCACCAGCTGGGCGGCGTGGCCGGCGTGCCCCACGGCCACACCTCGTGCGTGATGCTGCCCTCGGTGATGCGCTGGAACCGGGCCCACGTCGAGGCGCCGCTCGCCCGGATCGCGCAGGCCTTCGGCGAGCCGGGCGCCGACGCCGCGGACCTGGTGCAGCGGCTGATCGCCGAGCTCGGCATGCCGACCCGGCTGGCCGACGTGAAGGTCGGGCCCGAGCACTACGACCGGATCGCCGAGGCCTCGATGCAGAGCCCGATGGTCAAGGCCAACCCGCGTCCGATCACCGAACCGGGGCAGGTGAAGGAGATCCTCGCGATGGCGCAGTAGCGCCGGCGTCGCGCGTCAGTACCGCCCCTCGCCCGGCGCCGGCTTCTCGCGGCCGACCCGCACGTAGTACGACTCGGGGATCGCCTCGGCGGTCTTGTAGAAGTGCCAGTGGCAGGGCTTCGAGGCGTCCGGATCGAACCCGGTCACCCACAGCGGGTGCCCGCCCCACTCCATCGGCAGGATCTCGTTCATCGCGCAGTGCGTGCAGTAGTACGGCACGCCCTCGCGGCCCCAGCTCCACGGATGCGCCGCCTTCGTGACGCCGAACGAGTAGGGCGCACCGAGCCGCGACGGCGTGCCGTCGACCGGGTCGCCCCGGCGCATCCGGCCGCCGCTGCCGCAGGGGTCCAACCGGATCGAGAACTTCTCGTCGTCCTCGGTGATCGTCACCTCGCCGTCCTGCTTCGGCCCGCCGTGGTGCGCGCGCATGATCTCGGCGGTGACCGCGACCCGCTCGGCCACCGTCAGGCCGAGGAAGCCCTTCCAGGTGCGCTTGAGCATCCAGCTCGCCTGGCTCTCGCGCAGCACCTCGCCGAGCGCCTCCTCGCCCCAGCGCTTCGCGACCTGGGTCTGGATGTCCCAGATCCAGTCGCAGAACAGGTCGTGCAGGCTCTTGCCCTCGTCGATCGTGTAGCGGGCGAGGCGCTTCGCATCGTCGAGCCGGCCCTCGTCGATCGCCTCGATCAGCTTGTCCTGGGTCGTGGTCCCGAGCTCGTCCACGTCTTCCTGCCGCACGGGCCGCCCGAGCCGTGCGAGGTCCACCAGTCGCAGCATCGCCTCTTCTCCCGTCGTGCGGACCGGCCGATTCTCGGCGAGGCGCCCGTTCGACTCAACTCCGATGCCCGCAGACCACACAGCCCGGGTCGCGCGGGATCCGGATCTCGTTGACCGACATCGTCCGGGTGTCGAGCAGCAGCAGCCGTCCCGTCATCGGCGTGCCGAAGCCGCCGGCGATCTTCAGCGCCTCGGCCGCCTGCATCGTCCCGATGATCCCGGTGAGCGGCGCGAACACGCCCATCGTCGCGCAGCGCACCTCCTCGACGTCCTGGCCCTCGGGGAACAGGCAGTGGTAGCAGGGCGAGTCGGCGCGGCGCGCGTCGAACACCGCGAGCTGGCCGTCGAAGCGGATCGCGGCGCCCGAGACCAGCGGCACGCCGGTCTCGACGCAGGCGCGGTTGACCGCGTGCCGCGTCGCGAAGTTGTCGCAGCAGTCGAGCACGACGGTCGCGCGGCGCACCGCGTCGCGCAGCGCGTCGCCCTCGAGGCGCGCCGCGATCGGCACCACCTCGACCTCGGGGTTCATCTCCAGCAGCGCCTGCCGGCCCGACTCGGCCTTCGGCATGCCGACGCGCGAATCGCGGTGCAGCACCTGCCGCTGCAGGTTCGTCGCGTCGACGGTGTCGCCGTCGGCGAGCAGGATGCGGCCGAGGCCGGCCGACGCGAGGTAGAGCGCCGCCGGGGAGCCCAGACCCCCGGCGCCGACCACCAGCGCGGTCGCGGCCAGCAGGCGCTCCTGAGCCTCGATGCCCATCTCGTCGAGCAGGATGTGGCGGCTGTAGCGCAGGAGCTGGGCGTCGTTCATCGCGGGGTCCTCAGACGAGCACCGCCAGTTCGGTGTACCGGGCCAGCATCGCGTCGGCGGTCATCAGCCGCAGCGGTTCCTCGACGGCCTGCGCGACGAGCAGGCGGTCGAACGGATCGGCGTGGTGCGCGGGCAGCGCGGCGACCGCCGCGGCGTGGGACGCGCGCACCGGCAGCTCGACGAAGCCGCTGCGATCGATCGCCCGGACCAGGTCGGCCGGGTCGACGTCGAGCTTGCCGAGCCGCGCCTTGATCGCGGCCTCCCAGATCGACGCCGCGGACACGTGGACGGCCTCTGCGGACTCGATCGTCCGCCGCGCGTCGTCGCCCAGCTTCGGCGAGTCCGTCACCGCCCAGAGGAACACGTGCGTATCCAGCAGCAGGCGCATCAGCGGCCCTCGAACGTGGCGAGCACGTCGTCCGGCAGCGGGGCGTCGAAATCGTCGGGGACCTCGAAGCGCCCGGCCAACACCCCGAACCGGACGCGCGGTGAGGCCTCGAGCCGCGTGAGGCGCACCAGCGGACGACCATTGCGGCCGATGACCACGTCCTCGCCGGCGGCCGCCTGGTCGACGAGCTGCGACAGCCGCGTCTTCGCCTCGTAGATGTTGACCGGATCCATGTGCGCCTCCGTCGGGAGGCGGTCAGTCTAGTCTGGTCAGGTAATCGAGACAACCCTCTCCCGAAACGACGAGGCGGCCCTCGGGCCGCCTCGGTGCCGGTGCCCGCAAGCCCGGCCGTCCGGGGGGGCGACGGCGACGCGCGCCGCCGCGCCCGGTCACTTGGACGCCGGCTTCGCGTCGGCGACCGCCTCCTTCCTGGCGACCTGGACCGGCAGCCCCTTCAGGTGGTTCAGCGCCTGCTGCAGCTGGAAGTCCTCGGCCGAGCCGAACTCGATCGGCTTGCGGTCCCTCAGCTTGTCGGCGGCGGCCGCGTCCGGCCGCGGCACCGCCGGCTTGTCTTCCTTGTCCCGGTCGTTGGACAGGTGCCGGTTGAGATCGGCCTCGCGCACGCGGAACTGGGAGATGTCGCCGTCCGGGGTCTCCTCGACCAGGAAGTCGGGCGTGATGCCCTTGGCCTGGATCGAGCGGCCCGCCGGCGTGAAGTAGCGCGCCGTCGTCAGCTTGATGGCGGTGTTGTTGGTGAGCGGCAGGATCGACTGCACCGAGCCCTTGCCGAAGGTCTGGGTGCCGATGATCACCGCGCGCTTGTGGTCCTGCAGCGCACCCGCCACGATCTCGGAGGCCGACGCCGAGCCGGCGTTGACCAGCACGACCATCGGGACCGACTTGGTCCAGGCCGGCAGGCGGGCCAGCAGGTCCTCGCGGCTGCCGCGCATGTAGTCCTCGGGGCTCGCGATGTACTTGCGCTTGGCGTCCTCGGTGCGGCCGTCGGTCGAGACGACCAGCGTGCGCTGCGGCAGGAACGCCGCCGATACGCCGACCGCGCCGTGCAGCAGGCCTCCCGGGTCGTTGCGCAGGTCGAGCACCAGACCCTTGAGCGGGCCCTGCTTGTCGAGGTTGCCGAGGTGGCGCACGAGGTTGTCGACCGTCATCTCCTGGAACTGCGTCAGGCGCACGTAGCCGAATCCCGGCTCGATCATCTTCGAGCGCACCGACTGCACGCGGATCACGTCGCGCGTGAGCGAGACGACGATCGGGCGCGGCTCGCCCTTGCGCGACAGCGTCAGCACGACGGTGGTCTTGGGCTTGCCCCGCATGAGCTTGACCGCGTCGTTCAGCGGCATGCCCTTCGTCGGCTTCTCGTCGATCTTGATGATGAGGTCGCCGGCCTTGACGCCGGCGCGGAACGCCGGGGTGTCCTCGATCGGGGAGACCACCTTGACGAAGCCGTCCTCGGTGCCGACCTCGATGCCGAGGCCGCCGAACTCGCCCTGGGTGCCGACCTGCAGTTCCTTGAACGCGTCGGCGTCGAGGAACGCGGAGTGCGGATCGAGGCCGGTGACCATGCCGCTGATCGCCTCGTTGATCAGCTTCTTGTCCTCGACAGGCTCGACGTAGAACGCCTTGATCGCGCCGAAGACGTCGCTGAGCTGGCGCAGCTCCTCGAGCGGGAGCGACGCGCGGGCGTCGCGCTGGGCGACCGCCGTGATGCCGAGGCTGATCAGCACGCCCGCGACCGCGCCAGCGGTGACGAGGGCCAGGGGCTTGAACTTGGTGTTCATCGAGGCGTCGCCATGGCAGGCCGCTGGCCCGGATGCGGGCACCAGACCGGAAATGCCACCTTTCCGGAACTCAGTATACGCATGCGGGCGGGGATCGAAAGAAGGCCGCGCCGGGCGGTGTGGAAAACCGCCGCGGGGCCGATCGGCGGGCGGGGGGAGGGGGGTGGGTGGCGGGTGACCGACCCGCCCCGGCTCTCGCCGGATTCACGTCCGGGACGCACCGGCCCGGCGCAGGCGTGCGCCGCTGCGCGGGCGGCGGGCCGTACCCGCCGAATTCCCCGCTTCGCCTTCGCCGGCGGCGAGCGGTGCTCGCCGAAACCCCGGCTCCGCCGCCCGGAACCGCGGCTACGCCTTCGCCTTGCCTTGCGCCGCCACCGCCGCCATCGCCGCCGCGATCTCCGCCGGGTCGCCCAGGTAGTACGACCGGATCGGCTTGAGCGCATCGTCCAGCTCGTAGACCAGCGGCCGGGCGGTCGGGATGTTCAGGTTGACGATGTCGTCGTCGGACATGCCGTCGAGGTGCTTGACCAGCGCCCGCAGCGAATTGCCGTGGGCGGCGACGACGACCCTGCGGCCCGCCCGGATGCTCGGCGCGATCGACTCGTTCCAGAAGGGCACGACGCGGGCGACGGTGTCCTTCAGGCACTCGGTGCGGGGGATGTCCTCGGGGCGCAGCCGGGCGTAGCGGGGGTCGCCCTGCGCCTCGCGGGGGTCGCCCTCGGGCAGCGGATCGGGCGCGATCGCGTACGCGCGGCGCCACGTCAGCACCTGCTTCTCGCCGTACTTCGCCGCGGTCTCGGCCTTGTCCAGCCCCTGCAGCGTGCCGTAGTGGCGCTCGTTGAGGCGCCACGTGTGCACGACCGGCAGCCACATCGCGTCCATCTCGTCGAGCACGGTCCACAGCGTGCGGATCGCGCGGCGCAGCACCGAGGTGTAGCAGAGGTCGAACGCGTAGCCCTCGGCCTTCAGCAGACGGCCGGCGCGGCGCGCTTCCTCCAGGCCGTTCGGCGTCAGGTCGACGTCGGTCCAGCCGGTGAAGCGGTTCTCGAGGTTCCACTGGCTCTCGCCGTGGCGCAGCAGCACGAGGGTGTAGGGCATGGGGGTCGGGGGAAGGGTTCCGCTCTATTCTATAATTCCGGCTCCCTGCATCGGTCTGCGCCGTGAAGTTCGTCACCGAGAACATCTTCCTGATCGTCATCGCCTTCGTCTCCGGCGGGATGCTGCTGTGGCCGCTGGTCAACCGCAGCCTCGCCGGCGCGACGGTCAACACGCTGCAGGCCACCCGCCTGATCAACGACGGCGCCGTCGTGCTCGACGTGCGCGACGCCGCCGAGTACGGCGCCGGCCACCTCGCCAACAGCCGCAACATCCCGACCGCCGAACTGGACAAGCGGGTCGCCGAATTGCCCGCCAACAAGCCGGTCGTCGTGGTCTGCGCGAGCGGCTCGCGCGCCGCGCGCGCCGCGGCCGCGCTGCGCAGGGCCGGCCGCACCGACGTCTTCTGCCTCGACGGCGGGCTGGCCGGCTGGCGGCAGGCCGGGCTGCCGGTCGTCAAGAAAGCCTGATCCCACGGAGCACGCGATGAGCGCCAAGGTCACGATGTACTGCACCGCCGTGTGTCCCTACTGCGTGCGCGCAGAGGCGCTGCTCAAGCAGCGCGGCGTGGCCGACATCGAGAAGATCCGGATCGACGAGGACCCGGCGCAGCGCGACGCGATGATCGAGCGCACCGGCCGCCGCACCGTGCCCCAGATCTACATCGGCGAGCGTCATGTCGGCGGCTGCGACGACCTCTATGCGCTCGACCGCGCGGGCGGCCTGGCGCCGCTGCTGTCGGCCTGAGCGCCTCCCCGCACGACCCCACCCCACCAGGATCCGTTTCCATGAGCGACGCCAGCCAGCCGGTCTTCCAGATCCAGCGCATGTACCTGAAGGACCTGTCGCTGGAGATCCCCGGCGCGCCGCGGATCTTCCTCGAGCAGGAGGGCCCGGCGGTGGAGATCTCGATCGACTCCACGTACGAGCCGCTGACGGAGACGATCCACGAGGTGACGCTCACCTGCACGGTGACCACCAAGATCGGCGCCGACAAGATCGTCTTCCTCGTCGAGGCGAAGCAGGCCGGCATCTTCGAGATCCGCAACATCCCCGGCGAGCAGATGCCGATCGTGCTGAACGTCGTCTGCCCGAACGTGATCTATCCGTATCTGCGAGCGAACATCGCCGACGTCGTGTCGCGTGCCGGCTTCCCGCCGATCCACCTCGCCGAGATCAACTTCGAGGCGATGTACCAGCAGAAGCTGATGCAGCAGGGCGCGCCGCAGGGCGGGCCGCAGCTGATCGTCCCGGGCCGGGCGAACTGAGGGGCGCCGCGGTGCGCCGCCCCGTCGTCGCGCTCGCCCTCGCCGGCCTGCTCGCGTCGGGCGCGTCGGGCACCGCCGCGGAGTTCCGGGCGATCGCCGCGCCCGCGGCGATGTACGACGGCCCGTCGAAAGCCGCGCGCAAGCTCTACGCCGCGCCGCGCGGCATGCCGGTCGAGGTGCTGTCCACGCTCGGCCAGTGGGTCAAGGTCCGCGACGCGGCGGGCGAGGTGCTGTGGATCGAGCGCGGCGATCTCGCCGAGCGGCGTGCGGTCGTCACCACCACGATCGCGACCGTGCGCAAGGATCCGGCCGACGCCGCTGCCGCCGTGATGACCGCCGACCGCGGCGTGCTGCTCGAGCTCGCCGATCCGGCCGCCGGCGAGTCGCCGGCCGGCTGGGTACGCGTGCGCCACCGCGACGGCATCGCGGGCTTCGTGCGAAGCGGCGAGGTCTGGGGGCTGTGAGCCCCGCGCCTGTCCGGGCCGGGCTGCGCCGCGCGCCCCGACGCGTGCCATGAGGATCGCGGTCTTCGGCGCCGGCGCCTGGGGCACCGCGCTCGCACGGCACGCGGCCGCGCGCCACGCCGTCGTGCTGTGGACGCGCGATCCCGCGCATGCCGAGGCGATGCGGCGCGACCGCGAGAACGCCCGCTACCTGCCCGGCGTGCGGCTCGACGGGCCGATCGACGCGACCGCCGACCTCGATGCGGCGGTCCGCGGCGCGGACCTGCTGGTGCTCGCGACCTCGGTCGCCGGGCTGCGCCCGGTTGCCCGCGCGCTCGCCGCGGCCGTGAGCGCCGCCGGCGCTGCCACGGCGCCGGTGCTCTGGCTGTGCAAGGGTCTCGAGGCCGGCACCGCGCTGCGACCGGGCGAGGTGATCGCGCAGGCGTGGCCGGGGTCCGCATCGGGCGCGCTGTCGGGGCCGAGCTTCGCGCAGGAGGTGGCCGCCGGGCTGCCGGTCGCGCTCACCGTCGCGTCGGCGCGCGACGCGGTCGCGACCGCGGCGGTCGACGCGTTCCACCACGGCGCGGCGCGGATCTACCGCAGCCCGGACGTCGTCGGCGTCGAGGTCGCGGGCGCGCTGAAGAACATCATGGCGATCGCGACCGGCATCTCCGACGGCCTCGGCCTGGGCTTCAACGCGCGCGCCGCGCTGCTCACGCGCGGGCTCGCCGAGATCGGCCGCTACGGCGCCGCGCTCGGCGCGCGGCCCGAGACCTTCATGGGGCTGGCCGGCGTCGGCGACCTCGTGCTCACCTGCACCGGCGACCTGTCGCGCAACCGACGGGTCGGCCTCGCGCTCGCCAAGGGGGAGACGCTGGATGCGATCCTGGCGTCGCTCGGCCACGTCGCCGAGGGCGTCGCCTGCTGCAGCGCGGTGCGCGACAGTGCGCGCCGGATCGGCGTCGAGCTGCCGATCACCGAGGCGGTCGGCGACGTGCTGTTCGCGGGGCGCACGCCGCGCGACGCGGTCGCGGCGCTGCTCGCGCGCGAGCCCAAGGCCGAGTTCGTCCGCGAACTGCGCGACGACTGAGGCGACGCGCCCCGATTCGACCCGCACGATGACCCCGCCCGCACCCGCTCCGGACGCCCCGTCCCGCCCGTTTGCCGTGTGCGTCTTCTGCGGCGCGCGACCGGGTTCGGAGCCGCGCTTCCTCGAGCTCGCGGCGCGCGCCGGCGCGCTGCTCGCGGCGAGCGGCGCGACGGTCGTCTACGGCGGCGGTCGCGTCGGCATGATGGGTGCGCTCGCCGACGCCGCGCTCGCCGAAGGCGGCGAGGTGGTTGGCGTGATCCCGTCGGTGCTGATGAACCGCGAGGTCGGCCACACCGGTCTCGCGCGACTCGAGGTCGTCTCGGACATGCAGGCCCGCAAGCAGCGGATGATCGAGCTGTCCGACGCGTTCCTGACGCTGCCCGGTGGCCTCGGCACGCTCGACGAGCTGTTCGAGGTGCTGACGCTGCGCCAGCTCGGCGAGCACGCCAAGCCGATCGTCGCGGTCAGCGACCGAGGCTACTTCGACGCGCTCGCGGCGAGCCTGCGCGGCTTCGTCGGCCACGGCCTCGCGGCGACCCGCGACGTCGACGCGCTCGAGTGCGTGCCGACGGTCGAGGCCGCGCTCGCGCGATTCGGGCTCGCTCCGGCACGCCGCTGAGCGTCCGCGCGCGGAATCCGCGAGAATCGCGGGCGATCCCTCCGACACCGAGCCACGACCCATGACGTTCGACCCCGCCACCCGCCACCAGCCGTGCCGCGACGCCGACGAGGCGATCCGCTCCCGCCAGTCGATCCGCGCGTTCCTGCCCGACAAGGCGGTGTCGCGGGCGACCGTCGAGGAGATCCTCGCCGTCGCCGCGCGTGCGCCCTCGGGCACCAACATCCAGCCGTGGAAGGTCCACGTGCTCGCGGGCGATAGGAAGGCCGAGCTCACGCGCCGCATCCTCGCCGCGTTCGACGACCCCGAGGAGGCGAAGCAGCACACGCGCGAGTACGCGTACTACCCGGAGAAGTGGATCTCGCCGTACGTCGACCGGCGGCGCAAGATCGGCTGGGACATGTACGGGCTGCTCGGCATCGGCAAGGGCGACTTCGCGAAGACCCACGCCCAGCACGCGCGCAACTACATGTTCTTCGACGCGCCAGTCGGCATGATGATCACGATGGACCGCGTGATGGAGCGCGGCAGCCTGATCGACTGCGGGATGTTCCTGCAGAGCCTGATGGTCGCGGCGCGCGCGCGCGGCCTCGACACCTGCCCGCAGGCCGCGTTCCTCGAGTTCCACCGGATCATCGCCGAGGTCGTCGGCATTCCCGGCAACGAGATGATCGTCTGCGGGATGTCGCTCGGCTACGCCGACCCGGCCGCGAAGATCAACACGCTGGTCACCGAGCGCGAGCCGGTCGCGGGGTTCGCGACGTTCCAGGGGTTCTGAGTCCCCGCGTTCACTGCCCGAGCAGCGCCGCGATCTCGGCGTCCAGCCGGGCGGCGCTCGTGGCGTCCGCCGCGCTCGCCGACTGGTGACCCCAGTCGGTCTCGAGCTCGACGAAGCGCGCTCCCGGGATCCGCTCGGCCGCCCAGCGCGCCGCGGCCGCGGAGTTGTAGAGGTCGAGCGTCGGCGCCGCGACCAGCGTGCGCGCTCGGATCGACCGGAGCGCAGCAGCCGTGTCGCCGCCGAAGCCCGGCGTGCCGCCGACGTCGTGCGCGTCGTACGCGCGGGACTGGTAGTCCCAGTCGATCGGCGAGAAGCCCTGGTCGCGCCACCACGCGGTGCGCGCCGCGATCCAGTCGATCACCTCGACCGGCCCGGCGAAGTCCGCGTCGACCCGCGCCGGCGTGCGACCGGCGAGCAGCTGCATCAGCGGCACCCACGCGTCCCACGACCCCGACGCGAGCGCGCGCCGCGAGCATTCGTTGACGGCGGCCGCCCACGGCGTCGTGCGCGCCATCGGCGTCATCGCGACGACCCGCCCGACGCGCGCCGGATGCGACACCGCCCACTGCAGCGCCTGCATGCCGCCCATCGACGCGCCGACCACCGCGTGCAGCGTGCCGACCCCGAGCGCGTCGAGCGCCATCGCCTGGCTCGCCACCATGTCGCGGATCGTGAAGCGCGGGAACGCAGTGCCGGGCTGCGCGACCGAATTCGACGGCGACGAGGACAGCCCGTTCCCGAGCGCGTCCACCGCGACCACCGCGAAGCGCGCCGGATCGAGCGATCGCCCCGGCCCGACGAGGAAGTCAAGCCGGTGGTGGTGCGAGGCGACCGCCGACAGCGCGAGCACGAGCGGCACGCCCGCGGCCGGCACGCCGGGCGCGTCCTGCGGGCCGTGCACGACGTACGACACCGTGCAGTCGCGGATCGTCTCGCCCGACTCGAGGCGCAGGTCGCCGAGCGCGACGTGGTGGTGGGCCGCGTCGATCCAGCCGGGCTGCATCGGCGGGTGGCGGCCCGGGCCGATCGGCGGCGCGCTCACCGGCGGGCGTCCTGCGAACGGTGCCGGTTGCAGGCGCGGACGGCCGCACCGGGGTGCCGATCGACGCGCCGAGCGCGCCGCCCCGCCGTCCTCAATGCGCGATCTCCAGCACCGTGCGCAGCGTGCGGCCCGCGCGCATCGCGTCGAAGCCCTCGTCGATGCGCTCGAGCGGCAGCCGCTGGGTGATCAGTTCGTCGAGCCTGAGTCGGCCGTCGAGGTACAGCCGCGCGAGCCAGGGGAAGTCGCGCCGTGGCCGCGCGCCGCCGTAGCTGGACCGCAGGATCCGCCGCTCGCCCATCATCGAGCCGAAGCGCAGCGACACCTTCCGGTCCACCGCGACCTTGCCGAGGATCGTCAGCGAGCCACCCGGCCGCGTGCAGTCGAGCGCGAGCTGCAGCGGCGCCTCGCCGCCCGCGCACTCGAAGACGAAGTCCGCGCCGCGCCCGCCGCTCGAGCCCTTCACCACGGCGACCTGCGCGGCGGCGTCGCCGTCGGCGGGCCCGAGCAGGTGCGTCGCGCCGCAGGCCCGCGCGAGCGCGAGCCGCGCCGGGTCGAGGTCGATCGCGACGATGGCGTCGGCCTGCTGCAGCCGCGCACCCTGGATCGCGTGCAGCCCGACCGCGCCGCAGCCGACGACGACCACGGTGGAGCCGGCCTCCACGCGCGCAAGCCGCACCGCGGCGCCGACGCCGGTCATCACGCCGCAGCCGATCAGGCACGCGCGGTCGAACGGGATCTCCGGCGGCACCGCGATCGCGCCCGACTCGGGCACGACGGTGTACTGGGCGTGCGTCGAGGTGGTGGAGAAGTGGTTCAGCAGGCGCCCGCCCGCGAGGCGGTAGCGCGAGCCGCCGTCGAGCAGGCGCCCCGCGGGCTGGTGCCGCGCGTACGGCTCGCACAGGATCGGCTGGTCGCGCTCGCAGTAGAAGCAGTGCCCGCAGTGCGGGTTCCACGAGCAGACGACGTGGTCGCCCGGCTTCACGAGCGTCACCGCCGGGCCGACCCGCTCGACGACGCCCGCGCCCTCGTGCCCGAGCACGATCGGCAGCGGGTAGGGCAGTGCGCCCTCGATCACCTCGAGGTCGGTGTGGCACAGCCCGCTCGCGTGCAGCCGCACCAGCACGTCGCCGGGCGCGAGCGGCTGCAGCTCGACCTCCTCGATCGCATGCCGCCCGCCGCTCGCGTGCAGCACCGCCGCGCGGTACCTCATCGCGCGTCTCCCCTCACTTCCCGTACACGAGGTTCGGCAGCCACAGCGTCAGCTGCGGGAACACCGTCAGCGCGACCAGCAGCAGCATCATCACGCCGAGGAACGGCAGCACCTCGACGGTGTAGTCGTCCATCGGCACCTTCAGCACCTGGGAGCTGATGAACATCATCTGCCCGACCGGTGGCGTGACCCCTGCGATCGTCAGGTTGGTGACCAGCACCACGCCGAAGTGCACCGGGTCGATCCCGAGCTTGGTCAGGATCGGCACGAAGATCGGCGTCAGGATGATCAGCGCCGAGGTGCCCTCGACCGCGGTGCCGAGCACGATCAGCATCAGGTTGATCGCGAGCAGCAGCAGCGTCGGGTCCTTGGTCAGCGACACCAGCCACGCGGCCATCTGCGGCGGGATCCGCTCCCACGCGAGGTAGAAGCCGAACGCCGAGGCCGCGCAGATCATCAGCATCACCGACGCGGTGTCGAGCGCGGTCTCCTTGAGCAGCCGCGGCAGGTCGGCGAGCTTGAGCGAGCGGTAGGCGAAGAGCCCCACCAGGATCACGTACAGCACGGTGATCGCGCCGGCCTCGGTCGGCGTGAAGATGCCGTAGCGGATGCCGACGATGATGAACACCGGGATCGACAGTGCCCACAGCGCCTCGCGGAACGCGCGGCCGAGCTCGGCGCGGCTCGCGCGGGTCGCGCGCAGCGGCAGGTAGCCCCGTCGCTTCGAGATGATCGCGGTCACGACCATCAGCGAGCCGGCGAGCAGCAGGCCCGGCACGATGCCGCCGATGAAGAGGCGCCCCACCGAGGCGTCGGCGATGTAGCCGTAGATGATCAGCCCGATCGACGGCGGGATCAGCGCGGTGATGATCGCCGCGCACGAGGTGATGACCGCGGCGAACGCGGCGCTGTAGCCGTGCCGCGTCATCTCGGGGCCGAGCACCTTCGCGAGCATCGCCGCGTCGGCGCTCGACGACGCGGTCAGGCCGCCGAGCAGCGTCGCGAGCACCGTGCACATCTGCGCGAGCGCGCCGGTCATGTGCCCGACCAGCGCGTCGGCCAGGGCGAGCAGCTTCCGGGTGATGCCGGCGCGGTTCATGATCGCACCGGCGAGCACGAAGAACGGGATCGCGAGCAGCGGGTACGAGTCGGTCGCGGTCACCATCTTCTGCACGAAGATGTTGAGCGGCACCTCGCCCGATGCGAGGAAGAACGACAGCGCGCTGATCGCGATCGCGAACGCGATCGGCGTGCCGAGCGCGAACAGCACGACCATCACGATCGCGGGGAGCCAGTCAGCCAGCATTGGTTTCCCTCGTCGCGTCGATCTCCCAGCCGCGGCCGGCGAGCACCTGCAGGTAGCGCACCGCCATCAGCGCCGAGCACAGCGCGACCGGCCCGTAGAGCCAGGTCTGCGGCATGCGCAGCACCGGGCTCGGGCTGTCCCAGGCGTCGATCGCGAAGCGCGTGCCGAACCAGGTCATGAACCCGAAGAACGACAGCAGCAGCACGTGGTTGAACACGCGCACCGCGCGACGCCCGCCCTCGGGCAGCCGCTCGACCAGTACGTCGATCGCCGGGTGCAGCCGGTACTTGATGCAGGCGGCCGAGCCGAAGAACACCACCCACGCGAAGCCGAGCGTCGCGATCTCGCTCGCCCACGCGGCCGGCTGCGCGGTCACGTAGCGGGTGATCACGCCCCAGCTGACCGACAGCACGACGACCGCGACGGCCACGCAGGCGACGATCTCCTCGAACTGGTCGAGGAGCCAGGCGACGCCGCGCGGCGGCATCGCCGGAGCCGGGGCGCCCACGCCTACTTCAGCGCGCCCATCACCGTCTCGTGCAGGCCGGGCGTCCACTTCGGGAACGCCCTGTACACGGGGGCGGTGATCTTCTGGAACGCTGCGTTGTCGACGTCGACGAAGGTCACGCCCGCGGCCTTGAACTTCTGCACGTAGTCGTCGTGCAGCGCGAGGGTCAGCCGCGTCATCTCGTCGCCGGCCTTCTTGCCCTCCTCGAGCAGCACGCGCTGCACGTCGGCGGGCAGCCGGTTGAAGTAGCCGGCATTCATCGGCCACATCACGAACGCGGTGAAGTGCCCGGTGGTCGAGATCACCTTTCGGGTCTCGTGCAGCTTCGAGCCCCACAGCGAGCCGAGTGGCGCCTCGGCGGCCTGCACGACGTTCTGCTGGAGCGCGTTGTAGACCTCGGACCACTGCACGGTCGTCGGGCGTGCGCCCATCGCCTTGAAGGTCTCGATCCACATCGTGTTCGGCGGCACGCGGACCGTCATGCCCGCGATGTCGGCCGGCGAGCGCACCGGCTTGTCGGCGATCAGGTGGCGCTGGCCGAAGAAGCCGTTGGCCATGATCAGCTTGAAGCCCGCCTGCTCGAGCCGCTTCTCGACGCCCTTGTACCAGTCGGACGCCAGCAGCTTCTCGTAGTCCTTCGGGTCCTTGATCAGGTAGGGCCCGTTCAGCACGCCGATGTCCGGCACGAAGTCCGACAGGTAGCCGGGGTCGGTGATGTTCATCACGTTCGCCCCCTGGCGGATCATCTCGTTGACCTCCTTGCCGGGGCCGAGCTGCTCGCCGGGGAACACCTGGATCTGCACGCGGCCGTTGGTGCGCGCGGCGACGTTCTTCGCGAAGAACTCCGCGGCCTGGTGCGCCGGCTCGGTGGCCGACAACGAGTGCGCGAAGCGGATGCGGATCTGCTCCTGCGCAGCGGCGGGCGTCGCGAGCGCGGCGAGCCCTGCGGGCAGCGCGAGCGACAGGGCGATCGCGTGGGCGACGGCGGCGCGGCGCGCGCGGGTCGGTCGGTGCATGGTCTCCTCCTCGTGTGGGGCCGTGTCGCGGGCCCGGTGTGTCATGGTGCGGATCGAAGCGTCGCGCGCCGGCTCAGCGTGCGACCGTGCTCCCGAGCTTGCCGGGCTTCGCGGCGCCGGCGTACAGGATCTTCAGCTGCCGGTCGACGATCGCCGCGTGGCGGGCGACCGCGTCCGGGTGCATGTCGGCCTCGGGCGCGGGCTCGAGGTCGAACCAGCCGTAGCGGTCGGTGCCACGGACCAGCGTCGCGCTCTCGCGCGGGCCGTTGACCTGCCGCACGTGCGTCGGGACGTAGCGGATCGCGAAGCCGATGCGGCGGTAGTCCGCCGAGTTGGCCTCGGAGCCGTGGAAGATCAGCACGTGGTGCAGCGACATCTGGCCCGGGCGCAGGATCACCGGCACCTTGTCCTCGTCCCGGACGTCGACCCGGATCTCCTGGCCGCGCGACAGCAGGTTGGTCTCGGCGAACGTGTCGACGTGCTCGACCTGCCTCAGGTGCGTGCCGCGGACCACCTGCATGCAGCCGTTCTCCGGCACCGACGGGGTCAGGGCGACCCAGGCGGTGACCACGTCCGGCGAGGACAGGCCCCAGTAGGTGCCGTCCTGGTGCCAGGACACGAACGACGGGTCGTGGGCGTTCTTCGCGAAGAACTGCGCGCTCCAGCACAGGATGTCCGGCCCCAGCAGGTCCTCGACCGCGTCGAGGATCCGCGGCAGGCGCACGAGGTCCGCGATCCACGGATGGAGCAGGTGCGGCTTCTGGTTGATGCGCGGCGGCAGCCGCCCGCCGTGCAGGGCCTCGGTGGCCTCGAAGCGCGCGAGCAGCGCCGCCGCCTCGTCGGGCGACATCGCGTCGACCGGGAAGTGGATGCCGTCGCGGCGGTATCCGGCGACCTGCGTGTCGCTCAGCACCTTGCCCATCGTGTCTCCCCCGCGCCCCGGGGGGCGCTTCGCCTGCGGCCCGGTCCCCCCGCGGGACGGCGCCGTCGTTTTCATTCCTGAAAACGAGTTTCATCCCTAAAATCCACGCATGTCAAGGAAGGCGATGGAGAAAGCGGCGGCGCATTCGCGCGGCGATGCGGTCGTCGTCGACGCGGCACGGTACCAGGCGCCGGCGCTGGAGAAGGGCCTCGACATCGTCGAGCTGCTCGCCGGCGAGCCGGTGCCGCTGTCGCAGCTGCAGATCGCTCAGCGGCTCGGACGCTCGGCGAGCGAGATCTTCCGGATGCTCGACGTGCTCGAGCGGCGCGGCTGGATCGCGCGCGACGACGCCGGCGGCTACGCGACCACGCTCGCGCTCTTCGAGCTCGCGCACCGGCAGGCGCCGGTGCACCGCCTGCTGACCGCGGC
>JADCHE010000039.1 GCA_020248665.1 Burkholderiales bacterium | reverse complement strand
CGGGCGCGGGTGGCGCCGCGGGCGCGGCGAGCCCCGCCGGGAGCGGCGCCGCCGCGGGTGCGAACGGGGCGGGTTACCCGGCACCGACGACGTCGTCGGGCTCGATCGGGACCGGCAGCTCGGGAACCACCGGGTCGTCCAGTTCGTCCGGCTCACCGACCACCCCCGCCATCCCTGTCCCCGGCCAGACCGGCCCGGTCGCACTCGACGCGCGCGTGCTGTACGTCGACCTGCGCCAGGCGCCGGTGTTCGACACCGCCGTGCTCGCGACATCGTCGGCGCGCGTCGCGCTCGACGGCGCGAAGCTCGTCTCGGTCGGGCTGTGCCCTGGGGTGCTCTGCCTGTCGCGCGGCACCGCGGGCTCCGCCGACGTCGGCGGCGACGGCATCGCCGCCTGGGGCCGCTGGATCGACGGCACCGCCCGGCTCGCGGTGCTCGGACTCGAGGGCGCGTACGCCCAGCGCTCGGGCGACGGGATGCACTACCTGGTCGGTATCCCGACGCTGACGATGCCGACCGAGGGCACCGCGCGGTACTCGCTCGCCGGCGCGACCTCGCCGACCTTCTCGGACGGCTCGTCGGTGCCCGGCAGCTTCACCGCCGACGCGGTCGTGCGCTTCGGTTCGGGACGCGACACGCGCATCGGCCTGGAAGCCGCAGTCCGCTTCGCCGACGACACGCGCTACCGCTTCGCGACGACCGGCGGCCTCGCCGACCCCGCCGCCTCGAACCTCACGATGACCGCCCCGAACGCCTTCCGCGGCAACCTGGCGGTGCAGGCGGATGCGCCCGGCGCGCTCGGCTGCGCGCCCTCGGGCGGTGGCTGCCGGGCCGCGGTCTCGGGCGCCTTCCTGGGTCCCGAGGCGGCCCGCATCGGCCTGGGCTACACGATCTCCGGCCCCGCCGGCGACCCCGCCGTCAACGGGGTCGGGGTCCTACGGCGCAAGCCGTGAGGACGCGTCGCGGTTGCCGGTACACTCGCGTGACACCCGGGACCGTCCCCACTTGAAGAGCAGCGTCCTCCAGTACCGGCCCGCCGAAGCCGACAACCGCCGTCTCGCGAACCTGTGCGGCGCGGTCGACGACAACCTGCGCCAGATCGAGGAGGCCTATGACGTGCGCATCGCGCGTCGCGCCGACACCTTCTCGGTCGAGGGGCCGGGCACGCGGACCAAGCACGCGGTCCGCGCGCTCGAGCACTTCTACCGCCGCGCCGACGCGCCGCTGTCGGTCGAGGACATCCAGCTCGGCCTCGTCGAGCTGCGCACACCCGGCGAACGCCGCCCCGCGTCGCGCGACGCGGCGCCGCGCGACGCCGCCCCCGCGGCCGAGGCGGCGCCGGCCGACGAGGCGCCGGTGCTCCACACCCGCCGCGCCGACCTGCAGGGCCGCACGCCGCGCCAGCGCGAATACCTGCGCAACATCCTGTCGCACGACATCACCTTCGGCATCGGCCCGGCCGGCACCGGCAAGACCTACCTCGCAGTGGCCTGCGCAGTCGACGCGCTCGAGCGCGACGCGATCAAGAAGATCGTGCTGACCCGGCCCGCGGTCGAGGCCGGCGAGCGGCTCGGCTTCCTGCCCGGTGACCTCGCGCAGAAGGTCGACCCGTACCTGCGCCCGCTGTACGACGCGCTGTACGACCTGATGGGCTTCGATCGCGTCGCGAAGATGTTCGAGCGGCAGGCGATCGAGATCGCGCCGCTCGCCTACATGCGCGGGCGCACGCTGAACGGCGCCTTCATCATCCTCGACGAGGCGCAGAACACCACGCCCGAGCAGATGAAGATGTTCCTCACACGGATCGGTTTCGGCTCGCGTGCGGTGGTCACCGGCGACATGACCCAGATGGACCTGCCGCGCGGCCAGCCCTCGGGGCTGATCGAGGCGCGCCGGGTGCTGCGCGACGTGCGCGGCATCGCGTTCACCGAGTTCGACAGCAGCGACGTCGTCCGTCATCCGCTGGTCGCCCGCATCGTCGATGCCTACGAGCGCCACGCGCCCCGCGACCCGGGCTGAGCCGGCGCGGGCGTCGCGCGCCGTCCCGGGCCCGTCCGGCCGGCGCGCTTCGCAGCCCCCCCCGGCCCCGCGTCTCGCGCTGTCGATCCAGATCGAGCCCGGCGCCGGCGACTGCCCCGCCGACCGCGCGCAGCTGCGCCGCTGGGCGCAGGCCGCGCTCTCACGCGACGCCGCGCTCGCGCTGCGCTTCGTCGGCGCGTCCGAGGGCCGCGCCCTCAACCGCGACTACCGCGGCAAGGACCACGCGACCAACGTGCTCACCTTCGCGTACGACGACGGGCCCGCCGGCGCCGGGCCGGTCCAGGCCGACATCGTGGTGTGCCTGCCGGTCGTGCGGCGCGAGGCGCGCGCGCAGTGCAAGACCGCGCGCGACCACCTCGCGCACCTGGTCGTGCACGGCGTGCTGCACGCCCAGGGCATGGACCACGAGGACGCGGGCGAGGCGCGCGAGATGGAGGCGCGCGAGGTCGAGGTGCTGCGCCGCTTCCGCATCGCCGACCCATACCGCTGAGCCTGCCGGGCCTTGCTTGGACCGGGACGGCGAGTCCGGTATCCTGCGCCCGTCCCGACTTCCCGCCCCCTGCGATGTCCGACGCCCCGCCGAGCCGGACGAGACCGTCCCTGCTCGAGCGCATGTCGGCGATGCTGCTGCGCACGCCCGACGACCGAGACCAGCTGCTGCAACTGCTTCGGCAGTCGCAGGAGCGCGACCTCCTCGACGCCGAGGCAATGTCGATGATCGAGGGCGTGCTGCAGGTCGCCGAGCAGTCTGCAGGCGACATCATGGTGCCGCGCGCTCAGATGGACCTGGTCGACGTGTCGGACCCGCTCGAGGCGATCGTCGCGTTCGCGATCCGCACCGCCCACTCGCGTTTCCCGGTCGTGGACGGCGAGCGTGACAACGTGATCGGCATCCTGCACGCGAAGGACCTGCTTCGGCTGTGGTCGGGCCGCGCGAACTCGGTGCGCGAACTGCTGCGCCCGCCCGTGTTCATCCCCGAGACCAAGCGGCTCAACGTGCTGCTGCGCGACTTCCGGCAGAACCGGCACCACCTCGCGATCGTCGTCGACGAGTACGGCGGCGTCGCGGGGCTGATCACGATCGAGGACGTGCTCGAGCAGATCGTCGGCGACATCGAGGACGAGTTCGACCTCGACGAGTCGGCCGACAACATCGTCGAGGCGCCCGGCCCCGACGGCCCGCGCTGGCGGGTGCGCGCGCTGACGCCGCTCGCGCAGTTCGACGCACATTTCGGCACCGCGCTCGACGACGCCGCGAGCGAGACCGTCGGCGGGCTGGTGGCCGAGCGGCTCGGCCGGGTGCCGCGTCGCGGCGATCGCGTCGAGCTCGGGCCGCTGCGCATCGAGGTGCTCCGCGCGGACCCGCGCGCGGTCAGGCTGCTGCGCGTCGAGCGCCGCGCGGACGATGGGGACGATGGGGCCGACGCTGGCTGACCGGCCCCGCGACCGGGGCACCCACGTCACGCCGATGCGCGCCCGCCTCGCCCCCCTCGCGCTCGCCTTCGGTCTCGGGCTCGCGCACGCGAGCGCGTTCGCGCCGCTGTCGCACTGGGCCTGGGCGCTCGCGGTGCTCGCCGCGCTGTTCGCGCTGCTGCGCGCACGGGCCGCGCGCGGCGCGACGCCGCTCGCGCAGGGCGGCCTCGCGTTCGCCTTCGGACTCGGCTGGTTCGGCGCGGGGCTCGCGTGGCTCTACGTCAGCATGCACGACTACGGCGGCATGCCCGCGCCGATGGCCGCCGCCGCGGTCGTGCTGTTCGCAGCCTACCTGTCGCTCTACCCGGCCGCGGCCGCATGGCTCGCCGCGAGCGCCTGCGCAGGGCGCGGCCCGATCGTGCACGCGTTCGGGCTGACCGGCGCGACGACGCTCGCTGAACTCGCGCGCGGCACGGTGTTCACCGGCTTCCCGTGGCTCGCGATCGGCTACGCGCAGCTCGACGGGCCGCTCGATCGGCTCGCGCCGCTCGCCGGCGTCTTCGGCGTCGGCGCCGCGGCGGTCGCGCTGGCCGCGCTCGCGGCGGTCGCCGCGGTCGGCGGCACGCGCGAGGTGGTGCGCACCCGCGACGCGGTGCGCACGCGCGGCCTCGCCGCAGGCCTCGCCGCCGCGATCGCATTCGGGCCGCTCGCGGTCCCGCGCGACGCCTGGACGCGGCCCGCGGGCCCACCGCTCGACGTGCGCCTCGTGCAGGGCAACGTCGCGCAGGACATGAAGTTCCGCCCCGATCGCACCGTCGCCGCGATGCAGGACTATGCCGAGCGGTTCGAGGCCAGCCGCGCGACGCTGACCGTGCTGCCGGAGACCGCGTGGACGCTGCCCTGGGACCGCACGCCGGCGCCGATCGCCGAGCGGATCCTCGCGCACGTCATGCGCGGGCACGCGCTCGCGATCGGGCTGCCGGCGTTCGTCGTGCCCGCGGGCGGCGGGGAGCCCGCGCTCGCCAACAGCGTGCTGCTGCTGCGCGCCGACCCTTACGGCGCGCCCGCGCCGCGCTACGACAAGCGCCACCTCGTGCCCTTCGGCGAGTTCGTGCCCTGGGGCTTCGGCTGGTTCGTCCGGATGATGAACATCCCGCTCGGCGACTTCGCGCGCGGCGACGCGCACCAGCCGCCGTTCGAGATCGGCGGCCAGCGGGTCGCCTTCAACGTCTGCTACGAGGACCTCTTCGGCGACGAGCTGCGCGCGTCGCTCGGCGGCGAGCGCGGCGCAACCGTGCTCGCCAACGTCAGCAACATCGCGTGGTTCGGCCGCTCGCACGCGCTGCCCCAGCATCTCGCGATCGCGCGGATGCGCACGCTCGAGACCAGCCGCCCGATGCTGCGCGCGACGAACACCGGCGTGACCGCGGCGATCGACGCCGACGGCCGCGTGCTCGCGCGGCTTCCCGACCACGTCGCGGCGTCGCTCGACGTGCGCGTGCAGGGACGCACCGGCCTCACGCCGTTCGCACGTGCCGGCGACGCGATCGCTTGGATCGGCGCGCTGGCGCTCGTCGCCGCGTGCGCGCTCGCCTCGCGTGCGGGACGCGCGGGGCGAACCCGCTAGAATCGCGGGTCCGTCCCCTCCGCCGCCGGCCGTCGCCGGCCCCACCCACGATGCTGAGCTTCCAACACGTGATCCTGCGGTTGCAGGACTACTGGGACCGCCAGGGCTGCGCGCTGCTGCAGCCCTACGACATGGAGGTCGGCGCGGGGACCTTCCACACCGCGACCTTCCTGCGCGCGATCGGCCCCGAGCCGTGGCGGGCCGCGTACGTGCAGCCGTCGCGCCGTCCGAAGGACGGCCGCTACGGCGACAACCCCAACCGCCTGCAGCACTACTACCAGTACCAGGTGGTACTCAAGCCCTCGCCGCCCGACATCCTCGAGCTCTACCTCGGGTCGCTGCGCGCGCTCGGCATCGACACCGAACGCAACGACATCCGCTTCGTCGAGGACGACTGGGAGTCGCCGACGCTCGGCGCCTGGGGCCTCGGCTGGGAGGTGTGGCTGAACGGCATGGAGGTCACGCAGTTCACCTACTTCCAGGAGGTCGGCTCGCTGAAGTGCCAGCCGGTCACCGGCGAGATCACCTACGGCCTGGAGCGGCTCGCGATGTATCTGCAGCGCGTCGAGAGCGTCTACGACCTGGTGTGGACCGACGGCGTCACCTACCGCGACGTCTACCACCAGAACGAGGTCGAGCAGTCGACGTACAACTTCGAGCACTCGAACGCGCCGATGCTGTTCCGCCACTTCGACGAGTACGAGGCCGAGGCTCAGCGCCTGATCGCCGTCGAGCTCGCGCTCCCCGCCTACGAGATGGTCATGAAGTGCTCGCACACGTTCAACCTGCTCGATGCGCGTGGCGCGATCTCGGTCACCGAGCGCGCGGCCTACATCGGCCGGGTGCGCGCGCTCGCGCGCGCGGTCGCGCAGGCCTACTTCGCGTCGCGCGAGCGACTCGGCTTTCCGATGGCGGCCGCGGCCGCCCGCGTCGCGTGAGGGCCGGACGATGAACGCGCCGCTGCTGATCGAGCTGTTCACCGAGGAACTGCCGCCGAAGGCGCTGTCGCGGCTCGGCGCGTCCTTCGCCGCGACGATCGCCGAGGGGCTGCGCGCCCAGGGGCTCGCGCCCGCGGGCGCCGCGGTCGACGCCTTCGCGACGCCGCGCCGGCTAGCGGTCCGCGTCGCCGAGGTCCGCAAGCGGGCCGAGGACCGCCCGATCGAGGCGAAGGGCCCGTCGGTGGCGGTGGGCCTCGACGCCTCGGGCCAGCCGACGATGGCACTGCGCAAGTGGGCCGAGAAGCAGGGCGCACGGATCGAGGACCTGGTCCGCGCGTCGGACGGCAAGCAGGAGTGCTTCTACTACCGCAGCACCGCGCCCGGCGCGACGCTCGCGCAGGCGGTGCAGCCGCTCATCGAGCAGGCGCTCGCGAAGTTGCCGATCCCGAAGGTCATGCAGTACCAGCTCGCCGACGGCCGCACCAACGCGAGCTTCGTGCGGCCGGCGCACGGGCTGGTGGTGCTGCACGGCGAGCACGTGGTGCCCGCCTCGGTGCTCGGGCTGCAATCGGGCGGGCTCGTGCACGGCCACCGCTTCCAGGGCGAGACCGACATCGAGCTGCCGCACGCGGGCGACTACGAGCGGCTGCTAGCCGAGCGCGGGCGCGTCGTCGCGTCGTTCGACGAGCGCCGTGCGCGGATCGACGCGCAGCTGCGCGCGAAGGCCGCCGCGCTCGGCGTCTCGCTCGGCGACGAGTCGCAGGTCGCACCGCTGCTCGACGAGGTGACGGCGCTGGTCGAGTGGCCCGCGGTCTACGTCGGCGCGTTCGAGCGCGAGTTCCTCGCTGTGCCGCAGGAGTGCCTGATCCTCACGATGCGCACCAACCAGAAGTACTTCCCGCTGTTCGACGCGCAGGGCCGGCTCGACCACCGCTTCCTGATCGTCTCGAACATGGAGATCGCCGACCCCTCGCTGATCATCGACGGCAACCAGCGCGTCGTGCGCCCGCGCCTCGCCGACGCGCGCTTCTTCTTCGAGCAGGACAAGAAGATGCGCCTCGTCGACCGCACGCCTCGGCTGGGCGCGGTGGTCTACCACGCGAAACTCGGCACGCAGGCGCAGCGCACCGACCGCGTGCGTGCGCTCGCGACACAGGTCGCCCGCGCGATCGGCGCCGACCGCGCGCTCGCCGACCGCGCGGCGCTGCTCGCCAAGGCCGACCTGCTGACCGGCATGGTCGGCGAGTTCCCCGAGCTGCAGGGCACGATGGGCCGGCACTACGCGACGCACGACGGCGAGCCCGCCGAGATCGCGCAGGCGATCGCCGAGCACTACCAGCCGCGCTTCGCCGGCGACGCCCTGCCCGCCTCGGGCACCGGGACCGCGGTCGCGCTCGCCGACAAGCTCGAGACGCTCGCGGGCATCTGGGGCATCGGCGCGCAGCCGACCGGCGACCGCGACCCGTTCGCGCTGCGCCGCCATGCGCTCGGCGTGGTGCGGATGCTCGTCGAACGCCCGATGCCCGGAGGCGGCGACGCGCCCGGGCTGCGCACGCTGCTCGAGGCGGCCTTCGCGACGTTCGCGCAGGTGCCCGCGGTCGTGCCCGCGGTCGACGCGCTGCATGCGTTCGTCGTGGACAGGCTGCGCGGCTGGCTGCGCGAGCGCGGCCAGCCGGCCGCCGACGTCGACGCGGTGCTCGCGGTCGACGCCGACCGGCTCGACCGCGTGCTGCCGAGACTCGAGGCGATCGCGGCGTTCCGCGCGCTGCCCGAGGCGCAGAGCCTCGCGGCCGCGAACAAGCGGATCGGCAACATCCTGCGCAAGGCCGAGGGCCTCGCGCCCGGCGTCGCCGTCGGCCGCGACCGGCTCGTCGAGCCCGCGGAGCGCGCGCTCGACGAGGCGATCGCACGCGTCGCGCCGCAGGCCGAGCGACGGCTCGCCTCGCTCGACTACGCGGGTGCGCTGACGGTGCTCGCGTCGCTGCGCGAGCCGGTCGACGCGTTCTTCGAAGGCGTGATGGTCAACGCCGACGACCCGGCGCTGCGCGCCAACCGGCTCGCGCTCCTCGACGGCCTGCACCGTCTCATGAATCGCGTCGCGGACCTGTCGAAACTCGCCGCGTGACCGCTACACTGCGCGACGTGAAGCTGCTCATCGTCGACCGCGACGGCGTGGTCTCCCGCGACCCCGACGGCCGCACCGCGCGCGCGGAAGACTGGCGCTGCATGCCCGGCAGCGCGGCCGCGATCGCCCGCCTCGTGCACGGCGGCTGGCGCGTCGCGATGATGGCCGACCGCGGCCCGCTCGCGCGGGGCGCGTCCGACATGTCGGGCCTGGTGTCGATGCACGCGCGCCTGATCGACGAGATCGATCTCGCCGGTGGCCGCGTCGACGCGGTGCTCTTCGTGCCCGCACCCGACGCGCCCGCGCGCACCGCCGAGGCGGCGGCCTCGATCGAGGAGACGCTGTCGCGGATGCAGGCCGCGCCGGAGTCGACGGTCGTGGTCGCCGACCGCGCGGCCGACCTCGACGCCGCGCACGCCGCGGGCTGCCGGCCGATGCTCGTGCTGAGCGGCCATGGCCGCGACACCTTCTGCTCCGCGACGCTGCCGCCGGGCACCGTGGTGCGCGTCGACCTGTCGGCGATCGCCGCCGAGCTCGCGCCCTGAGGCCCCGATGCCCGCGGTCCGCAGCGCCCTCTTCCTGCTGTTCCAGTTCGTCACCGTGGTGCCGTGGGCGCTGGTGTGCCTGCTGCTCGCGCCGTTCCCGCTCGGCGTGCGCTACGCCTTCGCGATCGGCTGGCCACGGATGGTGATCTGGGCCGCCCGCGTGTTCTGCGGCATCCGCTGGCAGGTGAAGGGTAGCGAGCACCTGCCCGATGGCCCGGCGATCCTGCTCTCGAAGCACCAGTCGACCTGGGAGACGTTCTTCTACCCGACCTTCATGCCGCGCGAGCTGTGCTTCGTCTTCAAGCGCGAGCTGCTGTGGATCCCTTTCTTCGGCTGGGGCATCGGCCTGCTGAACATGATCCACATCGACCGCGGCCGCGGCCGCTACGCGTTCGAGTCGGTGGTGCGCCAGGGTCAGCGCAAGCTCGAACAGGGCCGCTGGATCATCATGTTCCCCGAGGGCACGCGCACGCCGGTGGGCTCGCAGGGCAAGTACAAGAGCGGCGGCGCGCGGCTCGCGGTGCGCACCGCGGCTCCGGTGGTGCCGATCGCGGTCAACGCGGGCGAGCGCTGGGCGAAGAAGCGCTTCGTCAAGACGCCGGGCCTGGTGACGGTCTCGATCGGCCCGCCGATCCCGACCGTCGGCCGCGAGCCCGACGAGGTCAACGCGGAGGTCGAGCGCTGGATCGAGGCGGAGATGCGCCGGATCAGCCCACACGCCTACCGCCCCACCTCCGAACCCGTGCTGCATGAAGCGACTTCGTGAACTCGTCCGCGCGGCCGGTGACGCCGCGCTGCAACTGACGCTGCCGCTCTTCGAGGCGCCGCCGGCGTTGCCGCCGCGCGCGCCGGTCGCATGGCCACCGCGCCCCGAGGCGCCGCCGCCGCGCGGCCCCGTGGCACGCACGCTGCCGCCCGTCGAGCCGCGCACGACGCCGCCCGGTCGCGGCCGCCGCGTCGCCAAGCTCGGCCCGCACGCGGTCGAGTACGAGCTGCGCCGCTCGCGCCGGCGAACCATCGGCTTCTTCGTCGACGACACCGGGCTGCGCGTGACTGCGCCGCGCTGGGTCACCGTCTCCGAGATCGACGCGGCGATCGCCGACAAGCAGGGCTGGATCCTGCGCAAGCTCGTCGAGTGGCGCGACCACGCCGAGCGGCGCGAGCGGCTCACCGTGCGCTGGGAGGACGGCGGCCGCGTCGCGTTCGTCGGCCACGAGCTGACGATGCGACTGAGCGCGCGCGCGGACGCGCCCGCGGTATCGCTCGACGGCGACACGCTGCGCGTCGCGCTGCCTCCCGGTGCCGGCACCGAGCAGCTGCGCGACACGGTGCAGGCTTGGCTGCAGCGCGAGGCCCGCGCGCTGTTCGAGCGGCGCCTGCCGATCTACGTCGAGCGGCTCGGCCGCGGCCCGACGCGCTGGCGGCTGTCGTCGGCGCGCACGCGCTGGGGCAGCTGCGCGCCCGACGGCTCGATCCGCCTCAACTGGCGGCTGGTGCACTTCCCGCTCGAGATCGTCGACTACGTGATCGCCCACGAACTCGCGCACCTCGAGGAGATGAACCACGGCCCGCGCTTCTGGGCCACGGTGCAGTCGATCCTGCCCGGTTTCGAGGCGGCGCGCCGCCAGCTCAAGGACTTTCCCGACGACCTCACGCTCAGCTGAGAGGACCGAGATGCGCATCCTGCACACCATGCTGAGGGTCGGCGACCTGCAGCGCTCGATCGACTTCTACACCCGCGTGCTCGGCATGGCCCTGCTGCGCACGACCGACCGCCCCGACCAGAAGTACTCGCTGGCCTTCGTCGGCTATGCGTCGAACCCGGAGCAGGCCGAGATCGAGCTGACCTACAACTACGGAGTCGAGAAGTACGAGCTCGGCTCGGCCTACGGCCACATCGCGCTGCAGGTCGAGGACGCGGCCGCCGCGTGTGCGCGGATCAAGGCGGCCGGCGGCACGGTCACCCGCGAGGCCGGCCCGGTGAAGGGCGGCTCGACGGTGATCGCGTTCGTGCAGGACCCGGATGGCTACAAGATCGAGCTGATCCAGCGCTGAAGAGGGTCGCGGGGTCCGCGCCGATACACCGGTTGCGGCGCGTTACGCGCCCGCGGTGCGCGCCCGCCCGGCGCAGCTCGTTGGAAGGGGTACGTGGCGATGTCGCCCGAACCTGGAGCCTTCCGATGAGCACCCCGACGATCCTGCCTGCTGTCTGCGCCTGCCGCGCCGCACCGCACCCGCTGTTCGCCGCCGCGGCGGTGTCGGTCATCGTGCTGTCCGCGACCGGCGTCGCGTCGATGACCGGCCTGATCGGCCGCCCGGCCGCGCAGCCGGTCGCGATCGCGACGTCGGCCGGGTCGGGCGCGGCTGCGATGGCGACGACTGCACCGCGCCCGGCGACCGCAGTGACGAAGCCCGCGCCGCAACGCCCTGCGTCGCAGCGCCCCACCCCGGTCGCTCCGGTCGCTCTGGCCGCCCCGACGACCTCCGGCGCGCCCGCCGAGCCGATCGCCGTCGCGACCGCGCCGCAGCCCGCCACCGCGCCGTGGACCGAAGCGCCGCGCCCGGTCGCGCAGGCCGAGGACCCGCGCTCGTGGGCGACCGTCGAGTCGGTCCGCACGGTGCGCACCGGCGCAGACGCGAACGGCCTCGGTGCGGTCGCTGGCGGCGTGCTGGGCGGCGTGCTCGGCCACCAGGTCGGCGGCGGCACCGGCAAGAAGGTGGCGACCGTCGTCGGCACGCTCGGCGGCGGTCTGCTCGGCCATCAGGTCGAGCAGCGAGTGCGCGGCGAGGTCCGCCACGAGGCCGCCGTACGGCTCGACGACGGCAGCACGCGCACCTTCGTGCGCGAGGCCGCGTGGTCGGTGCAGCCCGGTGACCGCGTGCGCGTGATCGACGGCCGCCTCGTCGACGCCGAAGCCGCGGCGCCCGCGACCCGGCAGGTGCGCTACGGCGCGACGCCGGGCGGCTGAGGTCGCGCGGCGCGCGCATCGAGCAGCGCGTCGGCGAGCCGGGCCCACTCCTCGACCGGGATCTCCTCCGGGCGGGCGGTGGGCTCGAGCGCGAAGGCCGGCGCCGTCGGATCGAGGCCCTGCTCGCGCAGCCAGGGCAGCAGCGTGCCCCGCAGCATCTTGCGTCGCTGGTTGAACGCGACCGCGAGCAGCCCTTCGAGCGTCGCCGCGTCGCGCACCAGCGGCTCGGCGCGCGGATGCATCCGCATCACCGACGAGTCGACGCGCGGCGGCGGGTCGAACGCCTCGGGCGGCACGTCGAACAGCCGCTCGACGCGGTGGAACGCCTGCATCATCACGCCGAGGCGGCCGTAGTCGGCCCCGCCGTGCGGCGCGACGATCCGGTCCACCACCTCCTTCTGCAGCATGAAGTGCACGTCGACGATCGACGCACGGTGCGAGAGCAGGCCGATCAGCAGCGGGCTCGAGATGTTGTAAGGCAGGTTTCCGACCAGCCGCAGGCGCCTACCCGCTGCGAGCGCGCCGAAGTCGAACTCGAGCACATCGGCCTCGTGCACGACGAGCCGCGGCTCCGGCCAGCGCCGACGCAGCCGCGCGACCAGGTCGCGGTCGATCTCGACCGCCTCCAGCGTCGCGACCCGATCGAGCAGCACCGCGGTCAGCGCGCCGAGGCCGGGCCCGATCTCGACGACGCGATCGCCGTCGCGCGGCGCGACCGCGTCGGCGATCCGTGCGAGCACGGACGCGTCGACGAGGAAGTGCTGCCCGAAGCGCTTGCGCGGCGCGTGCGGCTTCAACGCTCGTCGAGGCGGACGTCGACGTAGGCGCGGTCGCGGACCTGCAGGATCCACTCCTGGTACGCCTCGGCCGCCTTGCGCTCTCGGATCGCGTTGCGCGCCGCGGCGCGCACCCGCTCCCGTGACGCGCCGTCGGTGCGGCGCTCGTCGACCCGGATCAGGTGATAGCCGAACGGCGTCGCCACCGGTCCCGCGATCTTCCCGGGCTGGAGCGCGTCCATCGCGCGCTCGAACTCGGGCACGGTATCGCCCGGATAGATCCAGCCGAGGTCGCCGCCCTGCGACGCGCTGCCGTCGCCCGAGTACTGCCGCGCCATCTCCTCGAAGGTCACGGTGCCGGCCTCGATGCGCTCGCGGATCTCGGTCAGCCGGCGCACGACCTCGCCCTCCGGATTCAGCTCGTTGACGCGTACGAGGATGTGGCGGGCCTTGGTCTGGCGCACCGGCGTTGCGGCGAGCGCCGCGATCGCGCCGCCCTCGCCCCGCTCGAGCAGCTTGACCACGTGGAAGCCGGCGGGCGTGCGGACCACCGGGGCGATCTCGCCCGGCTTGAGCGACTCCACCGCCTGCACGAACACCGGTGGCAGCCGGTCGGGCGGCCGCATGCCGAGCACGCCGCCGCTGACCGGATCGGGGCCGCTCGTCGCGGTCTGCACGAGGCGCGCGAAGTCGGCGCCGGCGCGCGCCTCGCCGGCGATCGACTCGGCGCGACTGCGCGCGCGCTCGACGACCTCGGGCGGCGCGCCGTCGGGCACGCCGACCAGGATCTGCGCGAGGTTCAGCTCGACCGGCCCGCCGGCCTGCTCGGCGAGGTACGCGTCGATCTCGGCCTCGGAGACCTGCACCCTCGACTCGATCTCGCGCTCGCGCATCCGGTTGATCGCCATGTCTGCAGCGAGTTCGGCGCGGAACATCGCGAAGCCCATGCCGTCGCCCTCGATGCGCTGGCGCAGCTGCGGAACGCTCATCTTCTGCTCCTGCGCGATGCGGCCGATCGCGCGGTCGATCGCCGCGTCGTCGATCCGGATGCCGGCATCGCGGGCGGCCTGCAGCGCGGCCCGCTCGGTGATCATCCGCTCGAGCACCTGCCGCTGCAGCTCGGCTGGTGGCGGCAGCGAGACGTTCTGGCCGCGCAGGCGCCGCTCGATCGCGCGGGTGCGCGATTGCAGCTCGAGTTCGGTGATCGCGTCGGTGTTGACGACCGCAACGACCCGGTCGACGAGCTTCGGCTCGTCGCGCCGCGCGACGGCGGCCGTGGCCGGCGCGGCGAACCCGCCCGGTGTCGAGAAACCGGGCATGCCAGCCGGCGCGGCCTGCCCCGGCAGCCCTCCCTGCGGCACGCGGAGCTGGGCGGACGCCGGCGGCACGGCCGCGAGCAGCAGCGTCAGCAACGCGAGCGTCCAGGGGGGCGGGCGGCGAGTGTTCATTCGTATCCGTAGAAGCGCGACGGCGTGACCGGGCGCTGCGAGGGGGCCCGGTAGCCAGGGATGTTGCGCGTCAGTATATCGAACGGGTCGAGGCCGATCCGTGCGAGCCCGTTGAGCTCGAGCTGCACGAAGAACGCACTGGTACGTTGCGCGGTCGCGGTCACGTAGCGCTGCGCGACGAGACGGGTGGTCCAGCAGTCGGCGTGGTACTCGAGACCGACGACGCCCTCGAGCAGCTGGGGCTTGACCTCCTGGACCGCGCCGGTGACCGGGCTCAGCTGCTCGCGCAGCACCGAGTAGTTGACGCGGCCGAGCGCGGCCCAGCGTCGCGACACCGGCCAGCGCCACGAGGTGTCGATCTGCGCGAAGCCGAGCTCCTGGTAGCGCAGCGCGACGTTCAGGATCCGGTCGGCCGTAGGCCACCAGCGCCACGAGACGCCGAAGCGCGGCACCGAGCCGTCGGCGACCGAGACCTGCACGCCGGCGTCGAGCATGTGCCCGCCGCCGAGGTTGCCCGAGGCGACGAACAGCACGTCCGAGCGCGAGTCGTTGCGCGACGGCACACCGGGGATGGTCACGCGCTGCTCGGTGAAGTAGGCGCGCTGCGCGACGCCGAGGCGCAGCGACTCGACGCCGGTCGACGGGTCGATGAAACGCGAGACCGCGCCCGCGGTCAGCTGATTCGCGTCGGCGATCCGGTCGCCGCCGACGAAGAGCTGCTCGGCGAACAGCGTCGCGAAGCTGAGGTTCGCGACCGCGGAGTCGAACACCGGGATCGCGCTCTGGTCGCGGTACGGCGTGTAGACGTAGAGCAGCCGCGGCTCGAGCGTCTGCACGACGTCGCGCCCACCGAGCGTCGTCGAACGCTCGAACACCAGCCCCGAGTCGAGGGAGAAGGTCGGCACCGCGCGGTCGATGGAGCGCGGACCGGACGGGTTCGCGTCGAGCCGGTACGAGGTTGCGTGCAGCGAGGCCTTCGGCGTGACGAACCACGACGGGCCTCCGAACGGATAGGCGATCGACGGATTGACGATCATCCGGCCGCCCTGCGCGGAGCCCGGCAGGTCGCGGCTGAACTCGGTCGCGTCGGCGATCAGGCCGAAGTCGAAGCCGCGCAGGTCGCGCTGGTTGTTCGTGACCGTCAGCTGCGGCAGGCGGTTGTAGGGCGGGGCCGCCCTCGCCTCGAGGATGTTCTGGTACTGCAGCATGCGGGCGCGAACGGTCCAGTCGCCGAACGCGCGGGAGACGAACGCGTCGCGCGGCAGGCTGCGCTCGGCGCTCTGTGCGATGCTGCGCGCGTAGTCGATGAAGTAGCGGTCGTCGGATACGCCCCGCAGCACCCAGCCCGCCTGCCATCCGCCGATGTCCGTCGTGGTGTGGATGCTGTCGAACAGCCAGCGCGAGCGGTTCGCCTCCCGGTCGGACGGGTTGTACTCGAAGCGCGTCGTGCCGATGGTCGTCGGCTCGAGGTAGCGCGCGATGCCTGCGAGCTGCAGGCCCCGGCGCACGTTGAGGTTCGTGAAGAACGTCAGGTCGCGGTTCGGGGCGATGTTCCAGTAGTACGGGACACGGACCTCGGCGCCGAGCGTCGAGGACAGCGACAGCGTCGGCGCGAGGAAGCCGCTGCGGCGCTCGTCGCCCAGCGGTACACCGAAGAACGGCGCCTTCGCGATCGGCAGGTCCTTGAAGTACAGCGTCGCCCAGCGCGCGTTGCCCTCGTCGGTGGTCCGGTCGAGGGACAGGCTCTCGGCGCGCAGGTACCAGTCGGGGTCTTCGGGCCTGCAGGTGGTGTAGGTCGCGTCGTGCATCTCGACCTCGCCGCGGCCGAGGAAGTCGATGCGCTCGGCCCGCCCGCTGCCGCCGGTGAGCGGCAGATAGAAGCGCGGCGACGCGAAGCTGCCCTCGTTGGCGTCGAGCTTGAGCTGCAGCTGCGGTCCGGTGAACACGATGCCCTCGCGCGCCAGGCGGACGTTGCCGATCGCGACGACCTCGTCGTCGGCCTCGTACAGCGTGATCCGGTCGGCGCGGATCACCGTGCCCGCGCGGCGGATCTCGGCCTCGCCCTCGAGCGTCGTCTCGCGGCCCAGTCGGCCGCTCACGGTGTCGCCGCGCGCGAAGGTCGGCCGCGGCGCGTCCGACGTGAGGTTGGACTCGCGCAGCTCGGTCTCCAGCCGCAGCGCGACGCCCTCAGCGCGGTCGGCCGCCTGCGCGCCGGCGGCACCCGAGCAGCCGAGCAGCGCGGCCGCGAGGGCGGCACGGAAGGCGTGGGCGGGGGATGGGCGGCGCATTCGAGGGCGGCTGCGGGCGGCGCCCCGGGGCGCGACGGTTCGACGACCGGTATTATAGGGAGCCGCCCCCGACCCGCATGGACCTCCGACTCGACCAGCTCCGCACGTGGCTCGACGCGCTGCCGCCAGCCCACGGGCTGCAGCCGGCGACGCTGCGGCCCGCATCGAACGACGCGAGCTTCCGCCGCTACTTCCGCGTGGATGCGGCCGCCGCGCACGGCGGTGCGCTGATCGCGATGGACGCGCCGCCCCCGATGGAGGACTGCCGCCCGTTCGTCCATGCGGCCGAGGTGCTCGCGCGCTCGGGCGTGAGCGTGCCCCGGGTGCTGGAGGCCGACCTGGCGCAGGGCTTCCTGCTGCTCGACGACTTCGGCTCGACCACCTACCTGTCGCGGCTCGACGCGGCGAGCGCCCCGGCGCTGTACGCCGACGCGACCCGCGCCCTGGTGGCGATGCAGGTCGCAAGCGACGCGGCCGCCTTCCCGCCGTACGACCGCGAGCTGCTGCTGCGCGAGTTGCGGCTCTACCCCGACTGGTACATCGCGAAGCACAAGGGCGTCGTGCTGACCGACGCCGAGCGCGCGACGCTCGAGGCCGCGTTCGGGACGATCCTCTCGAACGTGCTCGCCCAGCCCGCCGTGACGGTGCACCGCGACTACCATTCGCGCAACCTGATGGTGCTGCCCGGCGAGCGCAACCCCGGCATTCTCGACTTCCAGGACGCGGTCAACGGCCCGATCACCTACGACCTGGTCTCGTTGCTGCGCGACGCCTACGTGAAGTGGGAGGAGGAGCAGGTCCTCGACTGGGCGATCCGCTACTGGGAGCGCGCGCGCGCCGCCGGCCTGCCGATGCCGGCCGAGTTCGGCGACTTCTACCGCGACTTCGAGTGGATGGGCCTGCAGCGCCACCTTAAGGTGCTCGGCATCTTCGCACGGCTGTACCACCGCGACGGCAAGGACCGCTATCTCGCCGACATGCCGCTGGTGCTCGGCTACGTGCGCGACGTCGTGCGGCGCTACGGCGCGCTCAGGCCGCTCGCCGCGCTGATCGACCGCGTCGAGGGCGACGGCGCGCCCGCGGTCGGCTACACCTTCTGAACGGGCCGCGCGCCCCGATGACACGATGCGGGCGATGATCCTGGCCGCGGGCCGCGGCGAGCGGATGCGGCCGCTGACCGACACCTGCCCGAAGCCGCTGCTGCCGGTCGGCGGCCGGCCGCTGATCGCCTGGCACCTGCAGCGGCTCGCCGCCGCCGGGTTCCGCGACGTGGTGATCAACCACGCATGGCTGGGCGATCGCATCGAGGCCGCGCTCGGCGACGGCACCGACTACGGGCTGCGGATCCGCTACTCGGCCGAGACCGAGGCGCTCGAGACCGCAGGCGGCATCGCGAAGGCGCTGCCGCTGCTCGGCGACGGCCCGTTCCTCGTCGTCAACGGCGACGTCTGGTGCGACTGGGACCCGGGCCGGGCGCGCTCGATCGCGGCCCGGCTCGACGCGCTCGGCTGGCTCGCCTGGTGCGTGCTGGTCACCAGCCCCGAGCACCACCCGCGCGGCGACTTCGCTCTCGACCACGGCCGGCTGCGCACCGACGACGCCGGCGAGCGCCTCACCTTCGCCGGCATCGGCGTCTACAGGCCGGAACTCTTCGCCGCGGTGCCGCCCGGCGGCCGGGCGCCGCTCGCGCCGCTGCTGCGCGAGGCCGCCGCCGGGGGGCGCGCGGGCGCCGAACGTCACCCCGGCCGATGGGTCGACGTGGGCACGCCGCAGCGCCTGGCCGAACTCGACGCACAATTGGGATCCCACGGATGACAGAGCCCACGATGACGCCTTTCCGGAACCGACGGCTGAAGCTGGCCGAGCAGATGCGCGCACGAGGCGGCGGCGTCGCGGTCGTCGCCACCGCGCCCGAGGTGCCGCGCAACCGCGACACCACCTACCCGTTCCGGGCCGACAGCTACTTCTGGTACCTGAGCGGCTTCCCCGAGCCCGAGGCGGTCGTCGTCGTCGACGCACGCGGCGCCGAGCCGCGCTCGATCCTCTTCTGCCGCGACAAGAACGAGGAGCGCGAGATCTGGGACGGCTTGCGCTTCGGACCCGCGGCGGCGGAAGTGCGCTTCGGGTTCGACGAGGCGAAGTCGATCGGGACGCTCGACGAGGAGATGCCGAAGCTGCTCGCCGACGCACCCGCGGTCTACCACCCGCTCGCCGCCTCCCCCGAGGCCGACGCCGCGATGCAGCGCTGGCTCGCCGCGGTGCGCGGCCAGGCCCGCGCCGGCGTGTCGGCGCCGGCCGCGGCCTGGGACGTGCGCGCGCTGCTCGACGAGATGCGGCTGGTCAAGGACGCGCACGAGGTCGACATCATGAGACGCGCCGCACGGATCTCGGCGCAGGCCCACGTGCGCGCGATGAAGGCGACCGCCCCGGGGCGGCGCGAGTACGAGATCGAGGCCGAGCTGCTGCACGAGTTCCGCAGGCAGGGCTCGCCCTTCCCGGCCTACGGCTCGATCGTCGCCGCGGGCGCCAATGCCTGCGTGCTGCATTACCGCGAGAACGACGCGACGATGCGCGACGGCGAGCTGCTGCTGATCGACGCCGGCTGCGAGCTCGACGGCTACGCGTCGGACATCACCCGCACCTGGCCGGTCGGCGGCCGCTTCAGCGGACCGCAGCGCGAGCTCTACGACATCGTGCTCGCCTCGCAGGCCGCCGCGATCGCCGCGACGAAGCCGGGCGCGCGCTTCACCGATCCGCATGATGCGGCCGTGCGCGTGCTCGCGCAGGGCATGATCGACTGCGGGCTCGTGCAGGGCACGGTCGACGGTGCGATCGAGAGCGGGGCGTACCGCCGCTTCTACATGCACCGCACCGGCCACTGGCTCGGCATGGACGTGCACGACTGCGGCGACTACCGCGAGCCCGGCGAGGTCGCGCCCGCCGGCGGCGACAAGCCGTGGCGAGTGCTGCGCCCGGGCATGGTCCTGACGGTCGAGCCGGGGATCTACGTGCGCGCGGCCGACGACGTGCCCGAGGCGTACCGCGACATCGGCATCCGGATCGAGGACGACGCGCTGGTCATCGAGGGCGGCTGCGAGATCCTGACCGGCGACGTGCCGAAGGTCGCAGCCGACATCGAGGCGCTGATGCGGGCGCGGTGAGCGCGTCGTGAGCCCGCTGCCCGCCGACCCGCAGGCCGACCGGCCTGCCGTACCCGCGGCCCCGGCTGACGCGCCGTGGCGCGTCGTCGGCGCGGGGCCGGTCGCGCTCGCGTTCGCGCTCTTCCTGGTGCGCCGCGGCGTGCCCGCCCGCGCGATCGCACTCGACCCTTCGCCCGCGAGCGACGCGCCGATCCCGCCGGCGCTCGCCGCGCGCACGCTCGCGCTGTCGCACGGCACGCGCCAGCTGCTCGAGCGCATCGCGACGCCGCCCGCGGCCGGCACCATCGAGCGCGTCGAAGTGTCGCTGCGCGGGCACGCGGGCCGCACGCGGATCGTCGCCGCCGACCTGCGCGTACCGGCGCTCGGCCACGTGGTGCGCTATGGCCCGCTGGTCGGGGCACTGCGCGAGGCGGCCCGCGCGCACCGCTGGGCCGAGGCCGGCGACGCGCCCGCGCCGCTCGTCGTGCACGCCGAAGGCGACGCAGGCGACGACGCCGACGTCCGCGAGTTCGACCAGAGCGCGCTGCTCGGCGAGGTCCACGCGCCGCGCGCGGCCCCGTCGCTGCACGCGACCGCGTTCGAGCGCTTCACGCCCGAGGGTCCGCTCGCGCTGCTGCCGCTGCCCGAGGGCGGACGCTGGGCGCTCGTCTGGTGCGACCGCGCCGGGCGCTGCGCGGAGCGCCGCGAGGCCGACCCGCAGGCCCTGTCGGCCGAGCTGCACGGGCGCTTCGGCGACGTGCTCGGGCCGCTGCGCATCGACGGCACGCTTGCGGTCGCGCCGCTCGCGCGCCGCGCGCGCCGCGAGACGGCCCGCGACGGAGAGGTCTGGATCGGCAACGCCGCGCAGTCGCTGCACCCGGTCGCCGGCCAGGGCCTGAACCTCGGCATGCGCGACGCGTTCGAACTCGCCGACGCGCTCGCGCCGGTGCAGGTTCGCGGCGCGCCGCTCGCGGGCGCGCTCGCCACGTGGCGGCGCGGCCGCCGGGCCGATCGCAGACTCACGATCGCGCTGACCGACCTGATGGCGGCGAGCTTCACCTGGCCGCTCGCCCGCCCGCTGCAGTCGCCGCTGCTCGCCGCGCTCGACGCGATCGAGCCGCTGCGTCGCCCACTGGCCGCGCAGCTGATGTTCGGCCTGCGTTGATCCGACCGGCGCAGTCCGGACGCCACTCGGCCGGGCCGCATCGCGTGCCGGCGTCGCACCGTCCATCGAGTGCCATGGCGGGTCTCGGCGGGAGCGCCCGCTCACAGGTTCCAGCGATCGGAACGGGGGCGAATTGCCTGCTTCTTGTGCAGCTGGATATTCGCTAGAATCCGCTCCCCGCTCGGCCAACGCCCGATCGACGCGTCGCTCCGCGCCCCACTCGCCGGAGCGCAGTCCGCCATGAACCTCGGTCCGTACCGGTTGCCCAACAACGTGTTCGTCGCACCGATGGCGGGTGTCACCGATCGCCCGTTCCGGCAGCTGTGCCGGCGGCTCGGCGCCGGCTATGCGGTCTCGGAGATGGCAGCGTCGAACCCGCGCCTCTGGGCGACGGTCAAGACCTCGCGGCGCCTGAACCACGACGGCGAGCCGGCACCGAAGGCGGTGCAGATCGCCGGCGCCGATCCCTCGATGATGGCCGAGGCCGCGCGCTTCAACGTCGACCGAGGCGCCCAGGTCATCGACATCAACATGGGTTGCCCGGCGAAGAAGGTCTGCGACGTGGCGGCGGGCTCGGCGCTGATGGCGGAGCCCGCGCTCGCGCTCGCGATCGTCGAGGCGGTGGCGGGCGCCGTCGACGTGCCGGTCACGGTGAAGATGCGCACCGGTCCGACCCGCGAGGCCCGCAACGCGGTGTCGCTCGCGCGGGACTTCGAGTCGGCCGGGGCCGCGATGATCACGGTGCACGGGCGCAGCCGAGCCGACGCGTTCCTCGGCCACGCGGAGTACGACACCATCGCCGAGGTCAAGCGAACGGTGCGCGTACCGGTGGTGGCCAACGGGGACGTCGACTCGCCGGCGAAGGCCGCGCTCGTGCTCGCGCGCACCGGCGCCGACGCGGTGATGATCGGTCGGGCCGCGCAGGGCCGGCCTTGGGTCTTCCGCGAGGTCGACCACTTCCTGCGCACCGGCGAGCTGCTTGCGCCGCCCTCGCTCGACGAGATCCGCCAGGTGCTGCGCGGGCACCTCGTCGATCACTACGCGTTCTACGGCGAGCACGCGGGTCCCCGCATCGCCCGCAAGCACATCGGCTGGTACATCGACGGCTGGTGCGAGGACCGGCGCTTCGGCGCGGCACGCACCGGCGCATCCGACCCCACGCAGGCCCCTGGCTCCGCCCGCGACGTCGCGGCGCGGCTGCGCGACGCGATCAATCGCGCCGAGCGCCCCGAGGACCAGCTCGCCCTGCTCGACGACTATCTCGACCATGCAGACGACCGAATCACAGTCCATTGACCAGGCGGTCACGCGCAACCTCGAGCAGTACTTCCGGGATCTCGAGGGCGCCCGACCGAGTGCGATCTACGACATGGTGCTCGCCTCGGTCGAGCGGCCGATGCTCGAGGTGGTCATGAGGCAGGCGCACGGCAACCAGCTGCGCGCGAGCGAGATGCTCGGCATCAACCGCAACACCCTGCGCAAGAAGCTGCAGCACTACGGGCTGCTCTGATCGCCCGCCACCCACGACCACGACCAGGGATCCCCCATGCACCGCGTCGAACGCGCCCTCCTCAGCGTCTCCGACAAGGAGGGCGTCGTCGAGCTCGCCGGCCAGCTGGCCGCGCTCGGCGTCGAGCTGCTGTCGACCGGCGGCACAGCGAAGCTGCTGCAGAAATCGGGCATCGCGGTCACCGAGGTGTCGGACTACACCGGCTTCCCGGAGATGCTCGACGGGCGCGTGAAGACGCTGCACCCGAAGGTGCACGGCGGCCTGCTCGCGCGGCGCGACTCGCCCGAGCACATGGCGGCGCTCGAGGCGCACGGTATCGGCCGCATCGACCTGCTGGTGGTGAACCTGTACCCGTTCCAGCAGACCGTCGCGAGGCTGGACTGCACGCTCGAGGACGCGATCGAGAACATCGACATCGGCGGGCCGGCGATGCTGCGCGCGGCCGCGAAGAACCACTCGGGGGTGGCGGTCGTCGTCGACCCGAAGGACTACCGGCGCGTGCTCGGCGAGATCCGCGCGCACGGGGTGGTGTCGCACGAGACGCGGTTCGAGCTCGCCCGCAAGGTGTTCGCGCACACCGCGCAGTACGACGGCGCGATCGCGAACTGGCTGGGCGGCGTGAAGGCCGACGGCACGCACGACGCGTTCCCGCCGACGCTGACGCTGCAGTTCGAGCGCGTGCAGAAGATGCGCTACGGCGAGAACCCCCACCAGGGCGCCGCGTTCTACCGCGACGTCGCGCCCGCGACGGGCACGCTCGCGCACTATCGGCAGCTGCAGGGCAAGGAGCTCTCGTACAACAACATCGCCGACGCGGACGCGGCGTGGGAGTGCGTGAAGACCTTCGACGAGGCCGCCTGCGTGATCGTCAAGCACGCGAACCCGTGCGGCGTTGCGATCGGCACGAGCGTCGGCGACGCGTACGCGAAGGCCCTCGCGACCGATCCCACGTCGGCCTTCGGCGGCATCATCGCGTTCAACCGCACGCTCGACGGCGCCGCGGCCGAGCACGTCGCGAAACAGTTCGTCGAAGTGCTGATCGCGCCCGGCTTCGACGAAGCCGCGCGCCGCGTGTTCTCGTCCAAGCAGAACGTGCGGCTGCTCGAGATCCCGATCGCGCGCTCGTCGAACCACGTCGACGTCAAGCGCGTCGGAGGGGGCCTGCTGGTGCAGACCCCCGACGAGTGGAATCTCGAGCCGGAGGGCCTGAAGGTGGTCACGAAGCGCGCGCCGACCGAGGCGCAGCTGCGCGACCTGCTGTTCGCCTGGCGCGTGGCGAAGTACGTGAAGTCGAACGCGATCGTGTTCTGCGGCGACGGCCGCACGCTCGGCGTGGGCGCCGGGCAGATGAGCCGCATCGACTCGGCGCGGATCGCGTCGATCAAGGCCGAGAACGCGACGCTCTCGCTCGCCGGCTCGGTCGTCGCGTCGGACGCGTTCTTCCCGTTCCGCGACGGCCTGGACGTCGTCGTCGACGCGGGTGCGGTGGCGGTGATCCAGCCGGGCGGCTCCATGCGCGACGAGGAGGTCGTCGCCGCGGCCGACGAGCGCGGCGTCGCGATGGTGTTCTCCGGCGTCCGGCATTTTCGTCATTGACCGGCCCGCCGCGGCCCCGGTCGGGCCGTGGCGCGTATCATCCGGGCCGATGGAACGGATCCTCGGCATCGACCCCGGCCTGCGGCTGACCGGCTTCGGAGTCGTCGAGCGGCACGGCGCGGGCCGGCTCGCCTACGTCGCGAGCGGCGTGATCCGCGTGCCCGACGGCGAGCTGCCGGCGCGCCTCGCGACCATCTTCGCGCAGCTGCGCGAGGTGATCGCCGAATACCGCCCGGACGCGGCCGCCGTCGAGAAGGTCTTCGTCAACGTGAACCCCAACTCCACGCTGCTGCTCGGCCACGCGCGCGGGGCCGCGATCTGCGCGGCCGCGACCGCGGGACTTCCTGTGGCCGAGTACACCGCGCTGCAGGTCAAGCAGGCGGTCGTCGGCTACGGCCGTGCCACCAAGGAGCAGGTGCAGGCGATGGTGGTGCGGCTGCTCTCGCTGCCCGGCACGCCGTCGAAGGACGCGGCCGACGCGCTCGCCTGCGCGGCGTGCCACGCCCACGGCGGCGTGATGGTCGGAGCGCTGATCGCCGGCGCGGCCTCGCTCCCGATCCCGACGGTGATCGCGCGGCGCGGCGCCCGCGTGAGGCGCGGCAGGCTGGTCGCATCGTGATCGGCAGGCTGTCCGGCACGCTGCTCTCGAAGGCGCCGCCGCAGGTGCTCGTCGACGTGCACGGCGTCGGCTACGAGGTCGACGTGCCGATGAGCACCTTCTACGACCTGCCCTCGACCGGCGAGAAGGTCGCGCTTCTGACGCACTTCGTCGTGCGCGAGGACGCGCAGCTGCTCTACGGCTTCCTCACCGAGGGCGAGCGCGCCGCGTTCCGCGCGCTGATCCGCATCTCGGGCGTGGGTCCGCGCACCGCGCTCTCGGTGCTGTCGGGCCTGTCGGTCGCGGACCTCGCGCAGGCGGTGACGCTGCAGGAGGCGGGGCGCCTGGTGAAGGTGCCCGGCATCGGCAAGAAGACCGCCGAGCGGCTGCTGCTCGAGCTCAAGGACAAGCTCGGGCCGCAGCTGCCCGCGGCCGGCGGCGCGCCCGCGCCGGCCGACCACGCGGCCGACGTGCTGCGCGCGCTGCTGTCGCTCGGCTACTCCGAGCGCGAGGCGACGGTCGCGGCGAAGCAGGTGCCCCCGGACGCGGGCGTGTCCGAGGGCATCAAGCACGCGCTGAAGGCGCTGGCCAAAGGCTGAACGGGCACGGCCCGGGGGGTTCGGCGGGCACGACCCGTCGCCGAGGACTTCCCTCACGCCCTCCCCACCGCTCACCCCCCTCCAACAGGCCACCCATCGGCGTGCCCGCGCCGGCCGACCCCGCGGACGAACATCGGCCGTCCAGCCCCCGGCTTCGTCCTGCGATGCCGCGACGTCCCACCGCCCCGTCCGTGCCGCGCCTCGCCGCGCCCTCGTCCGCGCCGGCCCGACCGTCGCGCCGGGCCGCGCTGCTGCTCGCGACCACGTGCGCCGCGCTCTGCGCGCTGCGCACGCCGGCCGCACGCGCGGCGGTCGTCGGCGACCCGACGCCCGGGCTCGCCGCTCGTACCGACACCGGCGCGGTCTCGCTCGATGCACTGCGCGGCCGCGTGGTCTGGCTCGTCTACCGGGCCTCGTGGTGCGACCTGTGCAGGCTGTCCGTCCCGTGGATGAACGCGATGCAGTCGCGCTACGGCGCGCACGGCCTGGAGGGGCTCGCGGTGAACCTCGACGCGAAGGCCGAGCCGGCGCACCGCGTCCTCGCCGAGCACCCGGCCTCGTTCGCCATCGGCTTCGATCCGTCCGGCGACACCGCGCGGCGCTTCGCGCTCAGGGCGATGCCGACCTCGGTGCCGATCGGCGCCGACGGCCGCGTACCCGCGACGCGCGCGGGCTGCCGCGCGTCGGATCGCGACGCACTCGAGGCGACGATCCGCGACGCGCTCGCGCGCCGGACCGCGTCGGCGGGCGATGCAGCTCGACGCGGGCGCCCTCGATGCGCGGCTGCGCGATCAGGCCTTCACCTTCCGCGAGGTCCCGTCCGGCGGCCAGGGCGGCGGCGGCTGCAACTGACGCGGGCGCCACCCGCGATGCGGGCTCCCGACACGACGTGCTCGGCGACCGAAGCGACCTCCGCGCCGGTCGGCGGGCCCGTCGCGCCACGCACGTCCGGCGCCACGGCGCCCGCGCTCCTCGCCGCGGCGCTCTCACTGCCCGGCGCGCATCCCGAGGCGGTCGCGCAGGCGCCGCCCGAGCGTGCGCGGATCGACGTGCGCTGGCTGCACCACCAGGTCGTGCAGCCGGGCCTGAAGCGCATCCGCGTCGACTCGCCGTTCCTCGGGCTGCGCGTATCCACCGACGAGCGCTGGAGCTTCGACGGCACGATCGGCCGCGACGCGGTGTCCGGCGCATCGCCACGCTGGCACCCGTCGGTCTCGGGCAGCTCGCGGATGCACGACGATCGCACCAGCGGGGACGTCCGCGTGACCCGCCACTGGGACCGCGCGACGCTGACCCTCGGGGGCGCCGCGTCGAGCGAGGACGACCTCCGCTCCCGCGCGCTGTCGCTGCGCGGCGCCTGGTCGACCGAGGACGACAACCGCTCCTGGAGCGCCGGCGTCGGCCGCGCCGACGACCGGATCGACCCGGTGAACCGCATCCTCGTCGACGAGCGCCGCCGCACGACCGACCTGCCGCTCGGCGCCACGCAGGTGCTGACCCCGGTCGACGTCGTTCAGGCGATGCCGACGCACGCGCACGGCGAAGGCTACTGCTCGGCTGGCGGCTCCACGACGACAGCTGGGACGTGCGCTCTCACACGTTGACCGGCGCGTGGGTGCGTCCGATGACGCAGGGCTGGACGCTGACGCCCTCGCCGCGCCACGACACGACACGCAGAGCGCGGCAAGCCTCTTCTGCGTACGGCCCGGTCCTCGGCGAGCCGTTCCCGCCGGGCTTCGCCGGCGACTTCTCGGCGATCCGCTTGCCCGCCGCGCGGCTCTGGGCGTTCGGCGCCGGCGCGATCGGGCTGCGGGTCTCCAAGGCGATCGACCGCTCCAGCGTCGTCGGCTTCAGGCTCGAGTACGACGAGCAGCGTGGCGCGTGGCGTATCGCCGGGTCGGGCACCGACGGCCGCGCGCCGCTGCGCGCGACGATCCTCCAGATCGGATTGACGCACCTCTTCTGACCGGGCGAGCATCGGCCCCGATGCCCGAGCCCTGCTTCTCGATCGAGTTCGACGCGATGGACAGCCGCTGCGCGGTGCGCGTGGCTGCGCCCGACGACGTTCACGCCCGCGCGTGGGCGGCGCGCGCGATCGACGAGGTCCGCCGCATCGAGGCGAAGTACTCGCGCTACCGCGACGACAGCGTCGTCGCCGCGGTCGCGCGCGGGGCGGGCGGCGCGCCGGTCGCGATCGACGACGAGACGCGCGCGCTCCTCGGCTACCCGGACGCGCTGTGGCGCGACAGCGGCGGGCGCTTCGACGCGACCTCGGGGGTGCTGCGCCGCGCGTGGGACTTCCGCCGCGGCGTCGTGCCCGGGGCGGCCGCGCTCGAGGCGCTGCGCCCGCTGATCGGCTGGGAGCGCGTCGAGCTGCAGGACGCGGCCGGCGGCGCGACGGTACGCCTGCCGCGCCCCGGCATGGAGCTCGACTTCGGCGGATTCGGCAAGGAGTACGCGGCCGACCGCGCCGCGGAGGCGCTGCGCGCGGCCGGGGCGCGCCACGGCTTCGTCGACCTGGGCGGCGACATCCGTGCGATCGGCCCGCAGCCCGACGGCCGGCCGTGGTCGATCGGCATCGCGCACCCGCGCGAGCCCGGCCGCCCGATCGCGTCGATCGACGTCGCCGAGGGCGCGATCTGCACCAGCGGCGACTACGAGCGCTACTTCGAGCGCGACGGCGTGCGCTACTGCCACGTGCTCGACCCGCGCAGCGGGATGCCGGTGCGGCACTGGCGCTCGGTGACCTTGGTCGCACCGGTCGCGGTCGCCGCCGGCGGCTACACCACGATCGCGATGCTGCTCGAGGCCGCCGCGCCCGCGCACCTGGAGGCGACCGGCCTGGCCTGGCTCGCGATCGGCCCGGACGGCTCGGTCCTCTCGTCGTGCGGCATGGCCTGACACGCCATGGCCCCGCATGGGGCCGCGACGCCCGACCCGATAGAATGCGCGGATGATCGAACACGACCGCCTGATCGCGCCCGGCCCCGCTTCGCCGGCCGAGGAGGCGGTCGAGCGCGCGCTGCGCCCGAAGGCGCTCGCCGACTACGTCGGCCAGCCGCGCATCCGCGAGCAGCTCGAGATCTTCGTCGCGGCCGCACGCAGGCGCCAGGAGGCGCTCGACCACCTGCTGCTGTTCGGCCCGCCGGGCCTGGGCAAGACCACGCTCGCGCACATCGTCGCGGCCGAGATGGGCGTGAACCTGCGCCAGACCTCGGGTCCGGTGCTCGAGCGCCCCGGCGACCTCGCGGCGATCCTCACCAACCTCGAGAAGAACGACGTGCTCTTCATCGACGAGATCCACCGGCTGAGCCCGGTCGTCGAGGAGATCCTGTACCCGGCGCTCGAGGACTACCAGATCGACATCATGATCGGCGAGGGCCCGGCCGCACGCTCGATCAAGCTCGACCTGCAGCCGTTCACGCTGGTGGGCGCCACCACGCGCGCCGGCATGCTGACCAACCCGCTGCGCGACCGGTTCGGCATCGTCGCGCGGCTCGAGTTCTACGACGTCGACGACCTGACCAGGATCGTCACGCGCTCGGCCGCGCTGCTCGGCGTGCCGACCGACGACGGCGGCGCGCGCGAGATCGCGAAGCGCTCGCGCGGCACGCCGCGGATCGCCAACCGGCTGCTGCGCCGCGTGCGCGACTACGCCGAGGTCAAGGCGCAGGGCCTGGTCACCGCACCCGTCGCCGACGCCGCGCTGAAGATGCTCGACGTCGACCCGGTCGGCCTCGACACGATGGACCGCCGCCTGCTGCGCGCAGTCATCGAGAAGTTCTCCGGCGGCCCGGTCGGCCTGGACAACGTCGCCGCCGCGATCGGCGAGGAGCGCGAGACGATCGAGGACGTACTCGAGCCCTACCTGATCCAGCAGGGCTACCTGCAGCGCACACCGCGCGGGCGCGTCGCCACTGCCGCGGCGTGGCGCCACTTCGGGCTCGCCGCGCCCGACCGGCAGGGCATCGCCGACCTGTTCGACGACGCGGGCCCGGCTTGAGCACCCCGATCGACCACCGCGAGTTCGTCTGGCGGCTGCACCAGGCGACGCCCCGCGCCTGGGTCACGCCCACGCTGGTCGCGCTCAACGTCGCGGTCTGGCTGCTGAACCTGCTGTCGGGCATGTCGCCGATGTCGCCGCGCCCGATCGAGCTCGCGGCCTGGGGCGCGAACTTCCTGCCGCTGACGATCGAGCAGCCGTGGCGCCTGCTGTCCGCGACCTTCCTGCACGGCGGGATCATTCACCTCGCGTTCAACATGTGGGCGCTGTGGGACACCGGGCGGCTCGCCGAGCGCTTCTACGGCAACGGGCAGCTGCTGCTGATCTACCTGGTCGCGGGCCTCGCGGGCTCGGTGGCGAGCCTGTTCTTCGCAGCGCGCACCGGCGTGTCGGTGGGCGCGTCGGGCGCGATCTTCGGCGTGGTCGGCTGCCTGCTCGCCGCGATCTTCACCAAGGCGCACAAGCTTCCGCCGGCGCTCGTGCAGTCGATGCGCTCGTCGATGCTGATGTTCGTCGGCTTCTCGCTCTTCATGGGCTTCACCGCCGGCTTCATCGACAACGCCGCGCACCTCGGCGGGCTCGCTGGCGGCGTCCTGATGGGCATGGTGCTCGCGGAGAAGTTCGACGTCGACGAATACCGCCGGCAGGCGCCGGTGCGCGCGGCGTTCGCGGTGCTGCTCGCGGCGCTCGTGCTCGGCGCGGCCTGGAAGCTGCTGCCGATGCCCGCCGCCTGACGGGCGGTCGGGCCGCCCGGGGGGCGACCTCCTTTCGGCTTGGTAGAATCGGCCGCGATGGACGACGCCCGCCGCTTCTCGATCCGCGTGCGCGTGTACTACGAGGACACGGACGCGGGCGGGATCGTCTACCACGCTACGTACCTGCGCTGGATGGAGCGCGCGCGGACCGACTGGCTGCGCACGCTCGGCGAACGGCACGTCGAGCTGGCCGAGTCGGCGGGCGTGCAGTTCGTCGTCAGCGAGATCGCGATCCGCTACCGCCGGCCCGCGCGGCTCGACGACCTGCTCGACGTCGACCTCGAGGTGGCCGAGCTGCGGCGCGCCTCGATGCGCCTCGTGCAGCGCACGCGCCCCGCCGGCGGCGGGGAGGCGATCGCCGACGCGGACGTCCGCGTCGCGGTGATGGACCGCCGCACCGGCCGGCCCGCAGGGCTGCCGCGGCGCCTGCTCGACACGCTTGGAGCCCCATGAACCACAACGACATGACGATCCTCTCGCTGGTGAGCAACGCCAGCGTGCTCGTGCAGCTGGTGATGGCCGGCCTGCTCGCGATCTCGGTCGCCTCGTGGACCGTGATCTTCCGGAAGTGGTTCCAGGTGCGCGCGGCGCACGCGGCCACCGACCGGTTCGAGTCCGACTTCTGGCGCGGCGGCGACCTGAACGTGCTGTACGCGCGCACCTCCGAGCAGCCCGGCGACCACGGCCCGCTCGCGCGGATCTTCGAGTCGGGCATGCGCGAGTTCCTGAAGACCCGGCAGCAGAAGCCCGGCGACGCGAACGCGATGCTCGAGGCCGCGCGCCGCGCGATGCGCGCGTCGTACCAGCGAGAGATGGACGCGCTCGACGCGAGCCTCGCGTTCCTCGCCTCGGCCGGCTCGGTCAGTCCCTACATCGGCCTGTTCGGAACGGTGTGGGGGATCATGAACTCGTTCCGCGGCCTCGCGAACGTCAAGCAGGCGACGCTCGCCGCGGTCGCGCCGGGCATCGCCGAGGCGCTGGTCGCGACCGCGATCGGCCTGTTCGCCGCGATCCCGGCGTTCGTCGCCTACAACCGCTTCGCCTACGACGTCGAGCGCCTTTCGAACCGCTTCGACACCTTCGTCGAGGAGTTCTCCAACATCCTGCAGCGCCAGGCGCGCTGAGCAGGGAGCCGCACCGTGCCCTCCGTCTCGTCGTCGCGCCGCGGTCGCCGGGGCCGCTTCGTGTCCGAGATCAACGTCGTGCCCTACATCGACGTGATGCTCGTGCTGCTGGTGATCTTCATGGTCACCGCGCCGCTGCTGCCGCCCGGCCAGATCGAGGTGCCGAGCGCGGGGCAGAGCTCGCAGGCCCCCGACCAGCTGGTCGAGATCCGGCTGTCACCGGGCGGCGAGCTGCGGATGGTCACGCGCAACATGCCGCAGCAGTTCGACCGCACGATCGGCGAGCGCGACATCGCGCCGACGCTGCGCGGCTTCGGCGACCCGGCGACGCTCGCGGTGCTGATCGCGGCGGACCAGAAGGTGCCGTACGGCGACGTCGTCAAGCTGATGGACCAGGTACGCGCGGCCGGCGCGGGCCGCGTCGGCCTGATGGTGAAGGGCCGGGAGAAGTGACGTGAGTGACGTGAGCGCGCGGCCGCCGCAGGGCGGCGGGCCATGGACCGCGGGCGAAGGCGCGACCGGGCCGCCCGCGGCGACGCCGGCCCCGTCGGCCGCACCGTCCCGGGCGGGGCCGGCCTGGGGCACGAGCGACCCGACGCCGCCGACCGCGGCGCCCCGATCCGCCCCGCCGGCCGCGGTCGGGCACGGCGCGACGCCGCCGGGCACGGACCGCCGCCCGCAGAAGGGCCGCACAGCCGGCGCGGGCCGGGGCGGCGCGGACCGCCCCGGGGGCGGTCCGTCGGGCATGGAGCCATTGGGTACGAGGCCTTCCGGTCCCGGCACGCCTGCGCCTTCCACGCCGCCCCCACCCGGCCCACCGAGGCGCCCGCCCCGGACCGGCGGTCGCACGCGCGCGATCGCCCTCGCGCTCGTGATGCACGCACTGCTGATCGGCCTGCTGGTGTTCGGGCTGAACTGGACCTCGCGCCCTCCCGAGCCGGTGCAGGCCGAGCTGTGGGTGCCGCCCCCGCCGGTCAAGGGCCCGCCACCCGAGCCCCGGCCCGAGCCGAAACCCGAGCCCGAACCGCCGCCCCCGCCGCCGAAGCCCGAACCGCCCCCGCCTTCCCCGCCGGTCGCGCCCGACATCAAGGCCGAGCAGGCGCGCAAGGACGCCGAGCGCAAGGAGGCGGAGCGCCGGCTCGCCGAGAAGAAGCTCGCGCAGAAGAAGGACGCCGAACGCAGGGAGGCCGAGCGCAGGATCGCCGAGCAGAAGGCCGCAGACGAGAAGCGCGCGAAGGACGAGCAGGCCCGAAAGGAGGCGGAGAAGAAGGCCGCCGACGAGAAGCGCCGCGCCGAGCAGGCGCGCCGCGACGCCGAGGCCGCCGAACAGCGCCGTGCCGACGACATCCGGCGGCTGCAGAGCCAGGCCGGCACTTCGGGCACGCCGAGCGACCAGGCGGTCCGGGGCGCAGCGACCGGGCGCGTCGACGCCGGCTACGGCGCTCGCGTCGCCGCCGCGATCCGCGCGAACACCACCTTCCAGGCGCCGGGCGATCTCGACGGCAACCCGAAGGCGGTCTTCCTGGTGACGCTGCGGCCCGACTGCAGCGTCGTTGCGATACGCCTGCGCAAGTCGAGCGGCGTGCCCGCGTGGGACCAGGCGGCAGAGCGCGGCATCCAGCGCACCGACCCGTTCCCTAGGCCGGCCGAGGGCACCTGCCAGGGCGAGCTCGAGATCGTCCGGGGACCGCGGGACGAGAAGTGAACCGTGCAGCGACGGGCGGCATACTGCACCCGACCGACGGCCGCTTACCCGGCCACGCAGCGGTCGCCCGCGGCCCGCGCTCTATAATCCGCCCACGATGAGACGATTCCTGCGCCTCGGTCCCGTGTTCGCCGGCCTCGTCGCCGGCGCCCTCGTGCTGCCCGCGGCCGCCCAGATGCGCATCGACGTATCCGGGGTCGGCGCGACCCAGCTCCCGATCGCGATCGCCGGCTTCGCCACCGACAGCCGCCTGCCGCTGGACGTGGCGGCGGTGGTCCGCGGCGATCTCGCCCGTAGCGGCGCGTTCCGGGTCATCGACCCGGCCCAGACGGTGTCCGACACCGCCCCCGTCGACTTCGCGGGCCTGCGCTCGCGCGGCGCCGAGACCTTCGTCGCCGGCTCGGTCGCGAAGCTCGCCGACGGCCGCTACGACGTCCGCTACCGGCTCTACGACGCGGTCAAGCAGACCCCGATCGCGGGCGAGTCGGTCGTCGCGCCCGAGGCCGACCTGCGCCTGGCCGGCCACCGGATCGCAGACGCGATCTTCGAGAAGCTGACTGGCGAGAAGGGCGTGTTCTCGACGCGCATCGCCTTCGTCAGCAAGCAGGGCACGCGCTTTCGCCTGAACGTCGCGGACTGGGACGGCGAGAACGTACAGTCCCCGCTGGTCTCGCCCGAGCCGATCATCTCCCCGTCGTGGTCTCCCGACGGCGGGCGGCTCGCCTACGTGTCGTTCGAGCAGAAGAAGCCGGTCGTCTACGTGCACACGCTCGCCACCGGCCAGCGCGTCGCGGTCGCGAACTTCAAGGGTAGCAACAGCGCGCCCGCCTGGTCGCCCGACGGCCGCACGCTCGCGGTCGCGCTGACGCTCAACGGCCTGTCGCAGATCTACCTGATCAACGCCGCCGACGGCGCGAACGCGCGCCGGCTCACCACCTCCAACGCGATCGACACCGAGCCGGTGTTCTCGCCCGATGGCCGGACGCTGTTCTTCACGTCCGACCGGGGCGGCTCGCCGCAGATCTACCGGATGCCGGTGAACGGCGGCGACGCGACGCGCGTCACCTTCGGTTCGAGCTACAACGTGAGCCCGCGGGTGAGCCCCGACGGCCGCAGCCTCGCGTTCCTCACCCGGCGCGACGGCCGCTTCTTCGTCGGCATGAAGGATCTCGCCGGCGGCAACGAGTCGGTGCTGACCGACGGCGGCCAGGAAGAGTCGCCGAGCTTCTCGCCGAACGGCCGCTGGATCATGTACGCCACCCAGCAGGGCGGCCGCGATTCGCTGATGGCGATCTCGGTCGACGGCCGCGTCCGTCAGCGGCTCAGCTCGTCGCTCGGCGACATCCGCGAACCCTCGTGGGGCCCGTTCCTGCGCTGAGCCCCCGCACGACCCGCACCAGAAGAACACGGAGCTTCCAAGACCATGAATCGACGCACCCTCGCCTCTCTCGCCGCGCTCGCGGCCGCTCTGACGCTCGCGGCCTGCAGCTCGGCCGTCAAGCTCGACGAGCCCGCCCCGGTCGAGAACCGCGGCAGCGCCGCGGGCGCGGCGGGTGCCGGCGGCACGGCCGGCGGCGCGGCCACCGCGCCGGCCGGCAGCGAGCGCCCGATCGCGCAGGTCACCGTCGACCCCTCGAAGGACCCGCTCAACGACCCGAACAGCCCGCTCGCCAGGCGCAGCATCTACTTCGACTTCGACAGCTTCACGATCAAGGACGAGTTCCGCCCTGTGGTCGAGGCGCATGCGAGGTTCCTGGTCGCCAACAAGGCCCGCAAGGTCGTCGTGCAGGGCAACACCGATGAGCGCGGCAGCCGCGAGTACAACCTCGCGCTCGGCCAGAAGCGCTCCGAGGCCGTGCGCCGCGCGCTGATCTCGCTCGGCGTCGCCGACGCGCAGATCGAGGCGGTCAGCTTCGGCGAGGAGAAGCCGAAGGCCACGGCCACCGACGAGACCGCGTTCGCCGAGAACCGTCGCGCCGACCTCGCCTACCAGTGACCTGCGCTGCCCCGAGCCCCCGATGAGCGCCATCACGCCGACGATCCCGACCGCCGCCCCCGGCCGCGGCGGGCTGGCCCGCGCGAAGCGCGCGGCCGCCGTGCTGCTGCTCGCCGGCGTCGCGCTGCCCGCGCACGCGCAGCTGTTCTCGGACGACGAGGCGCGCCGCGCGATCCTCGACGTGCGCAGCCGCGTCGAGCAGCTGCAGCGCGACATGCTCAAGCGCATCGAGGACCTGTCGGCGCGCGTCGAGCGGCTCGAGCAGACGACCCGCGGCCAGCTCGACCTGCAGAACCAGATCCAGGCGATGCGCCAGGAGATCGCGACGCTGCGCGGCCAGCTCGAGGTGCAGACCAACGAGCTGGCCAAGACCCAGCGCAGCCAGCGCGACCTCGCCGGCGAGGTCGACGGACGCCTGAAGCGCTTCGAGCCGGTCGCGGTGAACGTCGACGGCAGGCAGGTCAACGTCGACCCCGCCGAGCGGCGCGCTTACGAGGGCGCGCTCGCGATCTTCCGCGGCGGCGACTTCCGTGGCGCGCAGAGCGCGTTCCAGCAGTTCGGTGCCGCCTATCCGCAGAGCGCGTATGCGCCGAGCGTGCAGTACTGGATCGGCAGCAGCCAGTACGCGCAGAAGGACAACAAGGGCGCGATCACGACGCTGCAGGCGTTCGCGCAGAAGTACCCGGACCACCCGCGCGCGGCCGACGCGCTGCTCACGGTCGGCAACGCGCAGGTCGAGGCCGGCGACCGCAAGGCCGCGGCCGAGACCTTCAAGCTCGTGACCGAGAAGTACGACGGCAGCGGCGCCGCGCAGACCGCGCGCGAGCGGCTCGCCGGGCTCGCCGCCAAGCGCTGACCCGGCCCGGACGGCCGCGCGTCCAACCCCGCTCCCCCGCCCCGTCACCGATGACCGAAGCCGACGTCGCCTCGCTGCAGCACCTCGTCGCGTGGGCGACGTTCGCGATCGCGTTCGTCGTCGGCATCGCGATGAGCCGCAGCAACTTCTGCACGATGGGCGCGGTGTCCGACGTCGTCAACATGGGCGACTGGACTCGGATGAGGATGTGGCTCGCGGCGATCGGCGTCGCGGTGCTCGGCACGCAGGCGCTCGCGTGGGCCGGGCTGATCGACCCGGCGAAGTCGATCTACGCCGGCCCGAAGCTCCTCTGGCTGTCGAACGTCGTCGGCGGCTTGATGTTCGGCTTCGGCATGGTGCTGGCGTCGGGCTGCGGCACGAAGACGCTGCTGCGCGCCGGCGCCGGGAACCTGAAGTCGCTGGTGGTGTTCGTCGTGCTCGGGATCTCCGCCTACATGACGCTGCGCGGACTGTTCGGCGTCGTGCGGGTCGGGACGGTCGACCGGGTCGCGATCGAGCTCGCCGGCGGCCAGGACCTGCCGCGCCTGCTGTCGGGTGGCGACGCGGCGCTCGCGCGCACGCTGCGCCTCGTCGCGGCGCTCGTCGTCGGCGGCGGGCTGATCGCGTTCGCGTTCGCCTCGAAGATGTTCCGCGAGGAGCGCGGCAACGCGCTCGCCTCGCTGGTCGTCGGCGCGGGGGTCGTCGCGGTCTGGTACGTGTCCGGGCACGTCGGGCACCTCGAAGAGGACCCGCGCACGCTCGAGGAAGTCTTCATCGGCACCAACAGCACCCGGATGGAGTCGCTCAGCTACGTCGCGCCGAGCGCTTACGCGCTCGAACTGCTGATGTTCTGGTCGGACAAGAGCAAGTACGTGACGCTCGGCATCGCGTCGGTGCTCGGGCTCGTCGCCGGGTCGGCCACCTACGCGCTCGCGACGCGCACGTTCCGTTGGGAGGGCTTCCAGGGCCCCGAGGACACCGCGAACCACCTCGTCGGTGGCCTGCTGATGGGCGCCGGCGGCGTGACCGCGCTCGGCTGCACGATCGGCCAGGGCATGAGCGGCGTATCCACGCTCGCGGTGGGCTCCTTCGTCGCGCTGGCAGCGATCGTCGCCGGCGGCGTGGCCGGCGTGCGCTACCAGGTCTGGCGGGTGGAGCGGATGGCCTGAGCGGGCCGCGAGGCCCGCGAACGTGCGGAATCGGGCCGCGAGGCCCGCGAACGTGCGGAATCGGGCCGCGAGGCCCGCGAACGTGCGGAATCGGGCCGCGAGGCCCGCGAACGTGCGGAATCGGGCCGGCCCGTTTGACCGTCGTCGCTGAACTTCCTATAATTGAAGGCTTTCCAAGAACAACAAGACAGAAGAAGAACAACGATGCAGGCAGCATCCACGGGTCGTTAGCTCAGCTGGTAGAGCAGCGGACTTTTAATCCGTTGGTCGCAGGTTCGAATCCCGCACGGCCTACCAATTCCGACGGGTCGATGTCGCAAGACGTCGACCCGTTTTCATTGCCGGGACCGGAGCCGCGGGCGCCACGGCAGCCACGGGAGGGGGGCGATCCCATGTGCAACCGCTACAACCCGACGATCCGCGAGAAGCTGGTCGGGCTGGGCTTGACGATGCAGGACGAGGCCGAATGGGCCCGCGCGATCGGCCCGCGCCAGCTTGGCCCCTACGTGCTGCCGGGCGGTCGCGTCGTCGCCGGACAGTGGGGCCTGATCCCGCCCTACGCGACCGAGCGGCATCCTCGCGCGCGCGACGGGCGCCCGCTGATGACGAACAACGCGCGGATCGAGGGCATCGAAGGAAAGCCGACCTTTCGCGATGCCTGGCGGCTTGGGCAGCGCTGCCTGGTGCCGGCCGACGCGTTCGTCGAGCCCTACTGGGGCACGGGCCGCAACACGTGGTGGTCGTTCTCGCGCGCGGACGGCCGGCCGTGGATGCTGGCCGGGCTCTGGAGCGAGTGGACCGACCCGGCGACCGGCGAGGTCGTGCCCTCTTACACGATGCTGACGGTCAACGCCGACGGCCATCCGCTGATGCGGCTCATGCACAAGCCCGACCCGAATCTGCCCGACGACGCGCAGGACAAGCGCAGCGTCGTGCCGCTCGCCGACGACTCGATCGACGCGTGGATGCACGGCGACGTCGACCAGGCCCGCGCGACGCTGGTGCTGCCGCCGCCGCAGGCGTACCGTCACGGACCCGAGGACCCCACGAAGCGCGTCGAGCTGCCCCCGATCGCATGAAGCTGCTGAGCGCCACCCCCAGCCCCTACGCCCGCAAGGTCCGCATCGCACTCGCCGAGAAGGGCCTCGCGTTCGAGCTCGTCACCGAGGTGCCCTGGGACGGCGACACGAGCGCGCCGGCGTACAACCCGCTCGGCAAGATTCCCGTGCTGATTCTCGACGACGGACGCTCGGTGTACGAGTCGAGCTACATCCTCGAGTGGCTCGAGGCGAAGTGTCCCGAGCCGCCGCTGCTGCCCGCCGACGTCGACGGCCGGCTGGAAGCGCGCCGGCTCGAGGTGATCGCCGACGGCGTCTGTGACGCGACGGTGCTGACGCTCTTCGAGCGGATGCGTGGCGAGGGCTGCAGCGCGCCATGGCTCGCGCGCCAGCGCCGCAAGATCGAGGCCGGCACGGCTGCCCTCGCCGCGGCGGTCGCGCCGGGCGCGCGCTTCGCGCTCGGCGACGCGTTCGGGCTGGCCGACATCGCGATCGGCTCGACGCTCGGCTACCTGTCGCTGCGGCTCCCGGACTTCGACTGGCCGGCCGCGCACCCGGCGCTCGCCGACTGGTTCGCGCGGATCTCGACGCGGCCCTCGTTCGCGTCGACGGTGCCGGCGCCGCAGGGATTCAGGGACCGCGTGGTCTGACGCACGCGGCGTCGGCGCCGTCGGGTCTCAGCCCGCGGCGCGCCGCCACACGAGGCAGCGGTTGTCCGCGGGCATCGACCGCACGTCCACCGGCCCGAAGCCCGCACGACGCGCGAGCGCGTCGACCGCCTCGAGGTCGCGCAGGCCGCGCGCGGGATCGGCCACGCGCAGCGTCGCGTCGAACGCGGCGTTGCCCGGACCGGTGAAGCGGCCACCGACGTTGAACGGCCCGTAGACGACGAGCACGGCGCCGGGATCGAGCACCGCCGGCAGCATGTCGAACAGTCGCTCGACCGCGGTCCACGGCATGATGTGCAGCGTGTTCGCGGTGAAGGCCGTATCCCACCGGCCCTCGGGCCAGCGTCCGGCGACGTCGAGCGCGAACGGCGGCGGCGTGTTCGGCAGCGCGGCCTCGTCGAGCCACATCCGCAGCCCGGGCAGGTTCGCCTCGACCTCGCTCGTCTGCCACGCGAGCCACGGCATCGCGGCTGCGAAGTGCACCGCGTGCTGGCCGGTGCCGCTGCCCACCTCAAGCACGCGCGCGCGGTCGGTGAACACATCGCGAAGCACCTCGAGGATCGGCCCGCGGTTGCGCTCGGACGCGGGCGCGAACGGCTTGTCGGGGGACACGCTCATCGCGACCCGCCCACGGCCGTGCGGCCCTGGCGCGCGATCTCTGCCCGTACGGCGCGCAGCTTCGCCTTGATCCGCGCTGCGTTCTGCGGTCCCATCCGAAGCAGCGCCTTCTGCCCGGCCGACAGCGCCTCGAGCTCGGGGTCGGCGTAGCGATACAGCACCTTCGGCTGCACCAGCCGGATCGGACCCCTGACATCGGGCGTCGCGAGCAGGTGGTCGATCGCGGCGACGACCCGGTCGTTGAAGTAACGGTTCGGGCTGCCCTGCCCGCGGTACTCGCCCTGGAACAGCCGGTAGTGCGCGACATAGACATCGACGGCGCGTCGCGTGTCGATCGACTCGACGAGCTTCACGAACGGCTCGTAGCGCCATGCGTTCGACGGATCGATCGTCGGGCCGTCGGCACCCTTCGCGACGACGAACGCGCCACGCGTGGACAGCACCGCCCGCGCGCGCAGCGGCAACTCGTCGGACGCGATGTTGTCGACCGTCGAGACCAGCCTGCGGACCAGCGTCGCGAGCTCGAAGAAGCGGCCGAACGTCGCCGGGTCCGCGAGCGCGGCGAGGTCGCGCTCGAACGCCGCCCGTGCGTCGGCCGGCGCCTCGGCGGGCGCGGCCATCGCGGCCTGCGGCGACTCGCCGGGCAGCGGGAACTTGGCGACCGGCTCCGGCGGCGGCGCGGGCGTCGGCACCGCGGGCGCCGCGGACTGCGGCGACGCGGCCGGCGGCTGCGGGCCGAACAGCCGGTACAGGCCGAACGCGACGCCGGCCGCGAGCATCAGCACGGCCAACGGCAGCGCGGCGCGCCGGATGAGGCTGCGTTCCCCGTCCATCGTGACCTCCTCGTCGGATCGACCCGTCCAGCGTAGCACCGTGACCGCGCGGACCCGTCGGCGCCGTCGGGCATGGCGCTTGCCGCACGGCCGGGGTCGAGACCACCGGACCGCCGGCGATCCAGCGATCGCGGCGGCCCCCGGCAACGACCACGTGACGCGCGTGCGCACCCGGGCGCGCCTGCTCGACGCGGTCGGGGCGTGCGCCGGCGGCGCGGTACGCGCGCCTCGACGCTCGGTCGCGGAGCGAGCCGGCCTCGAGGTCCGGCCCGGCGGTGACTCAGTCGTCGGACTCGACGACGATCGCGAGGGTCTGCTTGTGCGACTCGCCGGGGGTCTCGCGATGGGTCCGCGAGGCGATCCACAGCAGGCTGCCGTGCTGGTGCCGGGCGTGCACGAGCACGCGGCTCGACAGGTCGGCGCGGCCGACACCCGGACTGTACTGCCACCAGCCCTGATAGCCGAGCCTCCGGACCTCGCCGCGTGTCCAGGCGCCGAAGCGACGCGACGCGACCCATGCGTCGACCTGTTCGGGCGCGACGTCGAGGATCGGCAGCCAGCCTGTCGCTTCGGGCCCCGCGTCGAGCGGACCGAGCGCGAAGCGCACCGCCTGCTGGTAGCCCAGCGCGCCGGTGAGCTCCATCCGAGCGTGCAGCCGCATCGGGCGGTCGACCGGCACGTCGAGTGCCGCGTAGTGGCCGACGCCGTCGAACGAGGGCCCGGGGTCGACCGAGGTCCGCGCGCCGAGTCGCGCGAGCAGGCGCGCGAGTTCGGGGTCCTCGCCGATGCGATGCGCGAGAAGGAGTTCGAAGCGGTCTGCGTCCATGTCCCTGGGGCATCGACGCTGGGGTCGTCGACGAGGCCGCATTCTGAGCGAGCACGCTGCGGCCGCATCGGAACATGACGTTGTTTAACGCCGATACACCGTTTGCGAATCGCGGTGATCCTCGACCGCCGGACTCGGGTCGCTGCCCGTTGCGCACGAAGGAGTAATCCTCCACGCTCGTCGCCGCGCTGCGTGAATCGATGCGCTCGACCATGATCGGCAGGCCCCGGCGCCAAGCCGGCCTGCGTTGCGGCCACGCAACCGGGTCGAACGCGACCGCTTGGCAGGGTCGGCGGGCGCGGGCCATGCTGCACGGCCCGGACCTTCCTCCAGGCCGAACCGATGACCATCCGCCTGCACGCGATCAACCTGCTCGTGCCGATCCACCTGCTCGAGGCGCGCTATCCCGGCGGCCTCGAGGCGTGCATCGACGACCACGAATCGCTGATCGGCGACCGGGTCTGGTTCGACGGCCGGCTCTGGCGCGACGGCGCGCCGGACCGTGCGGGCATCCGCGCGCTGGTCGACGGCTGGACGCGCGTCGGACTGCAGCCGGTGCGCCGCACCGAGGTGGGCTGGCACTGGGCGGACCTGTGCGTCGTCACCGCGTCGCGTGCCGCGCCCACGCTGCCCTGCGAGTGGCTGCGCCTGAGCCCCGCCGGCAACGACGCCTGGTGGGCGCACGCCGAGCCCGGCCCGAGCTTCGGGCCCGAGGACTTCGTCCGCGCGCCGCCCCCGCGCCGCGCGGCGCCGCGCCCGGCCGCGAACGCCGGCTGGGGCCGGCGGCTGCTCGACCGGCTGGTCGGCTCCGCGGACGACGGGCTGTCCCCGGCGCACCGCCGCGCCTGAGCGTTCCGGAACCGCGCCCGGCGGCCCTCGCCGCGGCGCTGCTACGATCGACCCGTTCGCCGCGGCATCGCACCGCGGCGCCGGCGACGAGCGGGAGACGAGACGGTGGCGGGATCCCCCTACGAAGGCTGCACCTGCGGCGACCTGGTCGTCCGCGCGATCCGGCGCGGCGGCGAGCGCGTCGCGTTCGCGCTCGACGAGCAGCACATCACCTACCGCGAGTTCGGCGAGTCGCTGAGCCGGCTGGTCCAGGCGCTCGAGGCCCGCGGGCTGCGGCGCGGGGACGCGGTGGCGACCCTGTCGTCCAACCGGCCCGAGGCGTTCCTCGTGACCGCCGCGGCCTACCTGATGGGCCTGCGGATCACCTGGATGCATCCGCTCGCCTCCGAGGACGACCACGCCTACCTGCTCGAGGACTCGGGCGTCGAGACGCTGTTCGTCGACCCGGGCACCTTCGCCGCACGCGCGGCCGCGCTGAAGGCCCGGCTGCCGGGGTTGCGACGGGTCTACGGCCTCGGGCCGGGCGCCGACGCCGAGGACGTGCTCGCAGCCATGCAGGTCCACGCGCCCGGCCCGCTCGAGTCGCGCGCGCACGTCGACGACGTCTGCACGCTGATCTACACCGGCGGCACCACCGGCCGCTCGAAGGGCGTCGTCCACACGCACCGGGTGCACGTCGCGATGGTGATGACCGAGCTCGCCGAGTGGGACTGGCCCGAGGAGGTCCGCTTCCTCGCGATGACACCGATCACGCACGCGGCCGGCGCGATGTTCGTCGCGGTGATGATGCGCTCGGGCATGTTCGTGATGAACAAGGGCTTCGATCCGCAGCGCTTCGTCGAGCTCGTCGAGCGGCACCGGATCACCTGCACCTTCCTCGTGCCGACGATGGTCTACGTGCTGCTCGACCATCCGGCGCTCGCCGACGCGGACCTCTCCAGCCTGCGCACGATCATCTACGGCGCCTCGCCGATGTCGCCGGCGCGGCTCGTGGAGGCGATGGCGCGCTTCGGGCCGGTCTTCATGCAGCTCTACGGGCAGTCGGAGGTGCCGAACTGCATCACCGTGTTGCGCCGGCGCGACCACGACCCGGAGCGCCACCCCGAGCGGCTCGCCTCCTGCGGCACCCCGGTGGCCGGGCTGCAGGTGAAGCTGCTCGACGACGACGGCCGCGAGGTACCGACGGGCGAGGTCGGGGAGATCTGCTGCCGCGGCCCGCTGGTGATGGCAGGCTACTGGAACAAGCCCGAGGAGACCGCGCGTGCGTTCCGGCACGGCTGGCTCTACACCGGCGACCTCGCGCGCGCCGACGCCGATGGCTTCCTCTACATCGTCGACCGCAGCAAGGACATGATCATCAGCGGCGGCTTCAACGTGTACCCGCGCGAAGTCGAGGACGTGCTGACCCGCCACCCCGCCGTCGCGGCGGCAGCGGTGATCGGCGTGCCCGACCCGAAGTGGGGCGAGGCGGTCAAGGCGGTGGTCGTGACGCGGGCCGGCGCCACCGTCGAAGCCGAGGCGCTGATCGCCTGGGTCCGCGACGCGAAGGGCGTGGTGCACGCGCCGAAGTCGGTCGACTTCGCCGACTCGCTGCCGGTCACCGGCCTCGGTAAGCCGGACAAGAAGGCCCTGCGGGCGCGATACTGGGGCGGGGCGACGCGCGCGGTGAACTGACGCGCGGTCCGCCGCGGGCTCGGTCGAAGGGGACCGCGACGCCACCGCGGAAGTGAGACATCGATGAGCCCGATCGACACGCCGTTCCGCGCCCCCACGGAGCCCTCGATCGAACGCCGCACGCGCCGCGCAGCGGTCGGCGTCGCGCTCGCCGCCACCGCCGTCGCGGCGGCCTGCACCACCCACCCGCCGAGTCCCTCGACGGTACCGCCCGGCGCGCGCGCTGGCCGCAGCGGAGATCCGCGAGACGTTCGCGCGGCCCGTGACGCTGAAGGACGCGGTCCCCGGCAACGACGGCTTGCGGCACGAAGTCCGACCCGACGGGCGCTGGACGGTCAGGACCGGCCCGTTCGTCAACCCGATGGGCACCTGGCGCATCGAAGGCGACCGTCTGTGCCCCAGCCTGCGCCGCAGCGAGGACTGCGCGACCGTCTACCGGATCGACGCCGGCCGGCTCTGCGTGTGCTTCGAAGGTTGGTCGCTCGCGCATTCGACGCTGCGGGCCGAGCGCCGACCTGGATGATCGGCTACCCTTGCACCCGAGCCGGGGCACGACGATGCCCCCGCCGCACGGCCCGTGCGCTCGCCCCTCGCGGGCGATTCACCGAACCGATGACCGCTCCACACCTGGCGCCGGCGCGACCGGCCTCGTCGTGCCCGCCCCGCCGCGTCGCCGCCCCCGCGCCGCCGGCGAGCCGGGGCCGCGCAGCCCGCGTGATCGGCGCGGCCTGCCTCGCGATCTCGGCCTGGCTGCCCGCCGCAGCGGCCGCCGCCACGGAGGGCCGCGCCGACGGCATTGCGCGCGAGCCGCGCACGTGCGTCGTGCTGTCAGGCGGGGGGGCCCGCGGCTACGCCCACATCGGCGTGCTGAAGTGGCTGGAGGCCCACCGGGTGCCGATCGACTGCATCGTCGGCACCAGCATGGGTGCGGTGATCGGCGGGCTCTACGCGAGCGGCGTGTCGATCGAGCGGATCGAGGCCGCGATGCGCGCGACCGACTGGAGCGAACTGCGTGGCCCGGACGCGCCGCGACCGATGCGCCCGCCGCGCCGGCTCGAGGAGGACTACGAGTACACGGTGCCGCTCGAGTTGAGGCTGCAGGGCTTCCGCACGACTCTGCCGAGCAGTGTCTTCGGCGGCGCACGATTCGAGCAGCGGTTGCGCGCATGGCTCGGGGCGCGGCCGAAGGACGAGCACTTCGACGCGCTGCCGATCCCGTTCAGGGCGATCGCGACGCGTCTCGGCACCGGAGAGGTCCGCGTGCTCGAGCGGGGTGACCTCGCCCTCGCGATCCGCGCGAGCATGAGCGTGCCGGGCTTGTTCGAGCCGACGCGCATCGACGGCGGCCTCTTCGTCGACGGCGGGCTGGTGGCGAACCTGCCCGTCGACGTTGCGCACGCGCTTGGCGCCGAGCGCGTGATCGCGGTCAACGTGGGCACCGGCCTCGCCGACGAGTCGACGCTCGACAGCCTCGTCGACGTGTCCGTGCAAACACTCGCGATCCTGACCGAGCAGAACGTCCGTGCCCAGCTCACGCGGCTGCGGCCCGACGACGTGCTGGTGTCGCCACCGCTCGAAGGGCTGACCTTCCTCGACTTCCAGCGGGTCGCCGCCGGCGTCGACGCGGGCACGCGCGGCGCCGAGGCACAGCGGGGGCGGCTGCTCGCGCTCGCGACGTCGCCCGAGCGCCCCGCTCGGCTCGATCCCCGTCGCGCGCCGCTCGCAGGCGCGCAAGCCGGGTCGCCCGGGGCGCCGGCGCCCAGCGCGGGCCCGTCGTCGGCGGACGCGGCGGCCGTGACCGCACCGGCGACACCGACGACCACGAACGCATCGACCGCGTCGACACCCTCGCCTGCCACGACCCCCGGCACCGACCCGACCACCGCGATCGCCTCGAGCGCCCGGTCGTCATCCCCGCCCGACACCGTCCGCTTCGGCCTGTCGGTCGGTACCGACCTGACGACCGGCAGCTTCCGGCTCAACGTCGGGCACCGGCACCTGAGCGACGGCGGCTCCGAATGGCGCAATCAGCTGGAGCTCGGCCGGCTCCAGCGGCTCGGCACCGACCTGTTCCTGCCGTTCGACCGCAGGGGCCTCGTCGCGCTCGTGCCGTACGCGGAGGTGTCGCGCCAAACACTGCCGCTGTACGTGAGCGACCGCCGCATCAGCGAGTTCCTCGTCGAGCGCCTCGGTGTCGGGCTCGACGCCGGGGTCCAGACGACCGGCCTCGGCGAGCTCCGGATCGGCCCGCTGCTCGAGCGGGTACGCGTCACGCGCGGCGAGAACGGGCTGCTCGACTTCTCGACCGGCGATTTCGTCGACACGCCGGACCAGCTCGCCACCTTCGCGGCGCTGCGCGTCCGCTACCGACACGACACGCTCGATGTCGCGTTCCTGCCGCGGGCGGGCAGCCGCCTGAACCTGGACTACATCGATGGCATCACCAGCGGCGTCGATCGGAGCCGTTACCAGTTCGGGTCGCTCGAGGCACAGTGGTTCGGCAGCGTCGGCCGCGACACCTTCGAGGTCTTCGGCCAGTGGGGCGGCTACATCCGACTGGACGACGTGTCCCCGCGCTGGTTCACGCTGGGCGGCTTCCACCGCCTGTCGGGCTACGCGCTCGACCGGTTCTCGGGCACCGACATCCTGTTCGGCCGCCTTCAGTGGCGCCGATCGATCGGGCAGGCCGGCGCACTCGGCGATCGACTGTGGGTCGGCGCGACGCTCGAGGCGGGGCGCATCACCGGCAACCTGCTGAACACCGGCCTGCCCGACGGCCCGACGCCGATCGCGGCGAGCCTCTTCGTCGCGTCGGAGACACCGCTCGGCCCGCTCTACTTCGGCCTCGGCCTGCCGCGCGACGGCGGGCCCCGCGCCTACCTGTTCCTCGGCCGGCCCTGATCCGGATCCGGTGCGACCTGGGCGGGCCGTCGCAGTGCAGTGAATGCGCCCAGCTCCCACGAGCGCAGTCCGACGGGCAGCGTCCTCGGATCGGCGACGAGGTAGCGTTCCTGGACGTCGATCAGCCGGTCGGTGAACGGTTCGGGCTCGAGCGACTGCTGGAGCACGTCCTCGAGCGTCGTGCCCGCGGCCGCGCAGAAGGCTGCCAGTCTCGGCAGCGTCAGTTCGCCGGTGCCGAACAGGCGCTCGATGCTCGACACGCTGATGCCGACGCGGTCGGCGAGCTCGGCGTGGTGACGCCGGCGCGCCGGGACGTCCACGGCAGGGATGGTCCCGGAGCGCGGCCCCGCTCGAGCACGATACCCCGTCGCGCGCGAATGGACGATCCGGCCGCGCGCCGGCCGATCGCTGGATCTGCCGGGGTGCCGCCACCCTTCTCCTCCGACCTCCGGGATCGCCCGCCCCGTACCGTCGCCGGATCGCCCGGGTCCTGCGCTCCGGGCGACTGCCCCGCCCGGATCGCCCGATGGCCCGCTGCCTCGTCCTAGCCCATCCTCAACCGCGCGACTCCGGCGACTACCGCCACCGGATCGTGCTGCCGTTCGCGGCGCTCGCCGAGCGGCTCGACGTCGCCGAGCTGCAGACCACGCATCCGCGCTGGGTCGAGCACGCGGTGTCGGCCGAGCTGCTGGTGGGGATGATGGTGGCCGACCCCGCGCTCGACGCGGTGCTCGCCGAGCGCGCCCGCCGCAGGCGGCCCACGGTCTACGAGCTGTCGGACGACTTCGCGGACTTCCCGCCGAGCCTGCCCGGCCATGCCTTCTACTCGGATCCGGCGAACCAGGCGACGATCGTGCGGCAGGCCCGCGCGGCCGACCTGCTGCAGTGCTCGAGCCACGGTTTGGCCGAGCGCTACGGGGCGGTGAATCCGAGGAGCGTGGTGCTGCCCAACCAGCTGGGTGGGGTGCCGCCGCTCCCGCGGCGCGACGACGCGCACCGCGCGCCGGTGCTCGGCTGGGCCGGCTCGCTCGGCCACCTCGACGACGCGCGCGAGCTCGCCGCGCTGCTCGCGCACTGGTGCCGCGCGCGCGGCCTCGCGCCGGCCGACGGTCCGGCGATCCGGCTGATGGCGCCGGCCGCGATCCGCGACGCGTTCGCCGCGGCCGGGTTGCGCACCGACTGGCACGCGCCCGCCGGTTTCGACGACTACCTGCGCTTTCTCGAGGGGCTCGACGTCGGCTTCGCGACGATCGGCGAACGGCCGTTCGCGCTCGGGCGGTCGGACGGCAAGTTCCTCGAGTACGCGTCGCGCGGCGTGGTCTGCATCGCGAGCGCCCGGGGCGAGTACCTGCACGGCGTGCGCCACGGCGAGACCGGCCTGCTGCACGCCGACCGCGACGGCTTCGTCGCCGCGCTCGACGCGGTGTGGGACGACGCCGCGCTGCGGCGCCGGCTTCGCGAGGCCGCGCACGCGCACGTCGCCGGCGAGCGCACGCACGAGGCGGCCGCGCGGCGGCGGGCGGCGCTCTATTCGGGGCTGCTCGCGCGCGCCGGCCTGCAGGCGCGCCCCGGCGACGGACGGCTGCGCCGGCTCGAGGATCCGACCGAGGCGACGCTCGCCGACGCGACCGTCGCGCACGAGCAGGGCCGGCTCGACGCGGCGATGGCCGGCTACCTCGAGGTCGCCTCGCGGCATCCGGGCTTCCACCTGCCCTGGTTGCGCGGCGCGATGATCGCGCGCACGCTCGGCGCGCACGCGGACGCGGCACGCTTCGACGCGATGGCGGCGGACGCGCTGCGCGCGTCCCTCGGCGCGCCGTCCGCCTAGTACGCCGCCTCGAGCAGCGCGAGCACGTCGTCCATCCGCTGCAGCGGCCGCGGGTTCGTCTTCACCCACAGGTTGCCGAGCGCGCCGTTGGCGACCGCCTCGAAGCTGGCGCGCTCGACGCCGAGGTCGCGCAGCCGCGTCGGCATCCCGAGCGAGGCGATCAGCCGCTCGACGCCGCCGGCCGCGTCGCCGTCGGCCGCGCCGATCGCCTGCGCGATCCGCGCCTGCTGCGGCGCCGTGCGCTGCAGGTTCCAGCGCATCACGTGCGGCAGCATGATGCACGACGTGTAGCCGTGGCTGATGCCGGTCACCGCGCCCAGGCTGTGGCCGATGCCGTGGCTCGCGCCGTACGGCACCCTCAGGATCCCGAAGCCCGCGAGCCATGCGGCCTGCAGGCAGCGCAGCCGCGCGTCGAGGTCGCCCGCGTCCGCCTTCGTCGCCGGCAGCGCGCCCGAGAACAGGTGCAGCGCCTGCAGCGAGGTCGCGTCGACCAGCGGCGAGGGCGCGACCGAGCACAGCGACTCGACCGCGTGGTCGACGCCGCGCACGCCGGTCGACAGCCAGAGCCACACGGGCGTGTGCACGGTGATCGCCGGGTCGAGGATCACCGCGGCCGCGCCGATGAACCGACCGGTGTAGCCGTCCTTCACCTTGCGGACCGGGTCGGTGCAGCCGCCGAGGTCGGAGAACTCCGCGGCGCCCAGCGTCGTGCTGACGACGACCTGGCGGCACGGCGGCGGCTTCATCGCCGGCACGTGCCGCGAGCCGTCGGGATTGACCTTCATGTGCCAGTCGGACAGCCCCTCGGACGTGCGCACGTCGTGCGCGAGCGCGACCAGCATCACCTTCACGGTGTCGATCGCGGTGCCGCCGCCGACGGTCAGCACCAGGTCCGGCGCAGCCGCGCGCGCGGCCTCGGCGGCGGCGATGACGCTCGGGCGCGGCGTGTGCTCGACGCACTCGTCGAAGGTGCCGACGTGGCGCGTGCCGAGCGCCTCGACGATCTTCGCGACCGCGTCGGTCGTGCGGTTCAGCGTGCGCGAGGTGACGACGAACACGCGCTTCGCGCCGCGTCGGTCGGCCTCGGCCACCGCGGCCTGCGCCGCGGGCGTGCCCCAGGTCACCCGGTCCTGCTCGAGGAATTCGTGGCTGCCAGCCTGCATGGTCAGGGCTCCTGTCCCGGGTTCAGATCGCGTCGAGCGGGAACACCGGCCGGCGCACCTTCTCGAACTTCAGCAGCGAGTAGTCCGAGGTCGTCACGCCGACGCCCGAGCATTCGACGACCTCGCGCGCGAGCTCGCCCAACCCCGCGCGCCAGTGCACCCGGCTCTTGATGACGACGAAGCGCTTGCGCGTCGGATCGACGCCGACGCTGAAGAAGCACTCCAGGTCGAACGGCTCCTGGTACAGCGAGATCAGCACCAGCTCGACGCCGCCGACCTGCAGCACCACCGTCGGCCCGTTGTTCGTGCGCGCGCCGGTGCCCATCGGGCCGCGCAGCCGGTAGACGCCGTCGGTGATCCGCTTCACGGTGCCGGTCACGCGCAGCGGCGCGGCCGGCGCGCCGATCGACGGCATCGGCGCCTTGCCGCCGACGTCGAGCGTCACCTCGGCGCCCACGCCCGCCGCGATCGCGGCGCGTACCGACTCCGGGTCGTGGAGCGCGTAGAACACCACGTCCTCGAGCCCCTGGCGCAGCACCTCGGCGAGCACCGCGGTGGTGTCCATCGTGCCGCCCGAGGCGACGTTGTCGCAGTGGTCGAGCATGACGACCGGGCCGCCCTTCGCGCCGGCCGCGACCGGCGTGTCGCCGAGCGCCTTCGCGCGCGCGACCGACCCGGCGAGCGGCTCCCCGCGGTAGACGAAGCGCTCGCGCGCGTTCCAGGCCTCGTCGAGCAGCGCGTCGCGGATCGAGGCCGCGGCGTCGGCGTTCGCGTCGGTGCACACCACCGCCGACAGCCCCGCCTCGCGGATGTCGGCGTGCGGGAAGCCGACGAACACCGAGCAGGCGAGCGCGCGCCCGGTGCGCTCGTGCTCGATGCACGCCGCCTGCAGCGAGCGGTTGGGCTCGGCGTGGGTGCCCTGGCGCATCACGTGCGGCAGCATCGGCCGGTTGGCCCAGGCCATCACCGGCCGGACCTCGCCGCGCAGCGCGCGCAGCACGATGCGCGCCGCGCGGATGCCCGACTCGCGGACGTCGACGTGGGGATAGGTGTGGTAGCCGGTGACGACCGTCGCGTTGTGCACGATCGCTTCGTAGATGTTCGCGTGCATGTCGAGCACGACGCCGACCGGCGTCTTCGGGTCGATCGCGCGGATGCGCCGCAGCAGCTCGCCCTCGCCGTCCTCGTGGCTGCGCGTGACCATCGCGCCGTGCAGGTCGAGCAGGATCGCGTCGAAGCCGCCGGCGCGGACCGCCGCGAGGATCGGCGCGGCGATCGCCTCGTACGCGTCGTCCTCGACGACGCCGCTCGGCGGCGCCTCGGCCGCGACCGCGACCTCGATCGTCGCGCCCGCCTCCTCGGCGACCGCGATGAAGCCGCCGAGCCCGCTGCCGGTGCCCCGGTGCGCGTCGATCGCGGCCTGGCCGGCGAGCATGCCCGGCCGGTAGCCGAAGAACCGCTCGACCGGCGTCGGCACCGGCGAGAAGGTGTTGGTCTCGTGCTTGAACATCGCGGCCAGCAGGCGCATGGGGGCTCTCTCCTCGGATCGGCGCGGGCTACGTTAGCATGCGTTGTCCGGCGGCTCTCAGCGGCCGTTCCGCAGCGTGCCCGCCCCCGATCGAAGGAGCTGCCCGATGTCCGCCTCCGCCCCGACTGCCTGGGACTTCGACGCCCGCACGCTCGCCGGCAAGCCCGCGAAGCTGTCCGCGTGGCGCGGCCAGGTCGCCCTGATCGTCAACACCGCGAGCCGCTGCGGCCTGACGCCGCAGTACCGCGGCCTGCAGGCGCTGTACGACCGCTTCAGGGACCGCGGCTTCGTCGTGCTCGGCTTCCCGAGCAACCAGTTCGGGCAGCAGGAGCCCGGCTCGTCCGACGAGATCGCCGAGTTCTGCGAGATGAACTTCGGCGTGTCGTTCCCGATGTTCGAGAAGATCGACGTCAACGGCGACGACGCGCACCCGCTGTTCAAGTGGCTGCAGGCCGAGAAGCCGGGCGCGCTCGGCATCGAGGCGATCAAGTGGAACTTCTCGAAGTTCCTCGTCGACCGCGAGGGCCGCGTCGTCGAGCGCTATGCGCCGACGACCGAGCCGGACGCGATCGCGGCGGACATCGAGAAGCTGCTCGGCTGAGCGCGGCGGGAGGACGACGATGATCGCTCGCATCGCCCCCGCCGCGGCCGCGCTGCTCGCGGCGGCCGTCTCGCTCGTGCCGCCGGCCGCGCGCGCCGACGCGTCGCCCGGCCAGCCGGCGCCCGCGTTCACGCTGCGCGACACGGCCGGCCGCAACGTCTCGCTCGCCGACTTCCGCGGCCGCACCGTGGTGCTCGAGTGGACGAACCCGGGCTGCCCGTTCGTGCGCAAGCACTACGTGTCCGGCAACCTGCCGGCGCTGCAGTCGAAGTACGCCGCCGGCGGCGTGGTCTGGCTCGCGGTGAACTCGACGAACCCGGATCACGCCGACTACCTCGCGCCCGCCGCGCTCTCCAAGGCGCTCAAGGACTGGGGTGCCGCGCCCGGCGCCGTGCTGATGGACCCCGACGGCACCGCCGGCCGCGCCTACGGCGCGCGCACGACGCCGCAGATGTGGGTGATCGACGCCCAGGGCACGATCCGCTTCGCCGGCGGCATCGACGACCGCCGCAGCGCGAATCCCGAGGACGTGAAGGGCGCGCGCAACCACGTCGCCGCCGCGCTCGACGACCTCGCTGCGGGACGGCCGGTGGCGACCGCGTCGGCGCCGCCCTACGGCTGCTCGGTCAAGTACCGCTGACGGGCACGTCGCGACGGGCGCGGACACGGCGGGCGCGGAGGATCGCGCCCGGCTGTCGCGACGCGGGCGGCCTCAGGCCGCGGGCGAGGACCGCAGCCCGTAGGCCCGGTCTCCGACGAACAGGTACTCGGCGCGCACCACCGGTTCGCCCGACTCGTCGCGGTAGGTGAAGCCGACGACCGACACCGCGTCGCCGCCCTTCAGCTCGGGCACCTTCCATGCGTCCATCCGCGTGAGCGGCGCGAGTTCCACCGTCCAGCGCCGGTCGGCACGGCGCGGCACGGCGGCCTTCGCGAGCAGCGCCGGCCCGTCGACCTGCGCGGCCTGCGGCGGCAGCACGCGCTTCGTCAGGTCCACCGGCTTCTTCAGTCCGGCCGGGATCTCGATCTCGATCTCCGCGTGCGGGTTCTGCCAGCGCACCTTCGAGACGCGGCCCTCGAGGTACAGCGGCCGGTCGGGGTCGAAGCCGCTCCAGCCGTGGTGCGCGCGGGCGGGCGCGACACCCAGCCCGGCGATCGCGGCCGCCGCCATCAGGCGGCGGCGGCCGATGCGGGTGCCGCCCGCGGAGAGGGGGGTATCGCCGACGGCGGCGGCGCCGTGGCGGAGCTGGACGTGTCTGCGGCGAAGCTTCATGCAGTCTCCCGTCGTTCGTGGACGCGCGCGTTCCGATCTTCGCCCGTTCGCGGGCGGCTGTCGACCCGGGCCGCGCCGCGCGACGGCACGGCGGCGCGCGACGCGCCGCGCGCGCCGCCGATCGGGCCGCCACGGACGCTGTGATAGCCTCGCAGCCCATGGTCACGCCGGGGGCATCCTGCCGTATCGAGCGACGCGACGGCACCGACGCGCTGGTCCTGGAGGGCACCTGGCGACTCGCGGACGCGCGCCGGCTCGACGACGCGCTCGCCGAGCTCGGCCCCGCGCTGCGCTCGGTGGCCGCGATCGACGGCGGGCCGCTGCGGGCGATCGACACCGCCGGCGCGCTGGTCGTGCTCGACCGCCTGCGCACCGCGGGCGCCGATGCCGCCGCGGTGCCCCTGACCGGCTTCGACGCGCGCCACGCGCGGATCGTCGAGTTGGTTCGCGCGCGCCTGCCCGACCCGATGCCGGTCCGCTCGACGAAGCGGGGCGTCGTCACCCTCCTCGGCCTGAACGCGCACCGGCTCGCGCAGATGATGGTCGGTCACGTCGGCGCCTTCGGCCGCTACGCGGTCGAGCTCGCCGCGACCGCGATCGCCCCGCACACGCTGCGCCGCCGCGAGCTCGCCGCGCAGCTCGCGCAGACCGGCATCAACGCGATCCCGGTGGTGGCGCTGGTCACCTTCCTGATCGGCGTGGTGTTCGCCTACCTCCTCGGGCTGCAGGCCGAGCAGTACGGCGCGAACATCTTCGTCGTCGACGGCGTGGCGCTCGGCATGACGCGCGAGTTCTCGCCGCTGATCGTCGCGACGATCGTCGCCGGGCGCTCCGGCGCGGCGTTCACCGCGCAGCTCGGCACGATGAAGCTGACCGAGGAGATCGACGCGATCCGCACGCTCGGGCTGTCGGCCGAGCGGGTGCTGGTGGTGCCGCGGATCCTCGCTCTGGTGATCGTGCTGCCGCTGCTGGTGTTCGTCGGCAACCTGGCCGGGCTCGCCGGCGCGATGACGATCGCCAGCGGCATGCTCGACGTGACGCCGCACACCTTCGTCGAGCGGCTGCACACCGCGCTCGACCCGATCCACTACCTGATCGGCCTCGGCAAGGCGCCGTTCTTCGCGTTCGCGATCGCGACGATCGGCTGCCGGATGGGCATGGGCGTCGAGCGCGACACCCGCTCGATCGGCATCAACACCACCTCCACCGTCGTGCAGAGCATCGTCGTGGTGATCGTGCTCGACGCGGTGTTCGCGGTGATCTTCCAGACGATCGGATGGTGAGCGCCACGGCCGCCACGGACCCCGAGCTCGTCATCGACGTGCGCGGCATCCGCACCGCGTTCGGTGCGCAGGTCGTCCACGACGGGCTCGACCTGCAGGTGCGCCGTGGCGACCTGGTCGCGCTGATCGGCGGCAGCGGCACCGGCAAGTCGGTGCTGCTGCGCGAGATCGTCGGGCTGCATCGGCCCGACGCGGGCTCGGTGAGCCTGCTCGGCACCGACGTCTGGAGTGCCGACGGCGACGCACTCGCCGCGGTGCGCCGCCGCTTCGGGATGATGTTCCAGGAAGGCGCGCTCTTCTCGTCGCTCGACGTCGCCGCGAACGTCGCCACGCCGATCCGCGAGCACCTGGACCTGCCCGACGCGCTCGTCGACGAGCTGGTGCGGCTGCGCCTGTCGCTCGCCGGGCTGCCGCCGGACGCCGGCGCGAAGCTGCCGAGCCAGCTGTCGGGCGGCATGCGCAAGCGCGCCGCGATCGCGCGCGCGCTCGCTCTCGAACCCGAGGTGCTGTTCCTCGACGAGCCGACCTCGGGCCTCGACCCGATCACTGCGCGCGCCTTCGACGCGCTGCTCGCTTTCCTGAACCGCGACCTCGGGATCACGGTGTTCGTCGTCACGCACGACCTGGACACGCTGTTCGGCATCGCGCGGCGCATCGTCGTGCTCGGCCGCGGCCGCGTCGTCGCCGACGGCCCGATCGAGGAGGTCGTGCGCATCGACGACCCGTGGATACAATCGTACTTCTCGTCGCGCGCGACCCCGCCGCCGCGCGCGCCCGCCGACCCGGACCGAGCCCCCCGCCCCGATGGAGCCTGAAGCCCGATACACCACGATCGGCGCCGTGCTGCTGGCGCTGATCGTCGCCGCGGTCGCCGGCTTCGTCTGGCTGAAGAGCTCGGGCCGGGCGTCGGACTTCCGCGCCTACATGATCTACTTCGAGCGCCAGTCGCTCGAGGGCCTGCAGATCGGCGGCGACGTCAACATGCGTGGCGTCAAGGTCGGTCGCGTCGAGGAGTACACGCTCGCGCGCAGCAACATCAACCGCGTCGCGGTGCGCATCCGCGTCGCGCGCGAGACGCCGGTGAGCGAGAACACCCGCGCGGTGGTCGCGCGCAACCTGATCACCGGCATCGCGCGCATCAACCTCGAGACGCCGGGCACGCCGGGGCCGGAGCTCGTCGCGGTGCCCGAGGGCGAGCGCTACCCGGTGATCCCAGAGGGCACGTCGGACCTCGACCAGATCGCCGACGCGGTCAGCCGCCTCGCGGTGCAGGCCGACACCGCTCTCGAGAACCTGAACCGCGTGCTGGGCCCGCGCAACCAGCGTGCGATCGCCGACACCATCGTCGCGATCCGCGACCTGAGCGTGGGCCTCAACGACCGGCTCACCCAGGTCGACGACGCGGTGCGCAGCGTGCGCCGGTCGGCCGACACCTTCACCCGCTCGAGCCGCGAGATCGCGGCGGCGGTCGACCGCGTGTCGCGCACCGTCGAGCCGGTCGGCCGCGAGGCAGGCGGCGCGCTGCGGGAGGCGCAGGTGACGCTGCGCGAGTTCACGCAGACCAGCCAGGCGCTGCAGCGCGACCTCACCGCCGCGCTCGGCCGCATCGAGCGCGACACCGGCGGCCTCGCGCGGCGCGCCGACGACGCGGTGGATATCGGCGTGCACGAGCTGCGCGCGACGAGCGAGGAGCTGCGCGCGAGCGTCGAGCTGATCACGCGCACGCTCGACCGGCTGCAGGATCCGAAGGCGCTGCTGCTCGGCCCGAGCGCGCGCCAGATGGGCCCGGGCGAGGAGGACCGCCGATGAGCTCCCGACGCCGCGCGCTCGGCCTCGCCGCGCTGTGCGCCGCCGCGCTGGCGGGCTGCGGCACGCTGTCGAACGAGGCGCCGCGCTTCGAGTTCTTCGTCATCGAGGACCTGCGTCCGATCGCCGAGCCGCCGACGGCGCCGCCGCGCACCGCGCGCTCGCTGCTGCTGACGACCGGTGCGACGCAGGCGCTCTACGACAGCGACCGGATCGTCTTCACCCGCGACGGTGCGGGCCGCGCGTACTACCAGTATTCGAACTGGAGCGAGCGGCCGGCGCGGCGCGTGCTCGCGCTCGCCGAGGCGCGGCTCGCGCGCGGCGGCGGCTTCCGTTCGGTCGCGCAGACCCTCGCCGGCGTGCGCGGCGACGTCGTGCTGACCCTGCGGCTCGACGAGCTGATCCACGATGGG
>JADCHE010000038.1 GCA_020248665.1 Burkholderiales bacterium | reverse complement strand
GATCGCCTGCTCCACCTCGCTGTCCAGCGCCGACGTCGCCTCGTCCAGCACCAGGATCGGCGCGTCCTTCAGCAGCACCCGCGCGATCGCCACCCGCTGCCTCTGCCCGCCCGACAGCTTCACGCCACGCTCGCCGACGTGGACGTCGTAGCCTTCGCGGCCCTGCGCATCGCGCAGCGTCACGATGAACTGGTCCGCCCTCGCCCGCCGCGCCGCCTCGCGGACCGCATCGTCCGGCGCGTCCGGCCGCCCGACCAGGATGTTCTCGGCGATCGAGCGGTGCAGCAGCGAGGTGTCCTGCGCGACCACGCCGATCGCGGCGCGCACGCTGTCCTGCGACACCGCCGCCACGTCCTGCCCGTCGACGAGGATGCGGCCCGACTGCACGTCGTGCAGCCGCAGCAGCAGGCTCACCAGCGTCGACTTGCCGGCACCCGAGCGGCCGATCAGCCCGACCCGCTCGCCGGGGCGGATGGTCAGGTCGAGCGCCGAGAACACCGGGTGCACGCTGTCGTAGGCGAAGCCGACGCGCTCGAACCGGATCTCGCCACGGCCGACGCGCAGCGACGGCGCACCGGGCGCATCGAGCCCCTTCGGCGGCGCGGCGATCGTCCGCATGCCCTCCTGCACCGACGACAGGTTCTCGAAGATCGAGGTCACCTCCCACGACACCCAGGACGCCATGCTGGAGATCTGCCAGACCAGCGGCAGCGCCATCGCGATCGCGGCCGCGTCGATCGCGCCCCGAGACCAGAGCGCGAGCCCGGTCGCCGCGGTGCCGGCCAGCAGCGCGGTGTTCAGCACTGCGAGCGTCGTCATGAAGCCGGTGATCCGCGCCATGTGCGCGCGCGTCGCCCGCTCGTGGTCGCGGATCGCCTCGCCGACCCACGCGTGCTCGCGACCCGGGCTCGGGAACAGCCGCACCGTCAGGATGTTCGTGTAGGTGTCGACGATCCGCCCGGCGAGCGTCGAGTGCGCGGCTGCGCTCTCGGCGGCGAGCCCGCGCAGCCGCGGCACGTAGTGCCAAAGGAAGAGCACGTAGGCCGCGGCCCAGGCGAGCACCGGCAGCGTCAGGCGCAAGTCCGCCGAGCCGAGCAGCCCGAGCGTCGTCGTACCGTAGACCAGCAGGTACCAGCACGATCGGATCGCCGCCTCGGCGCTCTCGCGCAGCGCGCCCGCGGTCTGCATCACGCGCCCCGCGATCCGGCCGGCGAAGTCGCCCTGGAAGAACGACCAGCCCTGGCGCATCACGTGCCAGTGGCTGAGCCAGCGGATGCGCGAGGTCACCGCCGGCACCATCGTGCCGTGGCGCAGGTGCAGCTCGGCCCAGCCGAGCAGCGGGCGCACGAGCACGACGACGACCGCGATCGCGACCAGCGCGGGAGCCGCCTCGCGCAGCGCCGCTGCCCGGTCGGTGGCGCCCGCGAGCGAGACCAGCCGGCCGATGAACACCGGCACCAGCGCGTCGCACACCGCGGCGGTGCCGCCCAGCGCGAACAGCGCGGCGAACAGGCCCGCGTGCTCACCGAGGAAGTGGCGGTAGAACGCGACCAGCGTCCGCGGCGGCGGCGCGGGGTCGGCAGGAGGAGCCGTCGTGCGGGGACGGCGCGCGAAGAACCCCGGCATGCGTCGAGTGTAGCGCCCGCATGCAAGCGGGCACGCATGCCACTGCGCCCCCGGGCGGGGACGTCCGAGGCGCACGCCCACTCCGACCGCGGGCGTGCTCCTCGACCCGCTCGCGTCCGACACGGAACCCCTTCGCGCTTCGGGGTCGTTCGCCCGGCCACCGTGCAGACCCGCACGGCACGAGTGCGCAGACGGTCGCGACGCGCCTCGACGCGGTGCGCGACGCACGCGCGCGGCGCCGCGCCGCGCGCGTCGAGCGCGAAAGTTGCCGTGGAAAGCTTTCTGCCCGATAGTCACGGGCACGGCCTGCGGCGCCCGCAATGCGACGCGCCGCAACGGACCGCAGGGTGTTGCACCGACCCGCCGACCTTACGACCGAGGAGAGATCGCATGGCAGTGAAGTCCCCCAACCTCGATCAGCTGCGCACCGTCGCCGAGAGCCTCGGCATGACGATGTCCGACGCGGAGCTCGCGTCGTACCACGCGCTGATGCAGGGCAACGTCGCCGCCTACGAGGCGATCGACCTGATGGCCGACTACGTGCCCGCGGTGAAGTACCCGCGCACGCCGGGCTACCGGCCCGAAGGCGAGGAGAACAAGTACAACGCCTGGTACGTGAAGAGCGAGATCAAGGGCGCGCCGGGCGGCAAGCTCGCGGGCAAGAAGGTGGCCGTCAAGGACAACGTCTGCGTCGCCGGCGTGCCGATGATGAACGGCGCGTCGATCCTCGAGGGCTACACGCCCGACGTCGACGCGACGATCATCACGCGCCTGCTCGACGCCGGCGCGACGATCGCCGGCAAGGCGCACTGCGAGTACTACTGCTTCTCGGGCGGCTCGCACACCAGCGCGCTCGGCCCGGTGCACAACCCGCACAAGATGGGCTACTCGGCCGGCGGCTCGTCGTCCGGCAGCGCGGCGCTGGTGGCCGCGGGCGAGGTCGAGCTCTCGATCGGCGGCGACCAGGGCGGCTCGATCCGGATGCCGGCGTCCTACTGCGGCATCGTCGGCCTGAAGCCGACCTGGGGCCTGGTGCCCTACACCGGCGTGATGCCGATCGAGCTGACGCTCGACCACACCGGCCCGATGACCGCGAACGTCGCCGACAACGCGCTGATGCTCGAGGTGATCGCAGGACCCGACGGGCTCGATCCGCGCCAGAGCCAGACCGGCTCCAAGCAGGTGGCCTACACCGAGGCGCTCGGCACCGGCGTCAAGGGCCTGCGCATCGGCGTCGTGAAGGAGGGCTTCGGCCTCGCGAACTCGGAGGCCGACGTCGACGCCAAGGTCCGCGCCGCCGCGGAGCGCTTCAAGAAGCTCGGCGCCACCGTCGAGGAGGTGTCGGTGCCGATGCATGCACTCGGCCCGGTCATCTGGACGCCGATCGCCTGCGAGGGCGCGACGCAGCAGATGATGAAGGACAACGGACACGGCTTCAATTGGAAGGGCCTGTACGTCACCAGCCTGATCGACGCGCACTCGCAGTGGCGCAACCGCGCCGACGAGCTGTCGGACACGCTGAAGCTGACGATGCTGGTCGGCGAGTGGTTCATCCAGACCGGCCGCGGCCGCTTCTACGCCAAGGCGCAGAACCTCGCGCGCAAGCTGCGCGCCGCCTACGACGACGCGCTGTCGAAGTACGACGTGCTGCTGATGCCGACGCTGCCCGTCAAGGCGACGCCGCTGCCGCCCCCGGGCGCGCCGCGCGAGCTGATCGTGCAACGCGCCTTCGAGATGCTGCCGAACACCTGCCCGACCGACGCCACCGGCCATCCGGCACTGCAGCTGCCCTGCGGCATGAGCGACGGGCTGCCCGTCGGGGTGATGCTGATCGGCAAGCACTACGACGAGCTCACGCTCTATCGCGCCGGCCACGCGTTCGAGCAGTCCGGCGACTGGAAGTCGATGTAAGGCCACCGGGGCGCGGCCCGCGAACGGCCGCGCCCGCCCCGACGCGCTCCACACACACACGACACAGAGAGAAGGCACTCGCATGAAGCTCGAACGACGCTCGGCCCTGAAGACCCTCGGCGGCGCCGCCGCCATCGGTGCAGCCGCCTCGCTGGCGGCCCGTGCCGCGCATGCCGCCGGCGAGATCCCGGTGGCCAGCATCCACGACCTCTCCGGCGGCCTGGACATCTACGGCAAGCCGATGGAGGACGCGATGAAGCTCGCGACCGAGGAGATCAACGCCGCCGGCGGCCTCCTCGGCAAGAAGATCAAGCTGATCAGCTACGACTCGCAGTCGAACATGCAGCAGTACACGCAGTTCGCGCAGCAGGCGGCGCTGAAGGACAAGGTCGCGGTCGTGCACGGCGGCATCACGTCGGCCTCGCGCGAGGTGATCCGCCCGGTGCTCAAGCGCCTGAACACGCTCTACTTCTACAACACGCAGTACGAGGGCGGCGTCTGCGACCGCAACACCTTCTGCACGGGCCAGACCCCCGCGCAGAACGTCGAGATCCTGATGCCCTACGTGATGAAGAAGTGGGGCAAGCGGGTCTACGTCGTCGCGGCCGACTACAACTACGGCCAGATCACCTCCGACTGGGTCAAGAAGTACACCAAGGACAACGGCGGCGAGGTCGTGGCCGTCGACTTCTTCCCGCTCGACGTCACCCAGTTCGGCCCCGCGATCCAGAAGATCCAGGCGGCCAAGCCCGACCTGGTGCTGTCGGCGCTGGTCGGCGGCGCGCACATCTCGTTCTACCGCCAGTGGGCCGCGGCCGGCATGAAGTCGAAGATCCCGATGTGCTCGACGACGGCTACCGGCGGCAACGAGCACATCGTGCTCTCGCCCGAGGAAGGCGACGGGCTCACGGTCGCGTTCAGCTACTTCCAGACCGTCGACAACCCGGTCAACAAGGCGTTCGTGGCGCGCTGGCACAAGCGCTTCGGCGCCGACTACCCGTACATCAGCGAGCTGGCGGTCGCGACCTACCAGGGCATGCACCTGTGGGCGAAGGGCGCCGCCAAGGCGGGCAGCACCGACCGGATGAAGGTGATCCAGGCGCTGGAGAGCGGCATCGACTTCGACGGCCCGAGCGGCAAGGTGACGATCGACCCGGCCACCCACCACTGCACGCTCGACATCCACATCGCCGAGGTGAAGGCCAAGAAGATGGCGGTGCTCGAGAAGTACGCGCAGAGGAAGCCGATCGACACCGCCGCGGTCTACAACCTGATCAAGAACCCGAACGAGAACAAGCAGTTCGTCATCAAGTTCTGACGGGACGGAACCTCCGCCATGGACGTCGCGCTGGTCGTCGGCATCGAGATCCTGAACGCGGTGGCCAGCCTGATGCTGATCAGCATCGGGCTGGCGATCATCTTCGGGATGATGCGCATCATCAACCTCGCCCATGGCGAGTTCCTGATGCTGGGTGGCTACGCTGCGATCACCGCAACCAAGGCGGGGGTGAACATCTGGATCGCGATGCTGGTGGTCGCCCCGCTGGTGGTGGGCGTCATCGGCATCGTGGTGGAGCGCTGCGTCGTGCGCTTCCTCTATGGCCGGATGGTCGACACGATGCTCGCGACCTGGGGGCTGTCGCTGCTGCTCGTCGGACTGGTGACGACGATCTTCGGCAACACCACCGCAGGCATCTCCTCGCCGCTCGGCTCGATGGTGATCGGCGCCTACACCGTGAGCCTCTACACGATCTTCATCGTCTTCGTCGCCGCGGCGGTCGCGTTCGGCTTGTGGCTACTGCTCAAGAAGACCCGCTTCGGGCTGATCGCCCGGGGCACGATGCAGAACGCGAACATGGCGGCGGGGCTGGGCCTGAGCCCGCCCAAGGTCTACATGGTCACCTTCGGCATCGGCGCGGCGCTCGCCGGCCTCGCTGGAGGCGTGCTCGCGCCGATCACCGGCGTGGTGCCGACGATCGGCGTCGCCTACGTGGCGAAGGCGTTCATCACCGTGATCGGCGGCGGCGCGTCGATCCTGACCGGTACGATCTCCGCGTCCGCGCTGTTCGGCTCGGTCAACCAGCTCGCGACCTTCGCGACCACGCCGGTGATCGGCGAGGTCGCGCTGCTGCTCGCCGCCATCGTGCTGATCCGGCTGCTGCCGCAGGGCATCACCGACCGATTCTTCCGCAGGAGCCTGTGATGCCGTCGTCCCGCCTCGACCGGGCCGGTCTGTTCGCCTTCGGCATCGCCGGCCTGCTCGCGATGTTCGCGCTGCCCGTGCTGCTCGAGGCGTTCACGCTGCTCGAGCTGACCGTCTACGTGATCATGTCGATCCTCGCGCTGAGCCTCGCGTTCATCTGGGGTTTCGGCGGCATCCTGTGCTTCGGGCAGGCCGCGTTCTTCGGCATCGGCGCCTACACCTATGCGATCGCGTCGCTGAACTTCGGTGAGTCGACCGGCGCGGTGCTGCTCGCGGTGGCGGTGCCGGCGCTCTTCGCGCTCGCGCTCGGCTCGTTCATGTTCTACGCGCGGATCAGCGACGTGTACCTCGGCGTCATCACGCTGACGGTGTCGCTGATCCTCTTCAACCTCATCAACTCGACCGCGGGCGACCAGTACCGGATCGGCTCGGCGCCGCTCGGCGGCTTCAACGGGATCCCGTCGATCCCGACGCTCAACGTGCCGTTCATGCCCGAGGTGCTGCTCGACCCGATCCAGATCTTCCAGGTCTGCGTCGCAGCGCTGGTGCTGGTGTACTTCGGGCTGCGCGCGCTGCTCGCGAGCCACTTCGGGCGCGTCGTCGTCGGCATCCGCGAGAACGAGCGCCGCGCGGAGCTGCTCGGCTACGACATCCGGCGCTACAAGCTCGGCGCCTTCGTCATCGGCGGCGCGATCGCGGGGCTCGCCGGATGCCTGTTCGCGAACTGGGGCGCGTTCGTGAGCCCCACCGTCTTCGGCCTCGCGCAGTCGGCGCAGATCATCATCTGGATCATCGTCGGCGGTCTCGGCACGCTGATCGGGCCGATCGTAGGCTGCTTCCTGATCCAGTGGCTGACAGCCTGGCTCGGCGCGCTGAACGTGATCAACAGCAACCTCGTACTCGGGGCAGTGCTGGTGGTGTTCGTGCTCGCGGTGCCCAAGGGGCTGGTGCCGACGCTGGTGGACCTCGCGAGCCGCGGCGCGCGCCGCCGCGACGCTGCGCCCCAGGCCGCCGCCGCGTCCGACTCGACGGCCGCGGCGCGGCCAGCCGCCGCGCTCGACGGCATCGCCGAGGAGGCCGCGAAGTGAGCGCTACGCAGTACCTGCTCGAGACGCGCGACCTCGGCATCAGCTTCGGTGGCGTCCGGGCCGTGCAGAGCGTGAACTTCCAGCTTGCCGAGGGCGAGCTGCGCTGCCTGATCGGCCCGAACGGCGCGGGCAAGAGCACCTTCTTCAAGCTGCTGACCGGCCAGTACCAGCCGAGCCAGGGCGAGGTGCGCGTGCGCGGCCGCTCGATCGCCGGCCTGCAGAGCCACCAGATCGCGCGGCTCGGCGTCGGCATCAAGACGCAGGTACCCAACGTCTTCAACGGCCTGTCCGTCCGCGAGAACGTCTGGCTGTCGGCGAGCCGGGTGACACCGAAGGGCCGCGTCGAGCGTGCGGTCGACGAGGTGCTCGAGCGCCTGCAGCTCGGTCCGGTGCGCGACCGGATCGTCGGCGAGCTCGCGCACGGCCAGCGCCAGTGGGTCGAGCTCGGCCTCGTGCTCGCGACCGGCCCCGACCTGATCCTTCTCGACGAGCCGGCGGCCGGCATGAGCGACCAGGAGGTCGAGCGGACCGCGGCGCTGATCCGGGCGATCAACGAGCGCTGCGCGCTGATCGTCGTCGAGCACGACATGGAGTTCATCCGGATGATCGCGAAGACGGTGACCGTCTTCAACCGCGGCGAGGTGCTGATGGAGGACGGCTGCGAGGCGGTGCTGCGCGACGAGCGCGTCCGCGACGTCTACCTCGGCCGCCAGATGCACGCCGACCTCGCGGGGAGTCCGGCATGATGCTCGAGGTGCGCGGCCTGGACTCGGGCTACGGCCGGATCCCGATACTCAACGCGATCTCGCTCGACGTCGCGACGGGCGAGTTCCTCGGCGTCTGGGGCCACAACGGCATGGGCAAGAGCACGCTGATGCGTGCGCTGATGGGCTACCTGCCGGCGAACGCGGGCAAGGTCATGTTCGAGGGCACGGACATCACCCACGCGCCGACGCACCAGCGCGTGCGGCTCGGCATGGGCTTCGTGCCGCAGGGGCGCGAGATCTTCCCGGCGCTGTCGGTGATGGACAACCTGCTGATGGGCTGCGCCAAGGACCCGGGCGACTCGAACAAGACGGTGGACGCGGTGCTCGAGGACTTCCCGCGCCTGAAGCCGCTGCTCGGCCGCGTCGGCGGTCTGCTGTCAGGCGGCGAGCAGCAGCTGCTCGCCCTCGCCCGCTGCCTGTGCGGCCATCCGAAGATCGTGCTGCTCGACGAACCGACCGAGGGCATCCAGCCCTCGATCATCGAGGAGATGATCGCGACGCTGCATCGGCTGCGCGAGCGCAGCGGGCTCACGATGATCCTGGTCGAGCAGAACCGAGACTTCATCTCGGCGCTCGCGCAGCGCGTGATCATCATGCAGAAGGGATCGGTCGCCCGCGAGACGACGCCGCAGGCGTTCCACGACGAGGCGACGCTGGCCTGAGGCGGAGACGCGGCTCGGTCCGCTCGTTCGGAGGTTGGCGCGAGGCCGTCGTCCACGAAGGACGCGTGCGGGCCGACCGTCTCGCAAGACCCATCCCGGGGCGAGGGCCCGAGACGGGGGTGCGGAGCCAAGTGCTCCCACCACGCCCCTGACCTCATACTCGACCCGGTCGGTCGGCCCTCGCGTGCCTGCCCGAACCGGTGCCGCCGCGCCATCCGTCGAGCGCAACCGCCCGAGCGGCCGATCGCCCCAACGAAAAAGGCCGGACGTCTCCGCCCGGCCTTCTCCGATCCGCGCCACGACCGGCAGGCCGCGCGCCTTGTCGTCTCAGTGCTTGACGACCCCGCCCGCCACCGCCGGCGCCGCCGGCTTCACCGCATCGCCCTCGGCGGGAGCCGCGGCGGCCTCCTCCTCGGGAATCGGCTCCGGCATCCGCGCGAGCGCGGCCTCGAGCACCTGGTCGATCCACTTGACCGGGACGATCTCCAACCGGTTCTTCACGTTGTCCGGGATCTCGGCGAGATCCTTGACGTTCTCCTGCGGGATCAGCACGGTCTTGATCCCGCCGCGGTGCGCCGCCAACAGCTTCTCCTTCAGCCCGCCGATGGGCAGTACCTCGCCACGCAGCGTGATTTCGCCGGTCATCGCGACGTCGGCACGCACCGGGATGTCGGTCAGCACCGACACCAGCGCGGTCGTCATCGCGATGCCCGCGGACGGGCCGTCCTTGGGCGTCGCGCCCTCGGGCACGTGGATGTGGATGTCCTGCTTCTCGTGGAAGCCGGCCTTGATCCCGAGCCGCGCCTGCCGGCGACGGACCACGGTCATCGCGGCCTTGATCGACTCCTGCATCACGTCGCCGAGCTTGCCGGTGAAGGTGGTCTTGCCCTTGCCCGGCACCGCGACCGCCTCGATCGTCAGCAGCTCGCCGCCGACTTCGGTCCACGCCAGACCGGTGACCTGACCGACCTGGTCTTCCTTCTCGGCGATGCCGAACGAGAACCGGCGCACGCCCAGGAACTTGTCCAGGTTCTTCGGCGTGACCTGGACCTTCTTCTCGTCCTTCTTCAGCAGCAGCGTCTTGACGACCTTGCGGCAGATCTTGGACAGCTCGCGCTCGAGCGACCGCACCCCCGCCTCGCGGGTGTAGTAGCGGACGATGTCCCTGATCGCGGCGTCGGACACCGCCAGTTCGCCTGCCTTCAGGCCGGTGTTCTTCTGCTGCTTGGGCAGCAGGTAGCGGGTCGCGATGTTGACCTTTTCGTCCTCGGTGTAGCCCGAGAGCCGGATCACCTCCATCCGGTCGAGCAGCGCCGGCGGGATGTTCAGCGAGTTGGCGGTCGCGACGAACATCACGTCCGAAAGGTCGTAGTCGACCTCGACGTAGTGGTCGACGAAGGTGTGGTTCTGCTCGGGGTCGAGCACCTCCAGCAGCGCCGAGGACGGGTCGCCGCGGAAGTCCATGCCCATCTTGTCGACCTCGTCGAGCAGGAAGAGCGGATTGCGCACGCCGACCTTGGTCAGGCTCTGCAGGATCTTGCCCGGCATCGAGCCGATGTAGGTCCGGCGGTGGCCACGGATCTCGGCCTCGTCGCGCACGCCGCCGAGCGCCATCCGGACGAACTTGCGGTTCGTCGAGCGGGCGATCGACTGGCCGAGCGAGGTCTTGCCCACGCCCGGGGGGCCGACCAGGCACAGGATCGGTGCCTTGACCTTGTCGACGCGCTGCTGGACCGCGAGGTACTCGAGGATCCGCTCCTTGACCTTGTCGAGGCCGTAGTGATCCTCGTCCAGCACCTTCTCGGCGTGGGTCAGGTCGTTGTTGATCTTGCTCTTCTTCTTCCAGGGCAGACCGACGAGCACGTCGATGTAGTTGCGCACGACGGTGGCCTCGGCCGACATCGGCGACATCAGCTTGAGCTTCTTCAGCTCGGCCTCGGCCTTCTTGCGTGCCTCCGCCGGCATCCGCGCGGACTTGATCTTCTTCTCGATCTCCTCCATGTCGGCGCCGTCCTCGCCCTCGCCGAGTTCCTTCTGGATCGCCTTGACCTGCTCGTTGAGGTAGTACTCGCGCTGCGACTTCTCCATCTGCCGCTTCACGCGGCCGCGGATGCGCTTCTCGACCTGGAGGATGTCGAGCTCGGTCTCGATCTGGGCCAGCAGCTTCTCGAGCCGCTCGCCGACCGACAGGGTCTCGAGGATGTGCTGCTTCTGCTCGATCTTGATCGGCAGGTGCGCCGCGATCGTGTCGGCCAGCCGGCCGGCGTCGTCGATGCCGTTCAGCGAGGTCAGGATCTCGGGCGGGATCTTCTTGTTCAGCTTCACGTACGAGTCGAACTGCGCAAGGATCGCGCGCCGCAGCGCCTCGACCTCGGCACCCGGATCCTCGCCGTCGGGAATCGCGGCCAGTTCGCAGGTGAAGTGGGCGCCCGAATCATCGATCGACGAGATCCGGGCGCGCTGCGAGCCTTCGATCAGCACCTTCACGGTGCCGTCGGGGAGCTTGAGCATCTGCAGGATGTTCGAGACGCAGCCGATCTCGTAGATGTCGGCGGCGACCGGATCGTCCTTGGACGCGTTCTTCTGCGCGACCAGCATGATGCTCTTGCCGACCTCCATCGCCGCCTCGAGGGCCTTGATGGACTTCGGCCGCCCCACGAACAGCGGGATCACCATGTGCGGGAACACCACCACGTCCCTCAGGGGAAGCAGCGGCAGCGTCTGGGAGGTGGAGGTCGGGTCGGACATTCGATGTGTTCCTTCCGGGAGGCTCGAGTCGGGCATCTTGGGCCGACCCGTTTGGTTTCAAGCATACGCCGTTTCGACGACGTCGCCGGAGCCGTCCACTCGTCCGCAAGGGACGGGCCGGACGAGCCCGGCCGCTCGCTCCGATGCCGCTTCGGGTCGACCTTCGGCGAAATCGGGGAAACTCCGCAGCGGGGCCGGCGGGGCGGACTGCGGGTGGCGACGAATGGCCGGTCGGTGTAGGGGGATCGATGGTCGGGCGCACGGGGTGACTCGGCGATGGGCTTCGCCGCAGAACGTCAGCCGGCTTTCGCCGGCTTCACGCTCGGGGCGCACGCGGGCGCCGCAAGCATGCGGTGCCCTTGCGGCCGGCGGCGAGCGGTGCTCGCCGAAACCCCGGCCTCACCCCCGACTCACTTGGACCCCGCCACCTTCGGCGCATCCGCGTAGATGACAAGCGGCTTGCCCTCTCCGTCGATCGCATTCTCGTCGACGACGACCTTCTGCACGTTCTGCATGCTCGGCAGCTCGTACATGATGTCGAGCAGCACGTGCTCGAGGATCGAGCGCAGGCCGCGCGCGCCGGTCTTGCGCTTGAGCGCCTTGCGGGCGATCGCCTGCAGTGCGGCCGGCCGCACCTCGAGCTCGGCGCCTTCCATCGAGAAAAGCCGCTGGTACTGCTTGACCAGCGCGTTCTTGGGTTCGATCAGGATCTCGACCAGGGCCGCGTCGTTCAGCTCGTCGAGCGTCGCGACCACCGGCAAGCGGCCGACCAGCTCAGGGATCAGGCCGAACTTGATCAGGTCCTCGGGCTCGGCCTCGCGCAGCACGTCGCCGACCTTGCGGTCGCTCTCGCTGCGGACCTCGGCGCCGAAGCCGATGCCGCTCTTCTCGGAGCGGTTGCGGATCACCTTCTCCAGGCCGTCGAAGGCCCCGCCGCAGATGAACAGGATGTTCGTGGTGTCGATCTGCACGAAGTCCTGGTTCGGGTGCTTGCGCCCGCCCTGCGGCGGCACCGACGCGATCGTGCCTTCGATCAGCTTCAGAAGCGCCTGTTGCACGCCCTCGCCCGAGACGTCCCGGGTGATGCTCGGGTTGTCGGACTTGCGGCTGATCTTGTCGATCTCGTCGATGTAGACGATGCCGTTCTGCGCCTTCTCGACCTCGTAGTTGCAGTTCTGGAGGAGCTTCTGAATGATGTTCTCGACGTCCTCGCCGACGTAGCCCGCCTCGGTCAACGTGGTGGCGTCGGCGATCACGAACGGGACGTTGAGCAGGCGGGCCAGTGTCTGCGCCAGCAGCGTCTTGCCGCTGCCGGTCGGGCCGACGAGCAGGATGTTGCTCTTGGCGAGTTCGATGTCGTCCTTCTTGCCCTTGTGACGCAGCCGCTTGTAGTGGTTGTAGACCGCGACCGACAGGATCTTCTTGGCGTTGTCCTGGCCGATCACGTACTGATCGAGGATCGCGGCGATCTCGTGCGGCGTCGGCAGCCCCGCCTTGACCGCAGCCTGGGTGTCGGCCTGAGTCTCGTCACGGATGATGTCGTTGCAGAGCTCGATGCATTCGTCGCAGATGAAGACCGACGGACCGGCGATCAGCTTGCGGACCTCGTGCTGGCTCTTTCCGCAGAACGAGCAGTACAGCAGCTTCTCGCTCGAACCCTTCTTCTCTGACATGCTCACTCCGCATGGGGGCCGCGTGGCCGCCGTCGCGCCGCCCGGGCGCAGACCGCTCCGGCCGTCACGCCGGAGCCGCCTCGCTGCGGCTGACCAGCGTCCGGTCGATCAGTCCGTAGGTTACCGCATCTTCCGCGGACATGAAGTTGTCGCGGTCGGTGTCCTTCTCGATACGCTCGATCGGCTGACCGGTGGCCTCCGCGAGCAAGCGGTTGAGCCGCTCGCGCAGGTACAGGATCTCCCTGGCCTGGATCTCGATATCCGAGGCCTGGCCCTGCGCGCCGCCCGACGGCTGGTGGATCATGATCCGCGAGTTGGGCAGCGCGTAGCGCTTGCCCTTGGCGCCGGCCGCGAGCAGGAACGCGCCCATGCTCGCCGCGATGCCCATGCACAGCGTCGAGACGTCGGGCTTGATGAAGCGCATCGTGTCGAACATCGCGAGGCCCGCGGACACCGAGCCGCCGGGCGAGTTGATGTAGAGGCTGATGTCCTTGTCCGGGTTCTCCGACTCGAGGAACAGCAGCTGCGCGACCACGAGGTTCGAGACCTGGTCCATCACCGGGCCGACGAGGAAGATCACCCGCTCGCGCAGCAGGCGCGAGTAGATGTCGTAGGCGCGCTCGCCGCGGCCGCTCTGCTCGATCACGATCGGGACCATGCCCAGGCCCTGCGGGTCCTGGCGCTGCGCGGCCAGGTGGGCGTTGACCAGGTCCTCGACCAAGCTGTTGCGGGTCATCGTCGTCCTCTCGAAACGGATCCGTGCTGTTGATGAGTGAACAAGTGATCAGCCGTTGGCGGCCATCAGCTCGTCGAAGCCAGTCGGGGTGTCGGTGACCTTGGCGTTGGCGAGCACCCAGTCGACGACGTTCTGCTCGACCACCAGCGCCTCGACCTCGGCGAGCCGCTCGCGGTCGCTGAAGTACCAGCGGATCACCTCGCCCGGGTTCTCGTAGGACTGCGCGAACTCCTCGATCTGCTTGCGCAACTGGTCCGGCTTGGCCTGCAGGCCTTTCGTCTTGACGATCTCGCCGACGATCAGGCCCAGCCGCACGCGCTTCTCGGCGGTCTCGGCGAACGCCTCGGGCGGGATCGGCAGGTCCTTGACGTCCATGCCACGCTGCTTGAAGTCGGCCTTCGCGCGCTCGGCGAGCTGCTCTGACTCGGCCTGCACCAGCGCCTTCGGCAGGTCGATCCGGGCGAGCGACGGCAGCGCTTCCATCACTGCGGTCTTGACGCGGCCGCGAAGGCGCTGCGAGACCTCGCGCTCGAGGTTCTTGCGGACGTCGGCGCGCAGGGTGTCCAGGCTGCCGTCGGCCACGCCGAGCTGCTTGGCGAACTCGGCGTCGAGCGCCGGCAGCTGGGACGCCTCGACCTTCTTGACCGTGACCTCGAACTGCGCCGTCTTGCCGGCGAGCTCCTTGGCGGTGTAGTCCTCGGGGAACGCGACCGGGAAGGTCTTCTTGTCGCCGGGCGACGCGCCGCGCACGCCGGTCTCGAAGTCGGCCAGCATCCGGCCCTCGCCGAGCGTGAACGGGAAGTCCTCGGCGGTCCCGCCCGGGAACGCGACCCCGTCGAGCGTGCCGACGAAGTCGATGGTGGCGCGGTCGCCATCGGCAGCCGGGCGCTGCACCTCGCTCCAGGTGACGCGCTGCTTGCGCAGGATCTCGACGGTCTTCTCGACCTCGGTGTCGCCGACCGCGCAGGTGGCGCGCTCGACGGCGACCGCCGACGGGTCGCCGAGCGCGACCTCGGGATAGACCTCGAAGACCGCGGTGAAGCCGGCCATGCCCTCGCCCGCCGCGGTGCTCGGCTCGATCCGCGGCTGCCCGGCGATGCGCAGGCCGTGCTCGGTGACCGCATCGGAGAAGGCCTTCGAGACCGCGTCGCCGAGGACCTCGGCCTGGACCTGTGCACCGTACGACGCCTCGATCATCTTCATCGGCACCTTGCCGGGCCGGAAGCCGGGCATGCGCACCGTGCGAGCGAGGTCGCGCAGCTTCTTCTGGACCTGCGCGCCGATGTCGGCCATCGGGACCGACAGGCTCAGTCGACGCTCGAGCGCGCCGGTCGTTTCGAGTTGAGTGGCCATGTTGTTCTGGTGGTATCCGGGTTTCGTCGTGATCCGATCGGGAACGGGAGCGCGCGGCCGTGCGGGTACGAGGACGGGCGGGATGGGCACGGGGACCTGGTGCGGCCGGGGAGACTCGAACTCCCACACCCTTCGGCGCCAGGACCTAAACCTGGTGCGTCTACCGATTCCGCCACGGCCGCGGGTCGCCCGAGTCGGGGCCACGCGCGCCCCGGGGCGGTATTGTAGACGAACGTCGAAGCCCGCCCGCCGAGCTTCCGGGGCCCGACGGGCGAGCGCGTGCCGACCGCCGGTCAGGCGGCCGCAGTGGCGGGGGTCGCGTCCGGCTTCACGCGGTACCAGGCGACGTAGAGCGCCGGCACGAAGAGCACCGTCAGGATGGTCGCGACGATCAGCCCGCCCATGATCGCGAAGGCCATCGGCCCCCAGAGCACGTCGCGCGACAGCGGCACCATCGCGAAGATGGCGGCCGCCGCGGTCAGCAGGATCGGGCGGAAGCGGCGCACCGCCGACTCGCGGACCGCCTCCCACGCGCCGTGGCCCTCGTCGCGGTACTGGCGGATCTGGTCGACCAGGATCACGGTGTTGCGCATGATCATGCCGCCGAGCGCGATCGTGCCGAGCATCGCGACGAAGCCGAAGGGCCGGCCCGAGGCGAGGAGCGCGGCCGCGACCCCGACCACGCCGAGCGGCGCGGTGACCAGCACCATGAACGCCAGCGAGAAGCGCTGCAGCTGGATCATCAGCAGCGCGACGACCAGCGCGAGCATCAGCGGCATGCCGGCGTTGATCGAGGCCTGTGCCTTCAGGTTCTCCTCGTACGGGCCGCCGGCCTCGATCCGGTAGCCGGGCGGCAGCGACGCGCGGATCTGGGCGAGCTTCGGATCGATCGCCATCGTGACGTCCGGCGCCTGCACGCCGTCGACGATGTCGGCGCGTACGGTCAGGTTCGGCTCGCGGCTGCGGCGCCAGAGGATCGGCTCCTCCATCACCTCGCGCACGGTCGCGATCTGCGACAGCGGCACCGAGCGGCCGAGCGCGGTCTGGATCTGCAGGTTGCCGACGTTCGCGAGGCTCGCCCGCTCGGCCTCCGGCGCACGCAGCACCACCTCGATCAGCTTGTCGCGCTCGCGGAAGGTGCCGATGGTCGCGCCCGAGACCGCACCGCCGACCGCGCGCGCGACCTGCGCGCTCGACAGGCCGATCGCGCGCGCCTTGTCCTGGTCGACGTCGATCCGGATCGCCGGCGCGCGCTCGCCCCAGTCCGGGTGCACATCGAGCGTGTGCGGGTCGGCGCGGATCACCTCGGCGACCTTCTCGCCGATCGCCTTGAGCGCCTGCGGCTCGGGCCCGAGCACGCGGAACTGCACCGGGTAGGCGACCGGGGGCCCGAGCGGCGTGCGGAACGCGCGCGAGCGGATACCGGGGAACTCGTCGTCGAGCGCCTTCCTGAGCCGCGGCAGAGCACGGTCGCGGCCGTCGACGTCCTTGGTCAGCACGACGAACTGCGCGAAGTTCGGCCGGAACAGCTGCTGGTCGAGCGACAGGTAGTAGCGCGGCGAGCCGTTGCCGACGTAGCCGACGAAGGTCGAGACGTCCGGGTCCTTCGCGAGGATCGCCTCGAAGCGCCTGGCCTGGTCCTCGGTCGCGCGGTACGACGCGCCCTCGGGCAGCCACAACTCGACCAGGATCTCGGCACGGTCGGACGAGGGGAAGAACTGCTTCTCGGTCGCCTTCATGCCGACGATCCCGAGGCCGAAGAGCGCCGCGGTCGCCGCGATCGTCACCCAGCGCCAGCGCATGCAGGCCTCGATCACCGCCCGCAGCGTGCGGTAGAAGCGGGTGTCGAAGACCTCGTGGTGCGCGCCGGTCGGCCTGCTCTTCAGCAGGTAGAAGCCGATGAAGGGCGTCGCCGCGATCGCCGCGACCCACGAGACGAGCAGCGCGATCGTCACCACCGCGAAGATCGCGAAAGTGTACTCGCCGGTGGTCGACTTGGCGGTCGCGATCGGCAGGAACCCGGCCGCGGTGATCAGCGTGCCGGTCAGCATCGGAAACGCGGTGCTGCGGTAGGCGAAGGTCGCGGCGCGGAACTTGTCCCAGCCCTCCTCGACCTTGCGGGCCATCATCTCGACCACGATCATCGCGTCGTCGACGAGCAGGCCGAGCGCGATGATCAGCGCGCCGGTCGAGATCCGGTGCAGGTCGATGCCGAACCAGGCCATCGCGAGGAAGGTGCCGGCCAGCACCAACGGGATCGTCAGCGCGACCACGCCACCCGCCCGCATCCCGAGGCTGAGGAAAGAGACCGCCAGCACGATCGCGACCGCCTCGATCAGCGAGGTGAGGAACAGCCCGACCGCCTTCTTCACCAGCTTCGGCTGGTCGGACACCTTCGCGAACTCGATGCCGATCGGCATGTCCGCCTTCAATCGCGCCATCGTCCGCTCGAGGTTCTCGCCGAGCTCGAGCACGTCGCCGGTGGGTACCATCGACACCGCGAGTCCGACCGCCTGCTTACCGCCGAAGCGCATCGTCCAGGCGGGCGGGTCGGCGTAGCCGCGCCAGACCTTCGCACCGTCGCCGAGCCGCACGGTGCGCCCGCCGATGTTGAGCCGCAGCTCCTCGACCTCACGGACCGTGTCGAACTGGCCGGTGACCCGAAGCGGCACCTGCCGGCTCTCGCCCTGGATGCTGCCGGCCGGCGTCACGATGTTCTGCGCGGCGAGCTGCTCGGCGATCCGCTGCGGATCGATGCCGAGGTTGGCGAGCAGCTGCGGCGAGAGCTCGACGAAGACCTTCTCGTCCTGCTGGCCCACCAGTTCGACCTTCGCGACGTCGGGCAGCCTCAGCAGCTCCTGGCGCACCGACTCGACCGCGTCGCGAAGCTCCGCGAGCGAGAAGCCGTCGCCGGTGAACGCGTAGATCGTGCCGAAGACGTCGCCGAACTCGTCGTTGAAGAACGGGCCGATCGCCTCGGCGGGCAGCGACGAGCGGATGTCGCCGACCTTCTTCCGGACCTGGTACCAGATCTGCGGCACCTCCTTGCGGGGCGCGGTGTCGAGCAGCTCGAGAACGATCAGGGACTCGCCGGGCTTCGAATAGCTGCGGGTCCACTTGAAGTAGGGCGTCTCCTGCAGCTTCTTCTCGATCCGGTCGGTGATCTGCCGATCGACCTGCTCGGTGGTCGCGCCGGGCCACAACGTGCGGATCACCATCCCGCGGAACGTGAAATCCGGGTCCTCGCGCTGGCCGAGTTTGAAGAACGAGAGCGAACCGGCGATCGCGATCACCAGCAGGAAGAACAGCGTCAGCTGCGGGTGGCGGATCGCCGCCGCGGAGACGTTGAAGCGCTCGTCGTCGGGCGCGCCCGAGGCGGCCGGCGCGGTGCCGTCGTCGGGACGCGCGCTCATCGCGTCGACCCGTCGCGCTGGGCGATACGCTGCGACGCGACGGCGGCCGCGGGCCCGGGTGAACCGCCGGCCGCTGCGCCGGCGGCGGGTGCGGCGGGCGCGGCCGAATCGAGCACCCGGACCTGCTGGCCCGCGCGCAGCAGGTTCGCGCCGGCGGTGACGATGCGGTCACCGGCCGCGAGACCGCCGACGATGCGGACCGAATCGTCGAGCAGCCCGTCGGTGGTCACGTCGACCGGCGTCACGGTGCCGTTCGCGTCGACGCGCCAGACCCGCGGGCGGCCGTCGGTCGACTGCAGTGCAGACAGCGGCAGCACGAAGGACTCGGTGCTCGGACGCAGCGCCTGCACGACGGCCGTCATGCCGAGCGCGACGCCGTCGAGGTCGCCGCCGAGCGCAATGCGGGCTGCGTACGTGCGGGAGGCCGGGTCGGAGATCGGCGAGATCTCGCGCAGCTTGCCGGGCAGCGTCCGTTGGCCGAGCGCGGGCACCACGATCGCCCAGGCCTTGGTCTCGCGGGCGGTCTTGAGGTCCGACTCGGGCACGTTGACCAGGATCTCGCGCTCGGCCGAGTGCGCGATGCGCACGACCGGCTGGCCGGACGAGACGACCTGGCCCGGCTCGGCCTCGATCGCGGTGACGACGCCGTTGGCGTCGGACTTCAGCACCTGGAAGTCGACCGCGTTGCGGGCCTGGGTCTGCTGCGCCTCGGCGGCGTTGAGCCGCGCGCTGGCCGCGTCGAACGCCGCCTGCTGGCGATCGAGCGAGGCCTGGCTGATGTAGTTCTGCACCCGCAGGTTGCGCAGCCGCTCGAGTTCGACCGCCGCGAGGTCGCGATCCGTGCGGGCGGCGACGACCTGCGCCTGCTGCGCGGCGAGCGCCGGCGCGAGGTCGGTCGGGTCGAGCCGCGCGAGCACCTGCCCCGGCATCACCCGGTCGCCGACCGACACGCTGCGCGAGGCGAGCTTGCCGCCGACCCGGAAGCCCAGCCGGGACTCGATCCGCGGGCGGACCTCGCCGGGCAGCTGGATCGCGACCGCGGTGCGCTGGGGCTGCACGACCATCGTGCGGACCGGCCGGGGCGGCTCCACCTTGGCGGCCTGGGGCGGCGGCTCGCCGCAGGCGACCAGCAGCGCGGCGGCCGGTACGACGAGGAGGGAGAGGCGGAACATCGGAAAACTCCGTTCGGTCGATCTCGACGGGAGTGCGTCGCAGGGCGGGCTAATGACTGACGCGTCAGTAAATAAAATGTAGTCGCGACTCGACGAGGCGTCAATGGCCGGGGCATCGGCGCGACCCCCTACAATCCCGGCCGTGGCTACCCCCGTGCATGGCGTCGAGCACTACGAGAACTTCCCGGTCGCGTCCTGGCTGATGCCGGCGCGCCTGCGGCCGGCGGTCGTCGCGATCTACCGGTTCGCGCGCCACGCCGACGACGTGGCCGACGAGGGCGACGCGCCGCCGGAGGCGCGGCTGGCCGAACTGGCGGCGCTCCGGGCCGACGTCGCCGCCGCACGCGCCGGCCACGAGCCCGCCGCACCGACGGTGGCCGGCCTCGTGCCCCACGTGTGCGCCCACGGCCTCGACTGGTCGCGCTTCGACGCACTGCTGTCGGCGTTCGAGCAGGACGTGCGGGTGAAGCGCTACGCGGACTTCGCCGCCCTGCTCGACTACTGCACGCGATCGGCCGACCCGGTCGGCCAGCTGGTGCTCGCGCTCGCCGGCCGCCTCGACGCGACCACGCGGCCGCTGTCGGACCGGATCTGCTCGGCGCTGCAGCTGATCAACTTCCTGCAGGACGCGGCGATCGACTGGCGGCGCGGCCGGCTCTACCTGCCGCTGGACTCGCTGGCGCGCCACGGCTGCACCGAGGCGGACGTCGAGCACGCCGTGCGCGACGGGCGCGCCGGCGACGCACTGCGCGCCTGCGTCGCGGCCGAGGCGCGCCGCGCCCGCGCGATGCTCGCCGAGGGCGCGCCCCTCGCCGCGCGCGTCGGCGGCCGGCTCGGCTGGGAACTGCGCGCGATCGTCGCCGGCGGCGCGCGGATCCTCGCGAAGCTTGCCGCCGGTGGCCACGACCCGTACGCAGCCCGCCCCGCCCTCGCCGGCCGCGACGCGCTGCCGCTCGCGGGCGCGGTGCTGCGGCTCGCGCTCGGAGGCGCCGCGCCGGTGCTCGCCCCCGACCGACCGACCGCCCGATGACGCCGGACGAGTACTGCCAGGACAAGGCCGCGAAGAGCGGCTCGAGCTTCTACTACAGCTTCCTGTTCCTGCCACCCGAGCGCCGCCGCGCGATCACCGCGCTCTACGCGTTCTGCCGCGAGGTCGACGACGTGGTCGACGAGATGCGCGACGCCGGCGTCGCCCGTACCAAGCTCGACTGGTGGGCGGCCGAGGTCGGGCGGATGTTCGCGGGCGACCCGCAGCACCCGGTCACGCGGGCGCTGCAGCCGCACGCTGACCGCTACGACATCACCCGCGGCCGCCTCGTCGAGATCATCGACGGCATGCGGATGGACCTCGAGCAGAACCGCTACCTCGACTTCCCCGGCCTCGCGCTCTACTGCCGGCGCGTCGCGGGCGTCGTCGGCGAGATGGCGAGCGGCATCTTCGGGCGCGACGACCCGTCGACGCTGAAGTACGCGGACACCCTGGGCCTCGCCTTCCAGCTGACCAACATCATCCGCGACGTCGGCGAGGATGCTCGCAAGGGGCGCATCTACCTGCCGCTCGACGACCTGCAGCGCTTCGGCGTGACCGTCGGCGAGATCCTCGGCGCGCGTCACTCTGACCGGTTCGTCGACCTGATGCGCTTCCAGGCGGGCCGCGCGCGCGACGCGTACCGTGACGCGTACGCGCTGCTG
>JADCHE010000037.1 GCA_020248665.1 Burkholderiales bacterium | reverse complement strand
TTCGAGGTGCTCGACCAGGGGTCCGGGCACCCGACGGCATTCGATGCACACCGAGGCATCGCCGCATGAACGCCCTGTCCGAGCCCTTCGACGTCGAGCCCGTCGTGCGCGTGAGGACGGTGTGGATCTCCGACCTGCACCTCGGCACCCCGGGCTGCCAGGCCGTCGCGCTCCTCGACTTCCTGAGGCGTGTCGAGTGCGAGACCCTGTACCTCGTCGGCGACATCATCGACGGCTGGCAGCTTCGCCGCTCGTGGTATTGGCCGCAGTCGCACAACGACGTCGTCCAGAAGATCCTGCGCAAGGCGCGCAAGGGCACCCGAGTGGTCTTCATCCCGGGCAATCACGACGAGTTCGCGAGGCGTTACCTGCAGCACAGCTTCGGCGGCGTCGAGGTCCTCGAGGAGTGCGAGCACGTGACGGTCGACGGGCGGCGGCTCTGGGTGACCCATGGCGACCTCTTCGACGGCGTCGTGCAGTGCGCGCCGTGGCTCGCCCACGTGGGGGACGCCGCCTACGACGCGGCGCTGCGGCTCAACCGCTGGTTCAACGCCGCCCGCGCGCGGCTCGGGCTGCCCTACTGGAGCCTGTCGCGTTACCTGAAGCTGAAGGTCAAGCGCGCGGTCAGCTACGTCGGCGACTTCGAGGCGGCGGTGGCGCGCGAAGCCCGGCGGCGCGGCGCGCACGGCGTCGTCTGCGGCCACATCCACCACGCCGAGATCCGCGAGATCGACGGGGTGCTGTACTGCAACGACGGGGATTGGGTCGAGAGCCTCACCGCACTGGTCGAGCAGCCGGACGGCCGCCTCGAGATCCTCGACTTCGGATCGGCCGGCCGGCATCCGGTGCACGCGCACCCCGCGCCGGAGCGCAACGCGGCCGCCGACGCTCGTCTGCGACCCGAGCCCCTCGACATCGTCTGACCGTCGCCCGATACGGTCGCAAGCCGTTCATCGTCGTCGCTCAAGCGGGCGGATCGACCTTCGGCGACTCGTGGCGCTGGCCGCCCGGCGCGCGCAGTGACGATCATGGAGCGCCTCGATGGATCTCCCGGCGGACGATCACGACGGCATCGCGCGCGTGGTGCCGCGCGGCAGTCCAGCTCGTCCGGCGCGGCGTCGGCTTGTACACTGGAAGGTCCGGAGAAGACCGATGCCCACCGCCGCACGCGTCGACCCCACCGACCTCTTCACGCCGCAGGAGTGGGCCGCGCTCGCCTCGAAGTCGCGCTGGCGCGGGTTGTGGCTCGTGGCCCACTGCTGGGGCGCGATCGGCGCGTGCATGGTGCTGGGCGCGCTGTGGCCGTGGCTGATCCCGCTGCTCGTGCCGCTGGTCGCGGCGCGCCAGCTCGGCCTGCTGATCCTGATGCACGACGCGGCCCACGGGCTGCTGCACCCGAACCGCCGCGTCAACGACTGGGTCGGCCGGTGGCTGTGCTCGTCGGCTCTGCCCGAATACCGCAAGGCCCACCTGCAGCACCATCGTTTCACGCAGCAGCCGGAGGACCCGGACCTGCCGCTGTCGCGCCCGTTCCCGATCGAGGCCGGGTCGCTGCGGCGCAAGGTGCTGCGCGACCTGACCGGTGCGAGCTTCCTCAAGCTGCGGCTGGGCATCGACCTCGAGGCCCGCCGGCGCGGCCGCGCGGCCCCGGGGTCCAACGCCACCGACCTGCTGAGCACCGGGCTCGATGCGCGCTTCGTCTGGGGCAACCTGGGCTTCCTCGCCGCGTTCGCGCTCGCCGGATACGCGTGGCTGTGGGTCGCGCTGTGGCTCGTGCCGCTGGCCTTCTGGTTCCCGCTGGTCTACCGGATCCGCAACATCGCCGAGCACGCGCTGGTGCCGGTGGGCGAACCTGATCCGTACCGTCACGCACGCACCACGCTCGCGTCGTGGTGGGCGCGCGCGCTGCTCGCGCCCTACTGGGTCAACTACCACGGCGAGCACCACCTGTTCACGCAGCTGCCTTGCTGGAACCTGCCGCGCGCGCACGCCCTGCTGGCGAAGCGCGGGGCGCTCGGGCGGATGCTCGTCGCGCCCGGCTACGCGGACGTGCTTCGGCTCGCGGTGAAGCCCCGGCCGGCCGACGCGGCCGCCTGAGCCACTCGCGAACGAAGCAGGGCCCCACCGGTGCCCGGGCTCACGGCGCCGATGCGAGCGCCCGCAGCGTATCGAGCAGCACGTTCGCGCCGCGCAGCAGGTCGTCCGGCCCGGTGTGCTCGCGCGGGTTGTGGCTGATGCCCTTCGCGCTCGGCACGAAGATCATCGCGGCGGGGCACAGCCTCGCCATCATCTGAGCGTCGTGGCCCGCGCCCGAGGTCATCCTGCGGGTCCGGTGGCCGCGGGCGTGCGCGCCGCGCTCGATCAGCCGGACCAGCCGTTCGTCGAACCTCACCGGCTCGAGGCGGACCAGCCTTCGCGTCTCGACGGCGACCGACTGGGTTTCCCCCAGTCGCCGCACGAACTCGGCCAGCTCCGCTTCCGCGCGCTTGAGCGTCGCCTCGTCGGTGTTGCGCAGGTCGACCGACACGGTGGCCCTCGACGCGATCACGTTGATCAGGTTCGGGTGCAGCTCGATCGAGCCGACCGTCCCGACCTGGCCGCCGCCGTACCGCTCGGCGAGCTCGCGCACGAAGACCGCGACCGCCGCCGCGCAATGGCCGGCGTCGCGGCGCAGCCGCATCGGCGTGGTGCCCGCGTGGTTGGACTGGCCGACGAAGGTGAACGTCTGCCAGGAGATGCCCTGCAGGTCCACCACCGCGCCGATGTCGACGCCCTCGGCCTCCATCACCGGGCCCTGCTCGATGTGGAGTTCGACGAACGCATGCGGCACGATCGCGCCGCACGGCATGTCGCCGGCGTAGCCGATGCGCACGAGCTCGTCGCCCAGGCGCGCACCGTCGGTGCCGACGGTGTCCAGCGCCTGCTGCAGCGGGTGGCCACCGGCGTACACCAGCGAGCCCATCATGTCGGGCTGGAAGCGCACGCCCTCCTCGTTGGTGAACGCGGCGACCACGAGCGGCCGGTCGAGCACGATGCGGCGCTCCTCCAGCCAGCGCACCACCTCGAGGCCGGCCATCACGCCGTAGTTGCCGTCGTAGCGCCCGCCGGTGGCCACCGTGTCGATGTGCGAGCCGGTCATCACCGGGGCCGCGTCGGTGCGGCCGGCGCGAATGCCGAAGATGTTGCCGATGCGATCGACGCGCACCTCGAGCCGAAGCGCCTTCATCCAGTCCACCAACCGGTCGCGCCCCTGCCGGTCGGCATCGGTGAGCGCGACGCGGCAGACGCCGCCGCCCTCGATCGCGCCGATCGACGCATGCGAGGCCAGCCGCTCCAGCAGCCCGTCTCGGGACAGGCCGTGGCGATCGAGCCAATCGCGCTGCGCAGCGGCCACCGCCTCGCCCGAGCGCCCGACGATCGCCGCGTAGACGCTGGGCGCGGTCGCGCCCTCGGTGTTGACCAGCAGCACGCGCGACCCGGCGTCCAGACCCGCCGCGCGGCGCCCCTCCGCAGTGGCCGCCAGCGCCTGGATCGCGGCGAGGCCCGCCACGCCCGACTCCCCGCCGACGATCGGCACGTCGCCCTCGGGCCCCTCGGCCAGCGTGCGCATCGCGGCCTCGGCCTGCGCATCGGTCACCGTGACGAACAGGTCGATCGACGGCTGCAGGATGCGCCACGCGAGCGGCGAGGCTTCGCCGCAGGCAAGGCCCGCCATCACCGAGTCCACGTTCCCTGTGGCCCGCGCGGGGCGGCCCACGACGGCGCTCTGCAGCAGGCAGTCGGCCTGCTCGGGCTCGACGACGACGAGCCGCGGGCGCTGCGCGCCGTAGCGGTCCCAGAGCACGCCGGCGACGCCGGCCGCGAGGCCCCCGACGCCGCCCTGCAGCACGAGGTGCGTCCACGGGCAGCGCTCGGGATCGCCCGCGTCCGAGATCGTCTCCTCGGCGATCACGCCGTAGCCCTGCATCACGTCGCCCGGCACCGCCTCGTAGCCGTCCCAGGACGTGTCGGACACCACCTCCCAGCCGTGCTCCGCGGCGAGGCGGGCCGACTCGACGACCGAGTCGTCGTAGTCGCCCTCGACGCGCACGATCCGGGCGCCGAACGCCGCGATCGCCGCCTCCCGCTCGGCGGCCACGTTCGCGTGCAGCACGATCGTGCAGCGGCACCCGAGGCTGCGCGCGGCCGCCGCCAGCGCGCGGCCGTGGTTGCCGTCGGTCGCGCTGACGACGACGAGGTCGGCGAGCGCGTCCGCGTGGCGCCCGGCGAACAGGTCCGCCGCGGTCCAACCCGCCTGCGGCCAGCGGCGCTGCACGAGCTTGACCAGCGCGTTCGGCGCACCGAGCGCCTTGAAGCTGCCCAGCCCGGATCGCCGCGACTCGTCCTTGACGACGAGCGCCGCGATGCCGAGTCGCCTGGCGAGGCCGGGCAGCGACCACTCGGGCGTGGCGCACTGCGACACGCCGGACCACCCGGCGAGGCGTTCGCGCGCGGCCCGGGCGTCCGCGAGGCCGAGGACGGCGCGGAGCTCGGCGGGATACGGCTGGCGGACGGCATGCGGGTTGGGGTGGAGCATCCTGGGGCTCGGACTGGGCGGTGCGGTCGTCGGGGCGTCGACGCGGACGGCTGCGTCGATCGGCGGGCGTGCGGGCGTGCGGGACTGCAGCCGGATGGTCGCGTATTCCGGCGTCGCCGGGGGCGCGGACCCGCCACGCGCGTTCCACGCGCCGCCGTGCCATGGCGGCCCGGCGGGCAGGCACGGTACCCTCGGGGCCACCTGGATACGGGACGACGGCGGACGACATGGCTCAGGACACGGATCGGGCGACACCCCGCGTGGCGGTGGTCACCGGCGGCGGCAAGGGCATCGGCGCGGAGATCTGCCGGCGTCTCGCGGCCACGGGCGTGGCCGTGCGGGTGGCGGACCTCGACCTGCCCGCCGCCGAGGAGGTCGCGGCGGCGCTGCGTGCCGAGGGCGGCCGGGCGGCGGCGCTCGCGCTCGACGTCGGTGCCCCGGAGTCGGTCGCCGCCGCCTTCTCGCGGGTCGCAGACGAGGACGGGCGCTGCGACATCCTCGTGAACTGCGCGGGCATCGCCAAGGTGTTCCCGTTCCTCGACTTCCCGCTCGAGAACTTCGTCGCGACGATGAACGTCAACGTGACCGGGACGCTGCTGTGCGCACAGCACGCGGCGCGGATGATGGTGCGCGAGCGCTGGGGGCGGATCGTCAACATCGCCTCGGTCGCGGGCCTGCGCGCGGTGGGCACCGGCCGCACCGCCTACGGCACCTCGAAGGGCGCGGTCGTCGCGCTCACCCGCCAGATGGCGGTCGAGCTCGCCGAGCACGGCATCACCGCGAACGCGGTCTGCCCCGGCCCGGTCGACACGCCGATGACCCGGGTGCTGCATACCGACCGCTTCCGCGAGGCGTACGCGCGCGCGATCCCGATGGCGCGCTACGGCACGACCGGCGAGATCGCCGCCGCGGTGACGTACCTGGTCTCGGAGGAGGCCTCGTACGTCTCGGGCATCGCGATGCCGGTGGACGGCGGCTTCCTCGCCTCGGGCGCGCGCGGCCTCTGAATCCCTGCGCGGGGCACCGCGTGAACTGCCGGTAGACCTCGCCGTTCGACTCGATCGCGCGCAGCAGGAGCGCCAGCTCCGAGTCGGCCTCGCGGGTCGCGGCGCGAGTCGCAACGTACCCGGTCGGCCGCGGCCGAGCCAAGCCGGGTTGGAAAGGCCCCATGCCGCCCAGGCGCACAATGCGGGCATGAAACCCCCGAAACGCCTGCTCCCGCTGCTCGACGAAGGCCTCGTCGACGAGGTCCTCAGCCAGCTGATGAGCGGCAAGGAAGCCAACGTCTACGTCGTGCGCTGCGGCGACGCCATCCGCTGCGCGAAGGTCTACAAGGAGGCGACGCACCGCAGCTTCCGGCAGGCCGTCGACTACACCGAGAACCGCCGCGTCAAGAACTCCCGCCAGGCCCGCGCGATGGAGCGGGGCACGCGCTACGGCCGGCAGGCTCGCGAGGAGGCGTGGCAGAACGCGGAGGTCGACGCGCTGAACCGCCTCTTCGACGCGGGCGTGCGTGTGCCGCATCCGTACGGCTTCTTCGAGGGCGTGCTGCTGATGGAGCTGGTCGTCGACGAGGACGGGCATGCGGCCCCCCGCCTGAACGACGTGCTCTTCGAGCCCGAGGACGCGCGGCGGCACCATGCGGCGCTGCTCGCCGAGGTGGTCCGCATGCTGGGCGCCGGGGTCGTGCACGGCGACCTGTCGGAATTCAACATCCTGCTCGCCGCCGGCGGCCCGGTCGTCATCGACCTGCCGCAGGCGGTCGACGCGGCCGGCAACAACCACGCGAGCCGGATGCTGCTGCGCGACGTCGCGAACCTGCGCAACTTCTTCGGACGGTTCGCGCCCGAGCTGCTCGACACCGCATACGGGCCCGAGATCTGGGACCTCTACCGGCGCGGTCGGCTGACCGGCGCGACGCCGCTGACCGGGCGGTTCGTGCCCGACGAGTCGACGGTCGACCTCGCCGCGGTGATGCGCGAGATCGACGATGCGCGGCTCGAGGAGGCCGCGCGGCGCGCGCGGATGGCCGAGGCGCAGGCCGAGTGAGCGGGCGACGCCGCGCTGCGCACCCCTGATGGACGACCTGCCCCGACGATGACGACACTCGCCGACCTGGACACCCCCGCCGCGCTGGTGGACGTCGAGCGTCTCGCCCGCAACCTCGAGCGAATGCAGGCGCGTGCGGACGCGCTCGGCGTCGCCTTCCGCCCTCACGTGAAGACGACGAAGTGCCCGGCGATCGTGGATGCGCAGCGCACGGCCGGGGCACGCGGCATCACCGTCTCGACGCTGAAGGAGGCCGAGCGCTTCCTCGAGGCCGGCGTGACCGACATCCTCTACGCGGTCGGCCTCGCCCCGGCGAAGCTCGGCCAGGTCGCCGCGCTGCGGCGGCGAGGGTGCGACCTGAAGGTCGTCACCGACCACCTCGACGTCGCTCGCGCGATCGCGGCGTTCGCGGTGCGCGAAGGCCTCGCGCTCGAAGCCTGGATCGAGATCGACACAGACGGGCACCGCTCGGGCGTCGAGCCCGAGGACGCGCTGCTGTTCGAGGTCGGGCGCGCGCTCCACGGGGGCGGCGCACGGCTCGGCGGGGTGATGACGCACGCCGGCTCCAGCTACGACTGCGACGACGACGAGGTCCTGCGCGCGCTCGCCGAGCGCGAGCGCGCCGGCGTCGTGCGTGCGGCGCAGCGCCTGCGCGACGCGGGCCTGCCCTGCCCCGCGGTCAGCGTCGGCTCGACGCCGACCGCGCTGCGCGCACGGCACCTCGACGGGGTCACCGAGCTGCGCGCCGGCGTGTACGCGCTTTTCGACCTGGTGATGCACAACGTCGGCGTGTGCGGCATCGACGACATCGCGCTCAGCGTGCTGACGACCGTCGTCGGCCACCAGCGCGACAAGGGCTGGGCGATCGTCGACGCGGGCTGGATGGCGATGAGCCGCGACCGCGGCACGCAGCGCCAGCGGCGCGACTTCGGCTTCGGACAGGTCTGCGACGAGGCGGGCGCGCCGCTCGACGGTTGGTTGGTCACCGGGGCGAACCAGGAGCACGGGATCGTCTCGCTCGCCGAGGGCACCCATCCCGACGTCGCCGGCCGCTTCCCCGTCGGCACCCGGCTGCGGATCCTGCCCAACCACGCCTGCGCGACCGGCGCGCAGCACGGGCGCTATCACGCGCTCGGCGCGGCCGGCGAGGTGCTCGACACGTGGCCGCGCTTCTCGGGCTGGTGAGTCGCGAAGGGGGCCCCGAGCGCGACGGGCGAGGCCCGGTAGACTCCGCGCTCGTACACCCCGCCCCCACCCCCTCCCGGGCTCCGGCCTGCCTTCGAACCATGATCGACCACCTCGACCACCTCGTCCTGACCACCGCCCGCCCGGAGGCGTGCATCGACTTCTACACGCGGGTGCTCGGCATGCGGCTCGAGCGCTTCGTCGGCAGCACCTCGCCCGTCGAGCGCATCGCGTTCCGGTTCGGCGAGCAGAAGATCAACCTGCACGTGCAGGGGGCCGAGTTCGAGCCGAAGGCGCACCTGCCGGTGCCGGGCTCGCAGGACCTGTGCTTCATCGCGACCGTGCCTGCCGACGAGGTGGTCCGGCTGCTGCAGGAGCGGGGCTGGCCGATCCTCGAGGGCCCGGTGATGCGCACCGGGGCGACCCGCAGGATCCGCTCGGTCTACGTCCGCGACCCGGACCTCAACCTGATCGAGATCTCGGAGCTGGCCTGAAACCGGCCCGGCCGGACGCGGAAGATTGCGATGCGGCCCGCGAGCCCGTAGGCTCCGGTGTTCCACCCGAACCGGAGACACCCGCATGTTCTCGCACGTGATGATCGGCACCAACGACCTGCCCCGCGCGAAGGCCTTCTACGACGCGGCGCTCGGCGCCCTCGGCGTCGCGCCCGGCGTCGTCGACCGCTACCGCGTGTTCTGGCGCACCCCCACCGGGGTGTTCTCGGTCACCGAGCCGATCGACGGCAAGCCGGCGACGGTCGGCAACGGCGGCACGATCGGCTTCGCGTGCCAGTCGCCCGAGCAGGTCGACGCGTTCCACGCGGCCGGCGTCGCGAACGGCGGCACGACCTGCGAGGACCCGCCCGGGGTGCGCGAAGGCGCCGCCGGCAAGCTGTACCTCGCCTACCTGCGCGACCCGGACGGCAACAAGCTCTGCGGGCTGCACCGGATGCCGCGCGGCTGACCTCGTCCGGCGGCGAGCGCCGCGGGGTCCGCACCGGCACGGCGCGGCGCTCAGCGGCCCCCCGGCTCCGCCGCCAGGATCCTCAACCGCTCGACGACCTTGTCGCGCAGGTCGTCGCGGCCCTGCTCCGCGTGGATCGCCCTGAGGTTGTTCAGCATCCGGATCAGGATCTGCCGCGCCGAGGCCGGCTGCAGCAGACGGTCCGCGCCGACGCCGTGCGGCGCGGCGCGGCGCTCGAGCTCGTCGCGGCCGAGGCTCGCGCCGCTGAACGGGTCGATGACGACGATGCCGTCGTGCAGGTTCGCGCGCACGAGGAAGTGGCCGGGGAACGCGACCCCGTCGACGTCCAGGCCCACGTGGCCGGCGAGCTCAGATCG
>JADCHE010000036.1 GCA_020248665.1 Burkholderiales bacterium | reverse complement strand
TGGTGATCGACAGCGCCACGGCGATGCCGAGGATCCAGCCGAGCAGGGCGCGATGTTCGTTGTCGCTGTCGTCTTCCATGGTGTCGGTCGAAAGGGGCGGGGATGGAGCGCGGCCGGGGCCTGGCCGCTCGGCGCGCGATTATAGCGTCGCGGGCCCGGCGATCACCGGCTCGGGCTCGAGCTCGACGCCGAAGCGTGCGCGCACCGAGTCGCGGATGCGGCGGGCCAGCGCGAGGAGCTGCGCCCCGGTCGCGGCGCCGTGGTTGACCAGCACCAGCGCGTGCGCCGCGTGCACGCCCGCATCGCCGTCGCGGTGGCCCTTCCAGCCGCAGCGGTCGATCATCCAGGCGGCCGACAGCTTGACGCGCTCGCCGGCCTGCCAGGCGGGCAGGCCGGGTTCGCGGGCGCGCAGCGCGTCGGCGAGCGCCGCCGGGACCACCGGGTTCTTGAAGAAGCTCCCTGCGTTGCCGAGCGTCGCCGGGTCGGGGAGCTTGCGCCGGCGGATCGCCGAGACCGCGTCGGCGACGTCGACCGGCCCGGGCGCCGCGACCCCGGCGCGCGCGAGCTCGTCGCGGAGCTCGCCGTAGTCGATCGCGAGCCGCGGCGTGCGCGACAGCCGCCAGCGCACCGCAACCACCAGCCAGCGCCCGCCGTCCGGCCCCTTGAACACGCTGTCGCGGTAGCCGAACGCGCAGTCGGCCGCGTCGAAGCGGCGCGCCGTGCCGTCCACCAGGTCGACCGCGTCGAGCGAGTCGAAGGAGTCGCGCTGCTCGACGCCGTAGGCGCCGATGTTCTGGATCGGCGCGGCGCCCGCCGTGCCCGGGATCAGCGCGAGGTTCTCCAGGCCGGCTGCGCCCTGCGCGAGCGTCCAGCGCACCAGCGGGTCCCAGGGCTCGCCGGCGCCAGCCTCGACGACCACGGATTCGCCGTCGTCGGACACCACGCGCCGGCCGCGGATCGCGACCTGCAGCACCGGCCGCTCGAGGTCGCCGGTCAGCAGCAGGTTGCTGCCGCCGCCGAGCACCAGCGGCGCACCGCCCGGCTCGTCGCGCAGCGCGCGGACCACCTGCGTGACGTCGGCGGCCGATTCCACGCGCCACAGCACCCGAGCGGTCGCGGCGATCCCGAAGGTGTTGAGCGCCGAGAGCGGCGCGCCGGCGACGCGGACGGCCGCCACGGTTCAGCTCGGCAGGTAGGCCAATCGCACATAGATCGGCGCGTAGGCCTCGGCCTGCGTGATCTCGATCAGCGATTCCTTGGCGAGCTCGAGCAGCGCGATGAAGGTGACGACGAGCACCGGCACGCCGCGCGACGGATCGAACATGTCCTGGAACTCGGCGAAGCGGCGATCCTGCAGCGTGCGCAGCACCATCGTCATGTGCTCGCGTACCGACAGCTGCTCGCGTGTGATCCGGTGGTGCTGGACCAGTGTCGCGCGACGAAGGATGTCCGCCCAGGCGGTGCGCAGGTCCACCTCGGTCACCTCGGGCAGACGCGGCTCGACGGTCTGGTCGATCAGCACCTGCGCGGCGACGAAGTCGCGGCCGGCCTGCGGCAGCGTGTCGATCTGCTGCGCGCCGAGCTTGATCCGCTCGTACTCGAGCAGCCGGCGTGCGAGTTCGGCGCGCGGGTCCTCGACCGCCTCGCCGGTGTCCGCCTTCTTGACCGGCAGCAGCATCCGCGACTTGATGTCGATCAGCAGCGCGGCCATCAGCAGGTACTCGGCTGCGAGCTCGAGGTTGTGCCGGCGGATCTCCTCGATGTAGGCGAGGTACTGGCGGGTGACCTCGGCGAGCGGGATGTCGAGGATGTTGAAGTTCTGGCGCCGGATCAGGTAGAGCAGCAGGTCCAGCGGGCCCTCGAAGCTCTCTAGGAAGACCTCGAGGGCGTCCGGCGGGATGTAGAGGTCATGCGGCAGCCGGGTCAGCGGCTCGCCGTGGATCCGAGCGAAGACCAGCTCGGTCTGCACCGCGGCCTCGGCGAGCGCGACCTGCGTGATGTCGACGGCTGGCGCATCGGGCGCGGCCGTCGCCTCCTCGCCGGGCGTGGCGGTGTCCGTGACCACCCGGTCAGGACTCGGTCTGGTAAGGGTACGACTTCTGCGGGACCCGGGCTTCGCGCCAACGACGCGTCTGCTCGAGGTCGATCGCGTCCTTGTCCCACCAGATCGCCCGGCCCTTCTGCTGCTCGGCGTCGAGGTGCGGGCGCTCGTGCTTCAGCTTCTTGAGGAATCGTGTGATGTCGGATTCGTACGCGGCCATGGCGTCGGGACCGGAGGGTAATCGCGGTATTTTACGGCAACCCGACCCCAGGAGGCCCAGGATGCCCGTTCCCTCCCGTCGCGCGTCGATGGCCGCCCTCGTCGCGCTCGTGGCCGCAGGCCTCGCCGGCTGCGACTACGTGGCGCAGAAGAAGCTCGTCGCCGGCCAGCACACCGAGCACGACGTCCGTGCGCTGATGGGCGTGCCCACGCTCGTCTGGGACCGGCCCGACGGCGGCAAGGAGTGGGACTACGTTCGCGCGCCGCAAGGCATCGAGACGATCCGCGTGGTCATCGGTCCCGACGGGCGCTACCAGTCGATGGCCAACCTGCTCGTCGAATCGAACTTCGCGAAGGCGCGTCCGGGCATGACCGGCGAGGAGCTGACGCGGCTGCTGTCCAGGCCGACCGACGTCGAGAAGTACTCGCTGAAGCCCGAGGTGGTGTGGAGCTGGCGTTACGAGCAGGACGGCCGCAAGCAGCGCTTCAACGTCCACTTCGATCCGGCGAGCGGCCGGGCGGCGCGCTTCACGACGACCGACGACGCGCAGCAGGTACCGGGCGCGTAGCTCGGCGCTCGGCGGGGCGCGTGTCGCCTTCGCCGCGCATCGCGCCGCCGTGCGTGGTCCGGCCGGCCATGGTTCAGCCGTTCCCGGGGCCTGCCGCGGGTCCGCTGCCGTCGGCTGCCGCGCCCGCGTGTCGCGCACGCAGCGTCGCGAGCGCGACGTCGAGGTCCTCGAACAGGTTGTGCGTACCCATCCGCTCGACGAAGCCCGAGCGGGTCAGCAGCGACAGCGGCTGCGCGGTCGGCTCGGCGATCGCGAGCGTGCCGCCCTGCGCGTGCAGCCGCTCGAGCAGCGTCTCGAGCGCGTCGAGGCCGGTGGTGTCCAGGTGGATCACCTGGTGCATCTCGAGCACGACCACGTCCGGCTGCGGGCCGGCCGGGTCGGCGAGCGCCTCGAGCTTGCCGACCGAGCCGAAGAAGAGCGAGCCGAACAGCCGCCAGGCCTCGACGCGGCTGCCGTCGCCGAGCGTGGCGACGTCGGCGGGCAGGCGGACCGGGTCGACTCGGGTGAGGCTCGAGACGCGCCAGATGAAGAACAGGCTCGCCAGCACCAGGCCGACCTGAACCGCGACGGTGATGTCGAAGACCACCGTCAGCGCGAACGTCGACAGCATCGTCGCACGGTAGGGCATCGTGTACCGGCGCAGCCGAGCGAACGCCGACCACTCGCCCATGTTCCACGCGACGAACAGCAGGATCGCCGCGAGCGTCGCCATCGGGATGTCGTGCGCGAGCGGGGCGAGCACCAGCACGATCGCGAGCAGGGTGGCCGAGTGCACCATGCCGGCGACCGGCGTGCGCGCGCCGCTGCGGATGTTGGTGACCGTGCGCGCGATCGTGCCGGTGGCCGCGATGCCGCCGAAGAGCGGCGAGACCACGTTGGCGACGCCCTGCGCCATCAGCTCCTGGTTCGGGTCGTGGCGGTCTCGGATCATCCCGTCGGCCACGCGCGCGCACAGCAGCGACTCGATCGCGCCGAGCAGCGCGATCGAGATCGTCGGGCCGACCAGGTTCTGCGCGGTGTGCCAGTCGAAGGCGGGCAGCGCGAACGGCGGCAGGCCCTGCGGGATGCCCCCGAATCGGCTGCCGATGGTGTCGACCTGCAGCCCGAACACCCCGACCGCGACCACTCCGAGCGACAGCACCGCGATCGTGCCCGGCACCCGCGCCATCCAGCGTCGCCAGCGCGCGTGGTTCGGCAGGTACGACTTCGGCCACATCACCACGATCGCGAGCGACACGACGCCGAGCCACAGCGCCGCCCAGTTGACCGTGTGCAGGTGCGACCACAGCGCGGCGAGCTGCGAGAAGAAGTTCGAGGGCATCTTCGGGATCGACAGCCCGAGGAAGTCCTTGAGCTGCTGCAGCCCGATGATCACCGCGATGCCGTTGGTGAAGCCGGTGACGATCGGCACCGGGATGTAGCGGATCAGTTGGCCCATCCTGAGCGCGCCCATCGCGAACAGCAGCACGCCGGCCATCGCGGTCGCGATCAGCAGGTTCGCGACGCCGTAGCGCTCGACGATCGCGTAGAGCAGCGCGACGAAGGCGCCCGCCGGCCCGCCGATCTGCACCTTCGAGCCGCCGAGCGCGGCCACCAGGAAGCCGGCGATGATCGCGGTGAAGATCCCGGCCTCGGGCTTGACGCCGCTCGCGATGCCGAACGCCATCGCGAGCGGCAGCGCGACCACGCCGACGGTGACGCCGGCCGACAGGTCCGCGGCGAAGTCCTCTCGCCGGTAGCCCCGCAGCGCGTCGACGAGGCGGGGACGGAAGACCGGCGACTTCATGGCGGTGGGACGCTCAGCGCGGACGGTGCGGGGCCGCGTGACCGAGCCGACGCGACATCGTCACCGGCGGCTCGGTCAGGGGATTGTGCGACGAGAGCGCGACCGACGCATCCGCCTCGAAGCCGAGCGTCGCCCAGAAGGCGACGAGCCGGGGCTGGTCGCGCCGCACGCCGAGCTGCAGCCGCCCCACGCCGGCGGCGCGCGCGGCGTCCTCGACCGCAGCCGCGAGCAGTGGCCCGAGACCGGCCCCGCGCGCCTCGCGCAGCAGGCCCATCCGCTTGATCTCCCAGCTCGGCTCGCCGTGCGGCACCGGCACGTGGCGCACCGAGCCGACCGGCACGCCGTCGACGCGCGCGACGAGCGCGCCGCCGCCGCGTGCGAACAGCGCCTCGATGTCGGCGGCGGTCTCGAGATAGGCCGAGGAGTTCGCAGCGACCGTGCCGTGCCACGCCCGCTGCGTGAGCGCGTGGACGAGCGCGGCATCGGCCGTCGTGGCCGCGGTCACCGTCGCGCGGCCACGCGGTCTCACTTGACCTTCATGCCCGGCTGGGCGCCATCCTGCGGTTCGAGCAGGAACACGCCGCCGCCATCGTCGGGGAACGACGCGGCGAGCACCATGCCCTCGGACAGCCCGAACTTCATCTTGCGCGGCGCGAGGTTCGCGACCATCACCGTCAGGCGCCCGACCAGCGACTCGGGCGCGTGCCACGAGCGGATCCCGGAGAAGACCGTGCGGGTGCGGCCTTCGCCCGCGTCGAGCGTCAGCCGCAGCAGCTTGTCCGAGCCCTCGACGCGCTCGGCCGCGACGATCCGCGCGATCCGCAGGTCGACCTTCGCGAAGTCGTCGATCGAGATCGTACCCTCCGGTGGCGCGGACGCGGGGGCGGTGGACTTCGCCTCGGCCTGCGAAGCGGCCTGGGTGGGCGCGGGCGGCGCGGCCTTCGCGCCAGCGGCGGGCGCGGCGGCCACGGGCGGCTCGAACAGCGCGTCGAGCTGCTTCGGGTCGACCCGCGTCGTCAGGTGCCGGTAGGCCTCGATCCGGTGCCCCGCGGGCAGCGGCGCATCCAGCGCGGCCCAGTCGAGCGAGGGCAGGTTCATGAACGCGCGCACCTGCTGCGCCATCGCCGGCAGCACCGGCGCGAGCAGCAGCACCAGGTCGCGGAACGCGCGCAGCGCGGTCGAGCAGCAGCGGTGCAGGTCGGCCGCGCGCGCCGGGTCCTTCGCGAGCTCCCAGGGCTTCTCGGCGTCGACGTACTGGTTCACCGCGTCGGCGAGCTGCATCACCTCGCGGATCGCCTTGCCGTACTCGCGCTGCTCGTAGAGCGCGGCGACCGCCTCCGGCCCGGCCCAGGGCTTCGCGAAGCCCTCGTGGGCGCCGTGGTCCAGCGGGGCGAGGCGGCCGTCGAAGCGCTTGACGAGGAAGCCCGCGCAGCGGCTCGCGATGTTGACCAGCTTGCCGACGAGGTCGGAGTTCACCCGCGCGACGAAGTCCTCGGGGTTGAAGTCGATGTCCTCGACGCGCGCGTTGAGCTTCGCGGCGAGGTAGTAGCGCAGCCACTCGGGGTTCATGCCGAGCTCGATGTAGCGCAGCGGCGAGAGCCCCGTGCCGCGGGACTTGCTCATCTTCTCGCCGGACACGGTGATGAAGCCGTGCACGTTCACGCGGTCGGGCACCTTGTAGCCGGCGAACTTCAGCATCGCGGGCCAGAAGAGCGTGTGGAAGTAGATGATGTCCTTGCCGATGAAGTGCACCTGCTCGACGTCGGCGTCGGGCGCGACGAAGGACGCGAAGTCGAGGCCGCGCTTGGCGCAGTTCGCCTTCAGCGACGCGAGGTAGCCGATCGGCGCGTCGAGCCACACGTAGAAGTACTTGCCGGGCGCGTCGGGGATCGGGATGCCGAAGTACGGCGCGTCGCGCGAGATGTCCCAGTCGGCGAGCCCGCCGCTCCTCGTGCCGTCGGCGGCCGCGGTGCCCTCGAGCCACTCGCGCGCCTTGTTCGCGACCTCCGGCTGCAGCCGGCCGTCGAGCGCCCAGCCCTTCAGGAACTCGACGCAGCGCGGGTCGGACAGCGAGAAGAAGTAGTGCTCCGACTGGCGCAGCACCGGCGTCGCGCCGGTGATCGTCGAGTACGGGTTCTTCAGGTCGGTCGGCGCGTAGACCGCGCCGCAGACCTCGCAGGAGTCGCCGTACTGGTCCTTCGCGCCGCAGGTCGGGCACTCGCCCTTGATGTAGCGGTCGGGCAGGAACATGCCCTTGACCGGGTCGTGGAACTGCTCGATGGTCCGCGTCGCGATCAGGCCGGCCGCGCGCAGCTTGCGGTAGATGTCCTGCGACAGCTCGACGTTCTCGGGCGAGTCGGTGCTGTGCCAGTGGTCGAACGAGACGTGGAAGCCGTCGAGGTACTTCGGCCGCTCGGCCGCGATGCGCGCGACCAGCTGCTGCGGCGTGATGCCCTCCGCCTCGGCCTTGAGCATGATCGCCGCGCCGTGCGCGTCGTCGGCGCAGACGAAGTGCACCTCGTGGCCCTGCATCCGCTGGAACCGCACCCAGATGTCGGCCTGGATGTACTCCATGATGTGGCCGATGTGGAACGAGCCGTTCGCGTAGGGCAGGGCGGTGGTGACGAAGAGGCGCCGGGGCATTGGGGGTCTCGGTGGCCGGGCGTGGCCGGGAAGGATGTCGAGTTTAGCGCGCGGGCGGGCCGCGCCGACCGTGGCGGGCGCCGGGGCATCGCGTTTCGGATAGACTCCGTGCCCGGTCTGCGGCGGGCGCCGCGACCGTTCATCGGCAGCGTTCCTGGAGCGATCATGACCGTCACGGTCGAGCAGGTGGGCGCGGCGCTGGCAGGCGTCGTCGACCCCAACACCGGCAAGGACCTCGCCTCGTCGAAGTCCGCGAGGAACATCCGGGTCGACGGCGGCCACGTCAGCGTCGACGTGGAGCTCGGCTATCCGGCGAGGAGCCAGGTCGACCCGATCCGTCGCGCGGTCATCGACGCGATCCGAGTGCTGCCGGGCGTCGCGAACGTCAGCGCGAACGTCTACCAGAAGATCGTCGCGCACTCGGTGCAGCGCGGCGTCAAGCTGCTGCCCGGCGTGAAGAACATCGTCGCCGTCGCCTCGGGCAAGGGCGGCGTCGGCAAGAGCACCACCGCGGTCAACCTCGCACTCGCGCTCGCGGCCGAGGGCGCCACCGTCGGCATGCTCGATGCCGACATCTATGGCCCCTCGCAGCCGCAGATGCTCGGCATCAGCGGCAAGCCGGAGACCGTCGACGGCAAGACCCTCGAGCCGATGGAGGGCCACGGCATCCAGGCGAGCTCGATCGGCTTCCTGATCGACACCGACACGCCGATGGTCTGGCGCGGGCCGATGGTCACGCAGGCCCTCGAGCAGCTGCTGCGCGAGACCAACTGGCGCGACCTCGACTACCTCATCGTCGACATGCCGCCCGGGACCGGCGACATCCACCTGACGCTGTCGCAGAAGATCCCGGTGACCGGCGCGGTCATCGTCACCACGCCGCAGGACATCGCGCTGCTCGACGCCCGCAAGGGCCTGAAGATGTTCGAGAAGGTCGGCATCCCGATCCTCGGCATCGTCGAGAACATGGCGATCCACCTCTGCTCGAAATGCGGCCACGCCGAGCACATCTTCGGCGCGGGCGGCGGCGAGCGGATGGCGAAGGACTACGACGTCGAGTACCTCGGCGGCCTGCCGCTCGACATCCGGATCCGCGAGCAGACCGACTCCGGCCGCCCGACGGTGGTGGCCGAGCCGGACGGCGCGATCGCGCAGGCGTACAAGGCGATCGCGCGGCGCGTCGCGGTGAAGATCGCGGAGCGCGCCAAGGACAGCTCGTCGAAGTTCCCATCGATCGTCGTGCAGAACACCTGAGCCCGGCGCGGCCCGGCCTGCGCGGGCTTGCGGTCGCTATATCCGACGGGATATAACACCGGCTCCACCGAGCCGGAGCCTTTCCCCGATGCGCCCGTTCCTGCGCCGGATCGCGGTGCCGCTGCTCGCCGCGGCACTGGCGCTCATCCTGGTGCCCGCCGTCGCGCGGGCCGATCCCGTGGTGTTCGCCGCCGCGAGCCTCAAGGAGGGGCTGGACGCCGCGGCGGCCGCGTTCGCGCGCGAGCGCGGCGGGCCGCCTCCGTTGCTGTCCTACGCCGCGTCGTCGGCGCTCGCGCGCCAGATCGAGCAGGGTGCGCCCGCCGACCTGTTCGTCTCGGCCGACCGCGACTGGATGGACCATCTCGAGCGCGGCGGCCTGCTGCGCGCCGGCACGCGTGCGACGCTCGCGTCGAACCGGCTGGTGCTGATCGGCCCGTCCGCCGGGCCGGCGCCGGCGCTTCGGCTCGCCCCGGGCGTCGCGCTCGCCGACGCGCTCGGGCCCGGCGGGCGGCTCGCGGTCGGCGACGTCGCCGCCGTGCCGGCCGGCCGCTACGCGAAGGCGGCGCTCGAATCGCTCGGCGCCTGGCCCTCGGTCGCGGGGCGGCTCGCGCAGGCCGAGAACGTCCGCGTCGCGCTGACGCTGGTCGCGCGCGGCGAGGCGCCGCTCGGCATCGTCTACGCGACCGACGCGCGCGCGGAGCCGCGGGTGCGCGTCGTCGACACGTTCCCCGAGGCGAGCCACCCGCCGATCGTCTATCCGGCGGCCGTCGTCGCGTCGTCGCGCTCCGCGCGCGCCGCGGCGTTCCTAGACTGGCTGCGCTCACCCGCGGGCGTCGCGGTCTTCGCCGCGCACGGCTTCGCGCCGGCGCCGCGCTGAGGACGGCCCGCGCGTGCTCCTCGGCCTGACGCCGGACGACTGGACCGCGCTGCGGCTGAGCCTGAAGGTCGCCGCGGTCGCGACGCTCGCCTCGCTGCCGCTCGCGATCGCGGTGGCGACCGTGCTCGCGCGCGGCCGGTTCTGGGGCAAGACCGCGCTCGACGCGCTGGTCCACCTGCCGCTGGTGATGCCGCCGGTCGTCACCGGCTACCTGCTGCTGCTCGCGTTCGGCCGGCGCGGGCCGGTCGGCGCGTGGCTCGAGTCGACCTTCGGCCTGGTGCTGTCGTTCCGCTGGACCGGCGCCGCGCTCGCCTGCGCGGTGATGGGCTTCCCGCTGATGGTCCGCGCGATCCGGCTGTCGATCGAGGCGGTCGACCCGCGGCTGGTCGCGGCCTCGGCGACGCTCGGCGCGCGACCAGCGTGGTCGTTCGCGACGGTGACGCTGCCGCTCGCCGCGCCCGGCATCCTCGCCGGCGCGATCCTGTGCTTCGCGAAGGCGCTCGGCGAGTTCGGCGCGACGATCACCTTCGTCTCGAGCATCCCCGGCGAGACGCGCACGCTGCCGTCGGCGATCTATGCGGCGACGCAGACGCCGGGCGGCGATGCGACCGCGATGCGGCTGACGCTGGTTGCGATCGCCGTCTCGGTGCTCGCGCTCGTCGCCTCGGAGTGGCTCGCCCGGCGCGTGCGCCGCGGCATCGGGGCGGCGCCGTGATCGAGGTCGACGTCCGCCTGCGCCGCGGCGCGTTCGCGCTGCGCTGCGCGTTCCGCGCCGAGACCGGCGCGCTCGCGCTGTTCGGCCGCTCGGGTTCGGGCAAGTCGACGGTGCTCGGGCTGATCGCAGGGCTGCTGCGCCCGGACGCGGGCCATGTCCGCGTCGACGGCGAGACGCTGGTCGACGTCGAGCGGGGCGTCTTCGTGCCGCCGCACCGGCGGCGCGTCGGCGTGGTGTTCCAGGACGCGCTGCTGTTCCCGCACCTGAGCGTGCGCTCGAACCTGTCGTACGGCCGTCGCTTCGCGAAGGGCGGCCGGCCGGTCGACCCCGACGCGGTGATCGCGATGCTCGGCATCGGGCACCTGCTCGATCGCCGCCCGGCCGGGCTGTCCGGCGGCGAGCGGCAGCGGGTCGCGATCGGCCGGGCGCTGCTGTCGGGCCCGCGGCTGCTGCTGCTCGACGAGCCGCTCGCCGCGCTCGACTTCGAGCGGCGCCAGGAGATCATGCCGTACGTCGAGCGGCTGCGCGACGCGTTCGACTGGCCGCTGGTCTACGTCTCGCACGCGGTCGACGAGGTCGCGCGGATCGCGCGCGAGGTGGTGGTGCTCGAGGACGGCGCGGTCGTCGCGAGCGGCGCGCCGGGCGACGTGCTCGCGCCGTCGGGCGCGCGCGGTGCGTCGGGAGGCTTCGGGGCGGTCTCGGTGCTCGAGGCGACGGTGGCTGGCCACGACGCCGCCTACGGCCTCACCGCGCTCGAGCACCCGGCCGGCCCGATCAGCGTGCCCGGCCGGGTCGGCGAGCCGGGCGACGCGCACCGGGTACTGGTGCGCGCCACCGACGTCGCGCTCGCGGTCCAGCGGCCGCGCGACGTCAGCTTCCGGACCGTGCTCGTCGGCACCATCCGCGGCATCGAGGTGGACGGCGGGCCCACCGCGCGCGTCGAGATCGCGTTGCGCGGGCGCGGGCGGCTGGTCGCGCTGGTGACCCGCAAGGCGATCGACGAGCTCGCGCTCGACGCCGGCGACGAGGTGTTCGCGATGGTGAAGGCGACCGCGCTCGACGAGCGCTCGCTCGCCTACGCGCCGCGGGTGCGCTGAGGTCCGCTCAGCCGCGCGCGCCGGTCCCCGGCCCGCGCGCGTCCGAGTCGTCCGAGTCGTCCGTGTCCTCGGTGCCCGGGTGCTCGCCGTCCGCGCCCGGGGGCCGGGCGACCATCCGCCCGCGCAGGGCCTCGAAGTGCCGGGCGATCGCGCGGACCGTGTCCGCCTCCATCGCCCGGTAGGCCCCGACCAGCTCGTGTCCGAGCGGGCTCAGCGTCGCCCCGCCGCCGTTCGCGCCGCCGGGGCTCGCGTGCACGACCGGCTCGTCGAACATGCGGTTCAGCGAGTCGATCAGCAGCCAGGCGCGCCGGTACGACATGCTCATGTCGCGGCCGGCCGCGGCGATCGACCCGCTGCGCCCGACCGCCTCGAGCAGCGCGATCTTGCCGGGGCCGAGGCGCCCGTCGTCGGAGAAGCGGAGCCGGACGCTGACGGCGGCGCTGTGCTTGGTACGCATCGACGCCATGATAGAACCCGGAACGGCCTCTACCAAGAACGCGTGATGGAGCGGTCACATTCGGTCGATAGACTCTGTCTCGACTTCCGGCGTGGTCTCCGTGGTGGGGCCCGTTCTGTCGAACGGGTTCACGGGATCGTCAGCGCCGGTCGTCTCCAACTCGCCGGGCGGCCCCCTCCGGGACCGCCCGGATTTTTTCTTGCGCGGCCGGCGCGCGCCGCGTCACGCGTACCAGGGCAGCGTGCGCCGCAGTGAGCGGATGCGTCCGGCATCGTGCGCCTCGTAGCCGGGCAGCGCCGCGACCGCCTCGCGCCAGGCCGGCGACGACAGCGCGCCGATCACGCTGCGGGCCGCGGCACCCTCGAGCGCCGCGCGGTCGCAGACCAGGAAGTAGTCCTCGACCACCAGCGGCACGAACGCGAGCCCGAGCGCCGCGGCCGCCGCCTGGATCCCGAAGCCGGCCTCGGCCTGGCCCGACGCGACCGCCGCGGCCACCGCGAGGTGGGTCGACTCCACCCGGTCGTAGCCCGGCACGCTCGCGGGATCGACGCCTTCGGCGCGAAGCAGCTCGTCGAGCAGCGCGCGCGTGCCGGTGCCGGTGGCCCGGTTGACGAACCTGAGCTTGCGCAGCTGTCCGATCGACTGGACCCGGCGCGGATTGCCCGGCGGCAGCATCAGGCCCTGCGTCCGGCGGGCGGCCTGGATCAGCTTCTCGCGCCCGAGCCGCAGCCGCGGCGCGAACGCGGCGTGCATCGCCGAGCCCCGGCGGGCCAGCTCAGGGCGGGAGCAGGGCAGGTGCACCCCGGCGAACAGGCAGCGCTGCGCCCTGAGCGCCGCGAGCGACTCGAGGCTGCCGGCGAAGCGCAGGTCGAACAGCACCCCGTCGGCGCTCTCGCACAGTCCGCGCAGCAGCGGCAGCGCGAGGTCGTGGCTGGCGACGCAGGTCGCGATCGGCACGCGGTCGTCGAAGGCGACGGTCAGCTCCCGGCCGATCTCGGCGGCGAGGTTGTCGACCTGGGGCGCGAGCCGGGCGCGGATCCGCGTCTCGGCCCAGAGCAGCTTCTCGGCGAAGTCGCTGAGTCGCGCCGCGCGGCCCTTGTCCCAGAGGATCAGCGGGCGGCCGAAGCGTGCCTCCTGCGCCTTCAGGTAGCCCCACAGGTGCCTGTACGACCACCCCAGCCGGCGCGCGGCGGCGGCGATCGAGCCCGCCTGGCGGACGGCGCCGATCACCTCGAAGAACGGGTTGCCCAACTGCGGCCCGCCGGCGGCGGCGAGCTCGTAGGACAGGGCGACGGAGACGATGTCGGGCATGGCGGTGGCACCGGGACGCCGCGCATTGTGGCAGCGTCGGGCACGCCGCGCCGGGCGGTCGCCGGCCGGCCGCCGGCCGGAACGGTCGGCCGCCGATACCGGCTATGCACCCGGCTCGGTGTCGGGTTATGCTCTGGCGACCATAGGTTGTACGGTCCTACGCGAAGACCTCGCGCCCCTTCGGAGGAGAACAATGCAGAAGTCCCTGCACATCAACCCGGACAAGTGCACCGGGTGCCTGCAGTGCGAGATGGCCTGTAGCTTCGAGAACTACGGGACCTTCAATACCGCGAAGTCCCGGATCAAGGTCTTCGACTTCCACCACACCGGACGCAAGGTCCCGTACACCTGCACGCAGTGCGACGAGGCATGGTGCCTTCACGCCTGCCCGGTCGAGGCGATCAAGATCGACGCGTCCACCGGCGCGAAGATCGTGCTCGAGGACGTCTGCGTCGGCTGCAAGGTGTGCACGATCGCGTGCCCGTTCGGCACCGTGAACTACGTCGCCGACACCGGCAAGGTCCAGAAGTGCGACCTGTGCGGCGGTGAGCCGGCCTGCGCCGACGCGTGCCCGACCGGCGCGATCACCTACATCGACGCCAGCTGGACCGGCCTGGACCGGATGAAGCAGTGGGCCGACAAGCTCGGCAACCAGCCGTCGGCGGCCTGAGGAGGAAACGAGACATGGCTTGGGCAGGAAAGATTCTCCGCGTGAACCTGACGGCCGGCACGTGCACGGCCGAGCCGCTCAACATGACCTGGGCGAAGCAGTACCTCGGCCAGCGCGGCCTCGCGACGAAGTACTTCGTCGAGGAGGTCGACGCCAAGGTCGACCCGCTGTCGGCCGACAACAAGATCATCTGGGCGACCGGCCCGCTGACCGGCACGATGGCCTCCACCGGCGGCCGCTACTCGGTGATCACCAAGGGCCCGCTGACCGGCGCGATCGCCTGCTCGAACTCGGGCGGCTACTGGGGGGCCGAGCTCAAGATGGCCGGCTGGGACATGGTCATCATCGAGGGCAAGTCGGCCAAGCCGGTCTACCTGTCGATCAGCGACGACAAGGCCGAGCTCAAGGACGCGTCGCACCTCTGGGGCAAGACCGTCTGGCAGACCGAGGAGATCATCAAGACCTCGCACCAGGATCCGCTGACCCGCGTGTCCTCGATCGGCCGCGCGGGCGAGAACCAGGTGCTGTACGCGGCGGTGGTCAACGACCTGCACCGCGCGGCGGGCCGCTCGGGCGTCGGCGCCGTGGCCGGCAGCAAGATGCTGAAGGCGATCGCCGTCCGCGGCACGAAGGGCGTCGGGAACATCAAGGACCCGAAGGCCTTCATGAAGGTCACCGCCGAGAAGAAGAAGATCCTGCATGACCACCCCGTGACGGGGCAGGGCCTGCCCACCTACGGCACGCAGGTGCTGATGAACGTCATCAACGAGACCGGTGCGTTGCCGACCCGCAACCACCGCGACTCGCAGTTCGAGGGGGCGTCGCGGATCTCGGCCGAGGCGATGGCCGAGAAGCGGCCTACCGATGGCAAGTCGCAGCTGGTCACCAACCAGGCCTGCTTCGGCTGCACGATCGCCTGCGGGCGGATCTCCAAGATCGACGAGACGCACTTCTCGGTCGTCAACAAGCCCGAGTACTGGGGTGCCTCCGGCGGCCTCGAGTACGAGGCGGCGTGGGCGCTCGGCGCCGCGCCCGGCGTCAACGACCTCGAGGCGCTGCAGTACGCGAACCTGCTGTGCAACGAGGACGGCTTCGATCCGATCTCGTTCGGCGCGACGGTCGGCGCGGTGTTCGAGCTCTACGAGATGGGCGTGCTGACCAAGGAGCAGGTCGGCATCGAGGCGCCGTTCGGCTCGGCGGAAGCGCTGTGCAAGCTGGCCGAGATGACCGCCAAGGGCGAGGGCTTCGGCAAGGAGATCGGCCAGGGCAGCAAGCGGCTGACCGCGAAGTACGGTCATCCCGAGCTGTCGATGTCGGTCAAGGGCCAGGAGTTCCCGGCCTACGACGCGCGCGGCATCCAGGGCATGGGCCTCACCTACGCGACGTCCAATCGCGGCGCCTGCCACCTGCGCTCGTACACCGTCGCCTCCGAGATCCTCGGCATCCCGGTCAAGACCGACCCGCTGACCACCGACGGCAAGCCGGATCTGGTCAAGGCGTTCCAGGACGCCACCGCGGCCTTCGACTCGTCGGGCATCTGCGTGTTCACCACCTTCGCCTGGACCACCGCGGACCTCGCGCCGCAGGTGGCCGCCGCGTGCGGCGAGGAGTTCACGCTCGAGAACCTGACCGAGATCGGCGAGCGGATCTGGAACATGGAGCGCGACTTCAACAACCGTGCCGGCTTCACGCGCAAGGACGACGACCTGCCCGCGCGCCTGAAGACCGAGGCGGCCAAGACCGGTCCGGCCAAGGGTCTGGTCTCGGGCATCGACAAGATGATCCCCGAGTACTACGCGATCCGCGGCTGGGACGAGAACGGCCAGCTGAAGCCCGAGACGCGCACACGCCTGGGCCTCTGACGGTTCCTTACAGGGCGCGCTCGTGCGCGTCCCGACCCGGGGCGGCCCTGATGATCTCTGGGCCGCCCCGACCGTTTCCGGAGTCTGAATCCATGAAGCACGTGATCATCGGCAACGGGCCCGCGGGCGTCGTCGCCGCCGAGACGATCCGCAAGCGCCGCCCGCAGGACGACGTCGTCATGATCGGCGACGAGCCGCATCCGGCGTACTCGCGGATGGCGATCCCCTACCTGCTGATCGGCAACATCGACGAGCGGGGCACCTACCTGCGCAAGGACCCCGCGCACTTCGAGTCGCAGCATATCCGTTGCGTGACCGGCCGGGTGTCGGCGATCGAGACCGACGCGAGGAAGGTGCGGCTCGCCGAGGGCCCGTCCTTCGAGTACGACCGCGTGCTGATCGCGACCGGCTCGTCGCCGGTGAGGCCGCCGATCCCTGGACTCGACGCGCCCTTCGTCCACCCGTGCTGGACGCTGCTCGACGCGCGCAACATCCTCGCGCTCGCCAAGCCGGGCGCGCGAGTGCTGCAGATGGGCGCGGGCTTCATCGGCTGCATCATCCTGGAGGCGCTCGCGCAGCGCGGCGTGAAGCTCACCGTCGTCGAGATGGGCGACCGGATGGTGCCGCGGATGATGGGCCCCGGCGCGGGCGGCATGATCAAGGCGTGGTGCGAGAAGAAGGGCATCAGCGTCAAGACCTCCACCCGGGTCGAGGCGCTCGAGCCCGCGTCTCCGATCCGCGCGAGGTTCTCCGACGGCACCGCCGAGGAATTCGACCTGGTGATCCAGGCGACCGGCGTGCGTCCGAACATCGGCTTCCTCGCCGGCAGCCCGATCAAGGCGCTGCAGGGTGTGCTGACCGACGAGCGGATGCAGACGTCGGTGCCAGGCATCTACGCGGCCGGCGACTGCGCCGAGGCCTACGACCCGGTGACGAAGCAGACGATCGTGTCGGCGATCCAGCCGAACGCGGTCGACCAGGGCTACGTCGCCGCGGTGAACATGAGCGGCGGCGACGCGATCGCGAAGGTCGTCACGCAGATCAACGTACTGGACACGCTGGGCCTGGTGTCGACCTCGTTCGGGCAGTGGCAGGGCGTGCCCGGCGGCGAGCACGTCGAGATGAACGACCGCGCCGGCTTCCGCTACCTGCGGCTCGAGTTCGACCGCGACGTGCTGATCGGCGCGAACTCCCTCGGCATGACCGACCACGTCGGTGTGCTGCGCGGGCTGGTCGAGGGCGGCATCCGCCTCGGCGACTGGAAGGACCGCCTGCTCAAGGACCCGACGCGGCTGATGGAGGCCTACCTCGCCAGCGCCCAGGCCCAGGAGCAGTTCCAGGGCCGCTCGCGAGGCACCGTGCGCTGAGGGGGCGTCCGCGGCCTCGTGCCGCGGACCGTTACACTCGCGCGTTCGCCGACCCGGAGCCCGCCGTGAGGATCACCTTCAAGCTGTTCGCGATGCTGTCCGATCACCTGCCGCAGGAGGTCGACGGCGCCCGCCGCGAGGGCAACGCGATCGCGCTCGAGGTGGCCGAGGGTACGACGGTGCAGCAGGTGATCGACCGGTTCAACCTGCCGCACAAGCTCGTGCACCTGGTGCTGGTCGACGGCGCGTACGTGGCGCCGGCCGACCGCGGGACCCGCGTGCTGAAGGAAGGCGAGGCGCTGGCGATCTGGCCGCCGATCGCGGGTGGCTGATCGGGGGTTTCGAGCCGCATGCGGCGAGCCCGATCAGCGGGCGCCGCATGCTTGTGGCGCACTGGTGCGTCCCGAGCGTGAATCCGGCGAGAGCCGGCTGACCTGACCTGATGCCCTTCCACGGCTTCGACCGCATCATGTCCTGCACCCCGCAGGACCTCGCCCGCTGGCTCACCGAGCTCACCGGCGCCTCGCACGGCATCGAGCACGGCACCGCGACGCTCTCCTTCGACTGGGGCGCGCTGCGGATCGAGACCGAGGCGATGCCACCGCGCCGGATCGCGCTCGCGAGCTTCCAGCAGCTGCGCGTGCGCTTCGTCGCCCCCGAGGGCCGGGACGCCGAGGCGCGCGCGTGGATCACGCGCTTCGACCACCACACCCAGCGCGGCGGCGGCTGAGCCGGGGGTTCGCCGCGCATGCGCGGCGCCGGCGAAGCGGGTTCGGCATGGATGCCGAACCCAGGCCCGGAGGTCTGAGCCGGGGCGGGGCACAGCGCCCACGCCGCCCGCCGCGTCGGGCTGCTACGGGCCGTCGGTGCCCCCTCAGGGTGCCGTGGTCGCGCCACGCCCCGCGACCGATGCCGGCCACAGCGCGCCGAGCGCGAACGCAGCGAGCGCGAGGTGAGCCACGCGCAACGCCTGCTCACCGCTCGCCGTCACGGCCGCGGCGAGCGCGGCGACCAGCGCGGCCGACCCGAGCGCGATGCCGAATGCAGCGGCACGGCCCGACGGCGGATGCGCGCGGACGTCACGCTCCAGCATCGGGCCCGCCCAGGCGAGGCTCCACGCGACCGCGTGCACGAGCATGCCGGCGAGCAGCGCGTCGCGGTGCGCGTCGAACGCGACCAGCATGCCTCCCGCGGCGAGCAGCGACGCGACGATGCCGCTCAGCACGGCACGCGGGCAGTGCGCGAGGGGTCGTCGCAGCAGCCACGCGGGCACCAGCATCGCGGCGAGGTGCAGCGCGCCGACGCTCGCCGGGCCGAGTCGGTCGCCGGCGCACAGTTGCGCCATGGGGCCGAAGGCGGCCATCGTCGGCAGCATCGACAGCGCGGCGGCGTGCATCGGCCAGTCCCTCGGCGTACCCCACCCGCGATGCGGCAGGGGCAGCGCGCAGTCGAACAGGCCGGCCCGGCAGCCGGTCGCGGGCGGTGCCCCCCGCGGACGCAGCGCGACCAGGGCCAGCGATGCCGCGAGCAGGAAGAGGCCGACGAGCGTCGTGCGCGAGGCGACCGTGCCCGTGTCGCCCGCCACCGCCCAGGCGATGCACGCGCCGACGAGCGCCGGGCCGATCGGGGCGGGCGTGCGCCGCGGCAGTGCCGCACGCAGCGCCTTGACCGTGCGGGAGGAGAGCACGAGCAGCGCGCCCCAGCCGAAGGCGGCGCCGACCAGCGGAAGCGGCGAAGCGCCGTCCACCCGTGCGAGCGAGCTGGCCGCGACGATCGCGGCGGCGAAGAGACCGATCGCGAGCGCGCGCATCGTGATCGCCATGCCGGAGCCCGCGGCGAGCAGCGCGCCGATCGAAGCGAGCCAGGCCGCCAGCGGCATCCCCGGCCATGCGCCCGCGAGCGCGGCCTCGTGGCCGAGCGCGCCGAGCGTGAGCCAGCCGCCGAGCAGCAGGGACCAGGCGATCGCACGCGCCAGCCACAGGCGCGTCGCGCTGCCGCGACCCTCGACCCGGAACGGCGGCGGCACGGCGGATCGCATCGCGTCAGCCCGCCGCGAAGCGGTGCACCCGGTCGTCGCCGTCGGCCGCGTGGACGCTCGCGTTGAACGAGACGACGATCCGTTCGGCCTCGCCGTCGTAGGGCATCGCCTGGTGGGGCAGCCACGACGGGAACACCGTCAGCTGTCCGGGCACCGGATCGACGTCGACGTGCGGCGGCTGCATGTACGCGTTGCCGAGGTCGACGTGGGCGCCGCCCAGACGGGAGAACGACGGCCCGTAGAAGCGCGTGACCCCATGCCGCGCGCCGTGCAGCGGATGCGCGCGCCGTTGCTCCTCGGGATCGACCTGGACCACGTAGACGCCGGACCACGAGCAGTTGCCGTGCGTGTGCACGTCGTGGAACGCGCCGCCCCGGCTGCACTGGAACCACATGCCGTCGATCGCGACCTCGAGCGATCGCCGGCCCGGCGGCCACGCGGCGGCGTTCGCGCGGCCGACCGCGTCCTGCAGCGATCCGACGACGAAGCGCACCAGTGCCTCGCCTTCGGCGGTGCGCAGCCGCTGCAGCAGGTCGTCGTCGCTCGCGAAGAAGGGCGCATCGGCCGGCTCGCCGCGCTGCGCGCACTGCGCGACCCGCAGCGCGGCGAGCATGCGCGCGAGGACCGGGTTCAGCGTGTCGGCCCGGGGCATCCGGTAGATCGCGAGCGGCGTCGGCCACAGCGCGTGGACGCCCGGACCGAGGCTCACGCGGCGAGCCCCGCGGGCCAGCGCAGCGCGTGTCCGGTCTCGCGCTCGAAGCGCGCGATGTCCTCGGGCGTGTCGACATCGACCCGGTATCGGCGGTTGTCGGTGACGAAGGGCGCGACCGCGGCCGGGTTCGCCGCCTGCCACTGGCGGCAGCCGACGTTCGCGGCGCCGGCCAGCACCTGCTCGCGCACGTCGGCACCGATCACGACCGGGTTGCCGCGTTCGCCGTCGACCAGCGGATGGACCACCGACGCACCCTCGGGCCGCTTCTTCCACGCGCCGATCAGCGCGACGATGTCCTGCGCGTTGAGCATCGGCTGGTCGGCCAGCGCGATCACCACCGCGTCGAGCTTGCCGGACAGCGCCGCGAGCCCGATGCGCTGCGACGACGCGAGCCCGTCGTCCGGATTCGGGTTGCGCACGAGGGTCACCGGGAACGACTGGATCACCGGCTCGATCGCGTCGGCATGGTGGCCGAGCACCACCACCACCTCGTCGACGCCGGCGCCCGACAGCGCGATCAGCTGCCGGCGGATCAGGGGCACCCCTCCGAGCTCGAGCAGGGATTTCGGCCGGCCGCCCATCCGCGAGCCTGCGCCGGCTGCGAGCAGCACCGCCCCGACCACCACCCGCGCGTACAGTCCGCCGCCGCCCTTCAGGATGCAGCCCATGTCAGCCTCCGCAGCAGGAGCGGGGCGCGGCGGGCGCAGGGGACGGGCCGCTCGCGGCGCCCTGGCGTGCGAGGCCGGACGGGTCCGCAACCGACGCCGCGACGGCCGCGGACGCGGCGACCGCGGTCGTGGGACGGCGGCGGGCGATTACGATGCCGCCGGTCGCGACGGCCTCGGTGGCGACGGCCTCGGCCGTGCTCCCGCCGCAGCAGGCCGACGGCGACGGCGAGCTGGGCGCTTCGGCGAGCGAGTCGGCGGCGCGCGTCCCGGCGGGCGCATCCGCGGCGCGCGTTTCCGCGGAAACGTCGGTCGCGCTCGATTCGGCGGAGATGTCCGCGACGGGCGTTCCGGCGGAAACCAACGCGGTCCGGGTCGCCGCGGGCCCGTCGCCCGCGCGCTCGCGCCGCGCCGCGATCACCGCCGCCAGCACCGACAGCGCGATCTCCTCCGGCGTCTGCGCGCCGATCGGCTGGCCGGCCGGTGCGACGATCGCGGCGACCGCGGCCGGATCGCCGCCGGACTCGACCAGCGAGGCCTTCAGCACCGCGGCCTTGCGCGCGCTCGCCACGAAGAACACTCGCCGCGCGCCGACCGCGAGCGCCACCCGCAGGCCCTGCAGGTCGCGGCGGCCCTGCGTCGCGATGACGACGAAGGCGCCCGCGGGCACCTCGGCGGTCGCGCCGTCGTCGGTGACGACGCGCTGCGCGTCGGGATAGCGCGCCGCGTCGCCGCCGTGCGCGACCACGACCACCGGCAGCCCGACGCGTGGCGCGAGGCCGGCCAGCGCCGCGGCGAGCGGCGTGTCGCCGATCACCACCAGGCGCGCGTCGGGCAGCACCGGGTCGACGAAGAGCTCGAGCGTGCCGCCCGAGTGGCAGGCCATGCCGAACTCGAGCACCTCGTCGAGCTCGCGGACGCTGCCCTCGTCGGCCGGCGCGATCCGGATCATCCGAGCGCGTCCGTCGGCGAGCGCGGCGCGCACCGTCTTCGTCACCGCCGGCTGCGCGCAGCCGCCGCCGATCCAGCCGTGGACGATGCCGTCGGCGGTGGCCACCGCCTTGTCGCCAGGGCGGGCCGAGGCGGGCGGCGCGACCCGCAGCACGGTCACCAGCGCGAACGGTCGCTGCTCGGTCCGCAGCCGCTGCGCGGCCGCGAGGACGTCGTGGGCGGGGTTCATCTCGGAGTCTCCTTCAGTGCAGCACGGCCGCGGCGGCGGCCAGGTCGCGCAGGCTGTCGAGGCGCACGAAGCGGCCGATCGAAGCCCGGGCGGCCTCGATCGCTGCCGAGGCCGGCGGCCGCGCGGACGGGTGGAACCAGGTGAGCGCCGCGCCGCGCGCGCGCACCGCCGCGAGCTCGCGGCCGAGCGCATCGGGCGGATCGGCGTCGAAGCCGTCGGACAGCACCCAGACCCGGGCGTTGCGGCCCAGGCCGGTCCGCACGTGGGTGCCGTGGAAGTCGGCGAGGCTGGTCGCGATCCGGGTGCCGCCGCCGAAACCGGCCGACACCGCGTTGACCTTCTCCTGCACGGTCGCCGAGTCGCGCCGCAGCATCGGCGTCACCTCGGCCAGCCGGGTGTGGAAGACGAAGACCCGCGCGTCGGCCGCGACGACCAGCGCGCGGGCGATCCGCAGGAAGAGCTGCGCATGGGTCTCCATCGAGCGGCTGACGTCGACCAGCACGTACAGACGTGGTCGCTCGCGGCGAGGCCGCTGCCAGGCGGGGGCGATCGGCGTGCCGCCGGTGGCGAGGCTCGCGCGCAGGGTGCGCCGAAGATCGAGCCGCGCGCCGCGCGGATGCGCCCGGCGGCGTCGGGTGAGCCGGCGGCGCAGCCGCTGCGCGATCCGTTCGGCGAGCCGCTGCAGCTCGGCGAGGTCCTGCGGCAGCCACTCCGACAGCGAGCGGTCGTGCAGCGCCTCGGTGCGGCTCGCGCCGCCCCGCGCGCGCGGCGCGGCCGACTCGTCGTCGGCGGCGCCCGCGGACTCGCCCAGCGCGGTGTCGCCGGGGCGACCGCCCGGCGTGCCGAGCGACGCGTGCAGCGCCTGGACCAGCTGGCGCAGGTCGCGCGCCGGCCGGGTCCTGCCGCTGCTGCGGACGGTGCCCTTCACGCGGTCCGGATGCCAGTAGCGCTCGAAGAGCTCGGGCCATGCGCGCCAGTCGCGCGCATCGCGGCAGGCGATCGCCCGCCATCCCGCGTCGAGCGTCGCGGCGCGCCCCAGCGGCACCGCGAGCGCGGCCTGTACCATCGCGCGCTGCTCGGCGACGCCGACCGCGAGGCCGTGCTCGCGCAGCAACGCGGCGAAGCCGGCGATCGCCTCGAGCGGCTCGGCGCGCATCGCGGCCTCAGCCTTTCTCCGCGACGCCGGCGCGGCGTCCCTCGACGAGCCGCCGCAGGCGCTCGGGCGCCATCTGGAAGCGGTCCTCGCGCGTCTTCAGCAGGCAGCCCAGCGTCGCGTCGAACGCGTGCGGGTCCTCGGGCAGCGCGGCGAAGCGCAGCCGGTGCAGGGCGCGGATCCAGTCGAGTGTCTCGGCGACGCCGGGTGTCTTCGCGAGGTCCTCGCGCCGCAGCCGCTGCACGAACGAGACGGCCTGCTCGACGAGCGTGCCCTCGGCCTCGGGCAGGGTCTCGCGCACGATCGCGATCTCCCGCGCGAGCGTCGGATAGTCGAGCCAATGGTAGAGACAGCGCCGGCGCAGCGCGTCGGACAGCTCGCGCGTGCCGTTGGCGGTCAGCACCGCGACGGGCACGTGGCGGGCGGCGAGCGTGCCCAGCTCCGGCACGGTGATCTGCCAGTCGGCGAGCACCTCGAGCAGGAAGGCCTCGAAGCCCTCGTCGGCACGGTCGACCTCGTCGATCAGCAGCACGCAGGGGCGTTCGCTCGCGATCGCCTGCAGCAGCGGTCGCTCGAGCAGGTAGTCGCGCGCGAACAGGTCGGCCTCCTTCGCGCGTGCGCCGTCACCCTCGTGCAGCCGGATCGCCAGCAGCTGGCGCCCGTAATTCCACTCGTACGCCGCCTGCGCGAGGTCGATACCCTCGTGGCACTGCAGCCGCACCAGCCGGCGGTCGGTCGCGCGCGCGAGCGCGACCGCCAGCGCGGTCTTGCCCACGCCGGCGTCGCCCTCGACCAGCAGCGGCCGCTGCAGCTCGCCGGCGAGCCACAACGTGGTGGCCAGGCCCTCGTCGCAGACGTAGCCCGCACGGTGCAGCCGCTCGCGCAGCGCGGCGTCGGTCACGCGCGCTTCCCGAACAGGCCGGCGAACCAGCCCTTGATCACCGCCCAGATCAGCGACAGCGCGTTGAGCTCGGTCGGCGCGGGCGCCGGCGCGGTGGGTGCGGTGCGGGGCGGGGCGGCGGCCGTGCCCGGCGGCACGGCAGACGGAGCGCCGTCGGGCGCAGCCGCCGTCGTTGCTTCGGACGACGACGCGGACATCGACGACGAGGACATCGTGTCGCCGACCTGTGCACCGGCCGCGTCGACCGCCGTCGACGCCACCGGAGCCGCGCCCGCCGGCGCCGTCCCGGCCACCGGCACCGCCGCCGCCGCCGCGCGGAACCGGTCGGCGAACTGCGCGAGCATCGCGTCCGCCACCGGCACCAGCAGCCGGTTGCCGAACTGCGCGAGCTTGCCGTTGACCTTGATGACCGCCCCGCCCTCGAGCACTGAGCCGCCGCCGTCGACCGGCACGACGCGCGCGGTCAGGTCCATCGATGCCGACGAGCCTGCGCGGTCGGCGCCCGACCCGAGCATCCGCAGCGTGCGTGTTGCCGCGTCGAGCGCCAGCACCTCGATCGTGCCGTTGAAGGTCATCGTCGCCGGCCCGACCTTGCTCTTGACCACGCCCTTGTAGTGCGTGTCGTCGTCCTGCTCGGTGATCTGCGCGCCCGGCATGCAGGCGGCCGTCGCGCGGACGTCGGCGAGCACCGCCCACGCCTGCTCGACGGTCGCGGCGACCGGGTACTTCTTGTCCAGTTTGACTTCCATGGGATCAGAGCGCCACGCCGCACTTCTTGAGTTGCTGCCAGACGCGCCAGCTGGTGTGCGGCATGGTCATGTCGGTCACTCCGAGGTGCGCGAACGCGTCGACCACCGCGGCGGTGAAGGTCGGGATCGAGCCCACGTGCGGCGACTCGGCCACCCCCTTGGCGCCGATGGGATGGTGCGGGCTCGGCGTCACGGTGAAGTCGGTCTCCCACTTCGGCGTCTCGACCGCGGTCGGCAGGAAGTAGTCCATCAGCGTGTTGCCGAGCAGGTTGCCCTGCGCGTCGAACGGCATCTGCTGGCCCATCGCGACCGCGAAGCCTTCGGTGAGGCCGCCGTGGATCTGGCCCTCGATGATCATCGGGTTGATCCGCGTGCCGCAGTCGTCGAGCGCGTAGAAGCGCCGCACCTTCGTCTCGCCGGTCGCGCGATCGATGTCGACCACGCACAGGTAGATGCCGAACGGATAGGTGAAGTTCGGCGGGTCGTAGTAGTGCACCGCCTCCAACCCGGGCTCCATCCCCGCGGGCACGTTGTTGTACGCCGCCCAGGAGATGTCCTTCATCGTCCTGTGCCGCGACGGATCCCCCTTCACCTGGAAGCGGTCGATCTCCCAGTCGAGGTCGTTCTCGCCGACTTCGAGCAGGTGCGCGGCGATCCTGCGGGCCTTCGCGTGGATCTTGCGCGCGGCCAGCGCGATCGCGGCGCCCGCCACCGGCGTCGAGCGGCTGCCGTAGGTGCCCAGGCCGTAGGGCGCGGTCGAGGTGTCGCCTTCCTCGACCTGGATCACCTCGCTCGGGATGCCGAGCTCGGTCGCGATGATCTGCGCGTAGGTCGTCTGGTGCCCCTGGCCCTGCGTGATCGTGCCCATCCGCGCGATCGCGCTCCCGGTGGGGTGTACGCGGATCTCGCAGCTGTCGAACATGCCGACGCCGAGGATGTCGCACATCTTGCTCGGGCCCGCGCCCACCACCTCGGTGAAGGTCACGAGACCGATGCCCATCAGCGTCGGGCTGTCCGGGTCGGCCCGCCTGGCCGCCTGCTCGCGCCGCAGCCCGTCGTAGTCGACCGCGTCGAGCACCTTCTTCAGCGCGGTGTGGTAGTCGCCCGAGTCGTACTCGAAGCCGAACGCGCTGCGGTAGGGGAACTGCTCCTTGCGGATGAAGTTCTTGGCGCGGATCTCGGCCTTGTCCATGCCGAGCTTCTGCGCGAGCACGTCGACCATCCGCTCGATCAGGTAGACCGCCTCGGTCACGCGGAACGAGCAGCGGTAGGCGACGCCGCCGGGCGCCTTGTTGGTGTACACGCCCTTGACGCTCGCGTGCGCGGCGGGGATGTCGTAGCTGCCCGAGCAGATGTGGAAGAGGCCGGCCGGAAACTTGGTCGGGTCCGCGCAGGCGTCGAAGGCGCCGTGGTCGGCGATGACGCCGACGCGCAGGCCGGTGATCTTCCCGTCCTTCGTCGCGGCGAGCTCGCCGTCCATGTGGTAGTCGCGGGCGAACGCGGTCGAGGAGATGTTCTCGATCCGGTCCTCGATCCACTTGACCGGCCTGCCGAGCACGATGCTCGCCGCGATCGCGCAGACGTAGCCCGGATAGACGCCGACCTTGTTGCCGAAGCCGCCGCCGATGTCGGGGCTGACGATGCGGACCTTGCTCTCGGGGATGCCCGAGAGCAGCGAGACCACGGTGCGCACCACGTGCGGCGCCTGCGATGTCATGTAGGTGGTCAGCTCGCCGCGGACCGGGTCGAAGCTCGCGACGCAGCCGCAGGTTTCGAGCGGGCAGGGGTGCACGCGCGGATAGAAGATGTGCTCCTTCACCGCGACCTCGGCCGCGTCGAACGCGGCGTCTGCGGCCGCGCGATCGCCCGCCTCCCAGGTGAAGATGTGGTTGTGGTGTTCGCGCGGGCCGTGCGCGCCGCTGGTCTTGCCGGCGAGATCCTCGCGCAGCACCGGCGCATCGGGCTTCAGCGCCTCGTATGGGTCGACGACGACCGGCAGTTCCTCGTACTCGACCTGCACCGCCTCGACGCCGTCGGCCGCCGCGTAGCGGTCCTCGGCGATCACCACCGCCACCTCCTGCATCTGGAAGTGGACCTTCTCGTCGGCGAGCACCGCGGCGACGTCGCCGGCGAGCGTCGGCATCCAGTGCAGCTTGAAGGGCTTGAGGTCGTCTGCGGTCAGCACGGCGATCACCCCGGGCACCTTCAGCGCCTCGGACTTGTCGATCCCCTTGATCCGTGCGTGCGCGAACGGGCTGCGGACGATGTCCATGTGCAGCATGCCCGGAAGCTTGATGTCGTCGACGTAGTTGCCCTTGCCCTGGATGAAGCGCGCGTCCTCCTTGCGCAGGCGCGAGTCGCCCATCCCCTGCAGGGCGGCGAGACGGTCGGGCGCGTTCATGCGGCCTCCTTCGCGGTCTGCTGCAGCGTGGCGGCGGCATACTGAACCGCCTTCACGATGTTCTGGTAGCCGGTGCAGCGGCACAGGTTGCCGCTCATGCCGGCGCGGATCTCGTCCTCGGTCGGATTCGGGTTCTCCTGCAGGAAGCGGTACGCACGCATCAGCATGCCCGGCGTGCAGAAGCCGCACTGCAGTCCGTGCTCCTTGTAGAAGCCCTCCTGCACCGCGTGCAGCACGCCGCCCTGCGCGAGGCCCTCGACGGTCAGCACCTGCGAGCCGTCGCACTGCACCGCGAGGTGCGTGCAGCCCTTGACCGAGGCGCCGTCGACGTCGACGGTGCAGGCGCCGCAGTGGCTGGTCTCGCAGCCGATGTGCGCGCCGGTGAGGTTCAGCTTCTCGCGCAGGAAGTGCACGAGCAGCGTGCGCGGCTCGACCGCTTCCTCGTGCGTGCGGCCGTTGACCGACACGCTGATCAGTTTCTTCGCCATCCTTCGTCTCCCCGGGTCAATGGGCCCGCGCCGCGGCGGCGCGGATCGCGCGGCGGACCATCTGGCCGGCCATCGCGGTCTTGTACTCGCGGTCCCCGCGCAGGTCCTCGGCGGGGTCGCAGATCGCCATCGCGGCTCGTGCGGCGGCATCGATCGACGCGTCGTCGAGCGGCTTGCCGAGCAGCGCGGCCTCGGCGTCGGCGGCGCGCAGCGCGGTCGGACCGACGTTGGTCAGCGCGATCCGCGCGCGGGCCACGCGTCCGCCGTCCAGACGCAGCACGACGGCCGCGCCCGCGGTCGCCCAGTCGCCGGTCTTGCGCTTGAGCTTCTCGTAGGCCCAGCCGGTCTCCGGAGCGAAGGCCGGCATCCGGATCTCGGTGAGGATCTCGTTCTCGGCGAGCGCCGTCACGTAGAGGCCGAGGAAGAAGTCGTCTGCGGCGACCGTGCGCTCGCCGTCCGGACCGGTCAGCACGAAGGTGGCCTCGAGCGCCAGCGACAGCGCCGGGTGGTCGTTCGCGGGGTCGCCGTGCGCGATGTCCCCGCCGATCGTACCGCGGTTGCGGACCTGCGGGTCGGCGATCAGCTTCGCGGCCTCGGCGAGCAGCGGCACGCGCGCCTTCAGCACCGGCGAGGCGATCAGCGCGTTCTCGACGGTCATCGCGCCGATGCGGATCGTGTCGCCGTCCTCGCGGATCCCGCGCAGCGCCTCGATGCGGTTGAGGTCGATCAGGTGGGCAGGCTGCGCGAAGCGCAGCTTCATCATCGGCAGCAGGCTGTGGCCGCCGGCGAGCAGCTTGGCGTCGGCGCCGAGCGAGCCGAGCAGGGTCACGGCCTCGCCGACGGAGCGCGGCGCGTGGTACTCGAACGCGGGTGGAATCATGGTGTCTCCTCGTGATGCCCCGGGTCGGGGCTCGTCCGCCGTTTGTCCAGGACGAGGGAGGAGTGTGCACCGCCACGCCGCCCGCTGTCGAAACGCCTTCACGGACCGAGGGGTCGTCCGCACGAACTGCAGCGCAGGGGCACGAACGGCCCTGGGGTCGTCAGGGTCTTCGGGCCGGGTGGCCCGCAGGGGTACCGCGGGCGGGGGCGCGTCGCGCGTCGCGCGCCGCGCGCCGAGCGCTCAGACGGCCCGAACGGCCGACGCGGCGAGCCCGAGGCGCTCGAGCAGTCCCGCCGCGGCCGTCCGCGACACCGGGATCTCGGTGGCGTCGCCGCGCAGTCGCACCGCCAGGCGGCCGTCGGCGCGGACGAGCTCGCGGACCGCGTCGAGGTTCAGGATGTGGGTGCGGTGGACGCGGAAGAAGCGCTCGGGGTCGAGGCGGGCCTCGAGGTCGCCGATGCCGAGATTGCAGAAGCGCTCGCCGTCGGCGGTGACCACCCGCGTGTAGTGGCCGTCGGAATGCACGCGCAGCACCTGCTCGGCATCGACGAACAGGATCTGCGAACCCTGCGCGGTCGGGATCTTGTGCAGCCGCCGGCGGGCGTCGCGCGGCGCGCCCGGCACCGGCTCGACCGCCACCGTCTCCGTTACGTCGTGGAAGACCAGCACGTAGGCGACCGGGTCGCCCGCGCCGTCGGTCATCCGGCTGACCTTGATCAGCAGCACCCGCTCGGGGATGTTGATGATCATCGTCATCGGCAGCGGGTTCGCCGCCGGGCAGGCGCCGGCCCGATCGAGCAGGAACTCGCCCTTCGGCTGCGAGCGCTCGGGATGGAACGACAGCACCATCCGGTCGAAGGGCTGCATGCGCTCGACCGGCAGCACGCGCCGCGCGAAGTCGTTCATCCCGATCACCCGGCGCTCGGCATCGAGTTGCACGATGCCGACGTCGAAGCGCTCGATGTGATGGAGCGGCGAGGCAGGCGGGGGCGAAGGGTCCATGTCGATCCGCGTGGACGGCGAGCCGCGGTTCAACCACGGGTCCGGCGCGGTCGGCCGCAACCGGACGATCGCGCGACCGGGGCTTTCCCGGCCCGGCAGTCGGAACTCAGCCAGCCCCCGCGATCGCGCACTCGCTCGCCGAACCGCCCGCGCCGTCGGGCTTCTTCTGGCGCAGCGCCACGCCGTTCTTGACGGCCACGATCTCAGCGAGGATCGACACCGCGATCTCGGCGGGGGTGCGGCTGCCGATGTCCAGCCCGATCGGCCCGTGCAGCCGGGCGATCTCGGCATCGCTCAGGTCGAACAGCTTCATGCGCTCCTTGCGCTTGGCGGTGTTCGCGCGCGAACCGAGCGCGCCGACGTAGAAGCACGGCGACTTCAGGGCTTCCAGAAGCACCATGTCGTCGAGCTTGGGGTCGTGCGTGACCGCGACCACCGCGCTGTGGGCGTCGAGCTCCAGGCGCAGCACCGCGTCGTCGGGCATCTCCTTCGTGAAGGTCGTGCCGGGCACGTCCCAGGTCAGGTGGTATTCCTCGCGCGGGTCGCAGACGATCACCTCGAAGTCGAGCGCGAGCGCCATCTCCGCGAGCACGCGCGACAGCTGCCCCGCACCGATCACCAGCATCCGCCAGCGCGGGCCGAACATCTGGCGCATCGTGTCGCCGGCGAGCTCGAACGGCTCGCCGCGGTGCGCCGGCTCCAGCGCCACCGCGCCGCTCGAGAGGTCGACCCGGCGTGCGACGAGCTCGTGGCGCCCGGTGCGCTCGAGCAGCGCGTCGATCCACGACGCGTCTGCCAGCGGCTCCTGAACCAGCCGCAGCGTGCCGCCGCAGGGCAGGCCGAAGCGGGCGGCCTCGTCCTTCGTGATGCCGTAGACGATCGTCGAAGGCGTGCCGACGCGCTCGCCCTTGCGGACGCGGTCGATCAGGTCGTCCTCGACGCAGCCCCCGGAGACCGAGCCGACGACGAGTCCGTCGTCGCGCAGGCACAGCAGCGCGCCGGGCGGGCGGGGCGCGGAGCCCCAGGTCTCGGCGACCGTCACCAGCCACGCTCGGCGGCCCTCGCGTACCCAGTCGCGTGCCTGCCGCAGCACCTGGAGATCGAGACTGTCCATCGTGTCCTCCTTCCGCGGGCGCCCTCAGCGCCCGAACCACAACATGATCGCCGCGGCGAGCGCGAGCGCGATCGCCCAGGCGATCCAGCGGGACCGGTCGGGCGACCGGACCCCGTCCGACGCGCTCGGGGGCTGCGCGGAGGGGCCGGCGGCGGATCGGTCGCCCGCGGCCAGCCCCGCCTCGGCGCCCTCGGCGGCCACGGCGCCTTCGACCGACGCGCCCGCCCGCTCGCGCAGCTTCGTCTCGAAGTTCCCGAAAAACTCGTCGGCGATCTTGCGCGCCGCCGAATCGACCAACCGCGAGCCGATCTGCGCGAGCTTGCCGCCGATCTGCGCCGACACATCGTAATCCAGCCGCGTGCCGCCCTCCGCCGGCGCCAGCCGGACCGCGGCCGTGCCCTTGCCGAAGCCGGCCGCGCCGCCCTGGCCGTCGAACTGGATCGTGTACGACTCCGGCTCGACGACATCGGACTGCGTCAGGCGCCCCTTGAAGCGCGCCGACACCGGGCCGACCTTCGCCGCCATCACCAGCTCGTAGTGCCTAGGCTCGGTCATCGTCACCGACTCGCAGCCGGGGATGCAGTCCTTGAGCATCGCCGGGTCGTTGAGCGCGTCCCAGGCCTGCTGCGGCGTCACCGGCAGCAGGCGCTCTCCGGTCATCTTCATGCATGCGACTCCGTGCGGGATGCGGGGCGCCGCGGCGCGGCGGCCTCGCGCAGCGCGCGCCCGACGTCCTCCAGGCGCGCGAGGGAATGGACGGGAATGTGGCGATCGACGTGCGGCAGCAGCGCCCGCACGCCGGCCGCGCGCGGCTCGAAGCCGTCGTAGCGCAGCAGCGGGTTGAGCCACACGACGCGCCGCGCGAAGCGGGCGAGCTGCGCGGCGGCCGCGCCGAGCGAGCCGTCGTCGGCACGGTCGAGTCCGTCGGTGACCAGCAGCGCCGCGGCGTTGCCGGTCAGCACGCGGCGCGCCCAGTGCCGGTTGAACGCGTCGATCGACGGGCCGATGCGGGTGCCGCCGCTCCAGTCCTCGACCGCGCGCGCCGCGGCCGCGACCGCCTCGTCCGGATCGCGGTGGCGCAGCATCCGGGTCACGTCGGTCAGCCGCGTGCCGAAGGTGAACACAGCGACCCGCGGCCGCGTGCGCATCAGCGCGTGCCCCCAGTGCAGCAGCACGCGCGCGTAGCGCTCCATCGAGCCGGACACGTCGCACAGGATCACCAGCGGCGCCGGCCGCTCGCGCCGCGCCTGCCGCGCGACGGTGCCGAGCGACGGGTCGCGCGCCATCCGCCGCAGCGTCGCCCGCAGGTCGACCGGTCCGCGCCGCGCCGCGCGCCAGCGGCGCACCGGCACCGGGTCGACCGGGACCGGCACCTCGCGGACCAGACGCACCGCCTCGCGGAACTCCTCGACCGTCATCGACTCGAAGTCGCGGGTGCGCAGCCGTTCGCGGTCCGACCAGGTGAGCATCGCGTCGATCGTGACCTCGTCGTCGGCATCGGGGGCGAACGACGGTTTCGGGGCCGCGCGCGGTCCCGAGTGCAGTGCCTGCTCGAGCCGGGCGGGGCGCTGCGCGGCCGCCGGGGGCTTGCCGCGGCCGGCGACCTTGGGCAGCAGCGCGGCCATCATCCGCTCGACCAGCTTCGGGTCGCGCCAGAACGCCTCGAATGCCGCGTCGAACACCGCCTGGTGCTCGTGGCGGCTGGTGAGCGTCGCCGCGAGCGCGGCGCGCACGTCCTCGCGCCGCTCGAGGCCCACCGCCTCGACCGCGCGCAGCGCTGCGATCGACTGGTCGAGCCCGATCGGCAGGCCGGCGTCGCGCAGCAGCCGCGAGAACGCCACGACGTTGCGGGCCAGCCGACCCGACCGGGGCGCCTCGAGCGGACGCACGCCGGCCTCAGGCGGTGCCGGCCGCCACCGCGATCTCCTGCAGCAGCTTCTGTGCGTCCCCGCCCTGCATCCGTGCGATGTCGTCCTGGTACTTGAGCAGCACGCCGAGCGTGTCCGACACCGAAGCCGGGTCGAGCGCCATCCGGTCGAGGGCGACCAGCGCGTTGACCCAGTCGATCGTCTCGGCGACGCCCGGCGCCTTGAAGAGGTCCAGCCCGCGCATCCGCTGCACGAAGGCCACCGCCTGCCGTGACAGCGCCTCGGGCGCGTGGGGCACCTTGCGCACGACGATCGCGTACTCGCGTTCGAGGTCGGGGAATTCGACCCAGTGGTACAGGCAGCGGCGCTTGAGCGCGTCGTGGATCTCGCGCGTTCGGTTGGAGGTGACGATCACGCGCGGCACGTGCCGCGCGCGGATCGGGCCCAGTTCGGGGATCGTGATCTGCCAGTCCGACAGCACCTCGAGCAGGAACGCCTCAAAGGGCTCGTCTGCGCGGTCGAGCTCGTCGATCAGCAGCACCGCAGGCTGCTCCGACTCGAGCGCCGCGAGCAGCGGCCGCGCGAGCAGCATGTCGCGGGCGTAGAGCGCACGCTCCACGCCCTCCCGGTCCCCCTGGCGACCTTCCGCCTCGGCCAGCCGCACGTGCAGCAGCTGGCGCGAGACGTTCCACTCGTAGGCCGCCTGCGCGACGTCGAGCCCCTCGTAGCACTGCAGCCGCACGAGGGGCGCGTCGGTCGCGTCGGCGAGCACCTTCGCCAGCTCGGTCTTGCCCACGCCCGCCTCGCCCTCGAGGAACAGCGGGCGCTGCAGCCTCAGGGACAGGAAGAGCGCGGTCGCCAGGCGCCGGTCCGCGACGTAGCCGCGGGTCGCGAGCAGCGCCTGGACGGCGTCGACCGAGTCGGGCAGGGCCGTCATGCCGATGCGGTGGCCTGCGCGACCGCGCGTCGCGTCAGCGTCGCCACCAGCGACGCGCGGTACTCCGCGCTCGCGTGCAGGTCCGCGTTCATGTCGGATGCGTCGATCGACAGGCCGTCGATCGAGCCGGGCGCGAACCCCTTGGCCGACAGCGCCTGCTCGGCCGCCGTCCAGCGGAACGCGCAGGCCTTCGCGCCGGTGACACCCACGCGCACGCCTGCCGAGCCGTGCGACACGAACACGCCGACGATCGCGAAGCGCGACGCGGGCTGCTTGAACTTGAGGTATGCGGCCTGCCGGGGCACCGGGAACTCCACCGAGACGATCAGCTCGCCGGGCTGCAGCGCGGTCTCGAACAGCCCGAGGAAGAAGTCGTCGGCCGGGATCGCGCGCCGGTCGGTGCGGATCGTCGCCCCGAGCCCGAGCACGCCCGCAGGGTAGCAGGCCGCGGGATCGGCGTTCGCGAGCGACCCGCCGATCGTTCCGGCATTGCGCACCATGGGGTCGCCGATGCCGCCGGCGAGCGCGGCGAGCGCCGGGATCGCCCGCAGGACCTCGGCCGAGCGCGCGACCGCCGAGTGGCGGGTCATCGCGCCGATCTTCATCGTGCCCGCGCCGGCCTCGATGCCGGCCAGGCCGGCGATGCCGCCCAGGTCGACGAGTGCCGACGGCTGCGACAGGCGCATCCGCATCGCCTGCACGAGGCTCTGGCCGCCGGCCAGGAAGCGCGCGTCCTCGGTCGAGCCCGCACGCGCGGCGCCCGCCACGTCGGCGGGCCGCTGGTAGTCGAAGGTGTACATCGTGTCGTCTCCTGTCGGTTCAGGCGCGGCTGCGCAGGGCGCGCCAGACGCGTTCCGGGGTCGCGGGCATCGCGAGGTCGCGCACGCCGATCGCATCGGTGATGGCGTTGATCAGCGCCGGCGGCGAGCCGATCGCGCCGGCCTCGCCGCAGCCCTTGACGCCCAGCGGATTGTGCGTGCACGGGGTCGCGCAGGTGTCCACCGTGAACATCGGCAGGTCCGTCGCGCGCGGCATCGCGTAGTCCATGTAGCTGCCGGTCAGCAGCTGCCCGCTCTCCGGGTCGTAGATCGCCTGCTCGAGCAGCGCCTGGCCGATGCCCTGCGCGAGCCCGCCGTGCACCTGGCCCTCGACGATCATCGGGTTGACGATGTTGCCGAAGTCGTCGACCGCGGTGAACTTCTCGATCGACACCGTGCCGGTGTCCGGATCGACCTCGACCTCGCAGACGTACGAGCCCGCGGGGTAGGTGAAGTTCGTCGGGTCGTAGAACGCGTTCTCGTTCAGGCCCGGCTCGAGCTTGTCCAGCGGGTAGTTGTGCGGCACGTAGGCGGTCAGCGCGACCTGCGCGAACGGCACCTTCCTGTCCGTGCCCGCGACCTTGAACTCGCCGTTCTCGAACACCACGTCGGCGTCCGAGGCCTCGAGCAGGTGCGCCGCGATCTTGCGGCCCTTCGCGATCACCTTGTCGACCGCCTTGACGATCGCGGTGCCGCCGACCGACAGCGAGCGCGAGCCGTAGGTGCCCATGCCGAACGGGATCCGGCCGGTGTCGCCGTGGACGATCTCGACGTTCTCGACCGGGATGCCCAGGCGCGCGGCGACCACCTGCGCGAAGGTCGTCTCGTGGCCCTGGCCGTGGCTGTGCGAGCCGGTGAACACCGTGACCGTGCCGGTCGGATGCACGCGGACCTCGCCGGCCTCGAACAGGCCTGCCCGCGCGCCCAGCGCGCCCGCGACGTTCGACGGCGCGAGGCCGCAGGCCTCGATATAGCAGGAGTAGCCCATGCCGCGCAGCTTGCCGCGCTTCGCCGATTCGGCCTTGCGGGCCGCGAAGCCGGCGACGTCCGCCAGCTTCTGCGCCTTGGCGAGCGTCGCCTCGTAGTCGCCGATGTCGTAGGTGAGGCCCACCGGCGTCGCGTACGGGAATTCGTGAATGAAGTTCTGCCGGCGCAGCTCGGCGGGGTCCTTCTTCAGGTCGCGCGCGCACTGCTCGACGAGCCGCTCGACGACGTAGGTCGCCTCGGGGCGGCCCGCGCCGCGGTAGGCGTCGACCGGCGCGGTGTTGGTGAACACCCCCTTGACCTCGCAGAAGATCGCCGGCGTGCGGTACTGGCCGGCGAGCAGCGTCGCGTAGAGGATCGTCGGCACCGACGACGCGAAGGTCGACAGGTAGGCGCCCAGGTTCGCGATCGTCTTCACGCGCATCGCGGTGAAGTTGCCGGCCGCGTCGGTCGCGAGCTCGGCGGTCGTCACGTGGTCGCGGCCGTGCGCGTCGGTGAGGAACGACTCGCTGCGCTCGGCGGTCCACTTGATCGGCCGGCCGATGCGCTTCGTGGCCCACACCAGCGCGGTCTCCTCGGCGTACAGGAAGATCTTCGAGCCGAAGCCGCCGCCGACGTCGGGCGCGATCACGCGCAGCTTCGACTCGGGGATGCCGAGCACGAAGGCCGCCATCAGCAGCCGCTCGACGTGCGGGTTCTGGTTCGCGACGTAGAGCGTGTAGCTGTCGTCGTGCCGCGTGTAGCTCGCGTTGGCCGCGCGCGGCTCCATCGCGTTCGGGATCAGGCGGTTGTTGGCGAAGTCGAGCCGCGTGACGTGCGCGGCCTTGGCGAACGCCGCGTCGACCGCGGCCTCGTCGCCGTGGCCCCAAGTGTAGCAGACGTTGTCGGGGGCGGCCTCGTGCAGCGCGGTCGCCGCACCCGGGGCCTTCGCCGGCTCGACGACCGCCGGCAGCACGTCGTAGTCGACGACGATCGCCTCGGACGCGTCCTTCGCCTGCAGCGCGGTCTCGGCCACGACGAGCGCGACCTGGTCGCCGACGTGCAGCACCTTGTCGGCCGCGATGATCGGGTGCGGCGGCTCCTTCATCGGCGAGCCGTCGCGGCTGTGGATCAGCCAGCCGCAGGGCAGGCCGCCGATCTTCGAGTCGGCGACGTCGCGGCCGGTGAAGATCGCTACCACGCCCGGCATCGCCCGGGCGGCGGTCGTGTCGATCGACGCGATCCGCGCGTGCGCGTGCGGCGAGCGCAGGAAGTACCCGTAGGTCTGGCCCGGCAGCACCACGTCGTCGGTGTACTGGCCGCGGCCGGTCAGGAAGCGCTCGTCCTCGCGACGGCGCAGCGACTGGCCGATCGGGGAGTTGGACAGGTCGGTCATGCGGAGGTCCTCCTCAGGCGGCCGACGCGGCGGTCTGAACCGCGCGGACGATGTTGTGGTAGCCGGTGCACCGGCAGATGTTGCCCTCGAGCGCCTCGCGGATCTGCGCCTCGGTGGGCTTGGGCTGGTCGGCGATCAGCTGCACCGTCGCCATCACCATGCCGGGGGTGCAGAAGCCGCACTGCAGGCCGTGGCACTCCTTGAACGCCTGCTGGACCGGGTGCATGCCGCCGTCGGCGGCCGCGAGCCCCTCGATCGTCTCGAGCGTGCCGCCCTGGGCCTGCACCGCGAGCATCGAGCAGGCCTTGACCGCGCGGCCGTCCAGCCGGACGGTGCAGGCGCCGCACTGCGCGGTGTCGCAGCCCACGTGGGTGCCGGTCAGCTGCAGCTGCTCTCGGATCAGCTGCACCAGCAGCGTCCTCGGATCGACGCTCACGGACACGGCGCGGCCGTTCACCGTCAAGTTCAGGTCAACCTTCATCCTTCGTCTCCTCGTTCGTGTCGCGCTGTGGCCGACCCGTCGCGGGTCGGTCGCCACCTATGCAGCGCCGCTCATAGGTCGCGGCCCCTCGGGGGGCGTCGAAGGGTGGCGTTCCCGCGGGCGTGCGTCAAGGGGCGGGCGCTGCGCAGCGCCCGGGCGCCTCGGTCGTGCGCGGGGCCGTCCGGAAGGCGGCTCGGCCGGACGTTCTACAATTCCGGATTCCCTTCGCGCGAGCCCCGAATGAGCATCAAGTCCGACCGCTGGATCCGCAGGATGGCCGAGCAGCACGGCATGATCGAGCCGTTCGAGCCGGGGCAGGTGCGCGAGGTCGATGGGCGCAAGGTCGTCTCGTACGGCACGTCGAGCTACGGTTACGACATCCGCTGCGCCGACGAGTTCAAGATCTTCACCAACATCAATTCGACGATCGTCGATCCGAAGAACTTCGACGAGAAGTCGTTCGTCGATTTCAAGGGCGACGTCTGCATCATCCCGCCCAATTCGTTCGCACTGGCCCGGACCGTCGAGTACTTCCGCATTCCGCGCAGCGTGCTGACCATCTGCCTCGGCAAGTGCGTCACGGGGGATACCCGTGTCGTCGACGCGCAGACGGGCGCGCTGCGGCCCATCGCTGAGTTCGTGGACGCGCAGGCCACCCTGTCGATGCACCGCTGGGGCTTGCGTGCTTCGCCGGTGTCGGCGTTCATCCCGCAGGGGCGCAAGCCAGTGTTCGAGTTGCGGACGCGGGCGGGCCTCTCGATCCGGGCGACCGCGAACCATCCTTTCCGACAACTGCAAGGCTGGACGGCGCTATCGGACCTGCGGCCCGGCGATCGAATCGCCGTGGCCCGCGACATCCCCGTGTTCGGGAGCACGCCGCTGCCCGATTGGGAAGCGTCGCTGCTGGGATTGATGATCTCCGAAGGACAGTGCCGTACGGCCGGCCACAGCCCGACCTTCACGTCGGAGGATCCGGTTCTCGTCGACCTGCTGCGCGAGTGCGTCACAGCCGGTGGTCTGGGTACCGTCACCTTCCGCGGACGTTGCGGGTGGCGCCTCGTCAACAAGGCAGGCCGGGGAGGCGTGCCGGAGAGGAACCGGGCGAGCCGATGGCTCAACGGGTACGGAATCGACGTCGGGGCGGAAGCGAAGTTCGTCCCGCAGGCGGTGTTCACCGCGCCGAAACCGGCGGTGCGTCGCTTCCTGCAGTCACTGTTCGCGGGGGACAGGGGACTCTACCGGAGCGAGCAGTCGGCGTTTCTCGAGTACTACTCGAAGTCACGAAGACTGGTCGAAGACGTCCGGCACCTGCTGCTGCGGTTCGGTATCTTTTCCCGGGTTCGCAGCAAGATCACCTCGATCGGAACCGATGCGTACAGCGTCCAGATCACCGCGCGCGACCAGATCGCGCGATTTGCGCGGGAAATCGGTTTCGTACCCGGGTCGATCAAGCAGCGTCGCCTGGAAGAGGACGTGCTGCCCTTCATCGCCAACCTCGAGACTCGCCCGAAATCGAACTTCGACACGCTGCCGCAGGCGGCGTGGGGCCTGCTCGCCGCAGCGCTCCAGCAGTCGGGCGAGCGCCTGCAGCGCTTCAGCACGCGCAGGGCGAGCGAGCGCCAGTCGGTTCCGCTCCATCTCTTCCGCAACGTTGCCGTGGCACTCGCGTGCGAAGAACTCGTCGCACTCGCCCACGGCCCGGTTTGGGATGTAGTCGAATCGATCGAACCCGCTGGTGAGGAGGAGGTGTACGACCTGACCGTTCCGGGCGATCACAACTTCGTCGCGAACGACTTCATCGTCCACAATTCGACGTACGCCCGCTGCGGGATAATTTGCAACGTAACGCCCTTCGAGCCCGAGTGGGAAGGCTACGTCACCCTGGAGTTCTCGAACACCACGCCGCTGCCCGCGAAGATCTACGCGGGCGAGGGCTGCGCGCAGGTCCTCTTCTTCGAATCCGACGAAGTCTGCGAGACCTCCTACAAGGACCGCGGCGGCAAGTACCAGGGCCAGCGCGGCGTGACGCTGCCCAAGACCTGATCCCCTGATCCCCGGCGCGGCCCCGTGCCCCTGCGCTTCCTCGCCCTCGCGGCCGGCGTGCTGATCGTCTCGACGGCGGCGCTGCTGATCCGCTTCGCGATCGACGCCGGCGCCGGGCCGCTCGCGGTCGCGGCGGGACGCCTGACGCTCGCCGCGCTCGTCGTCGTGCCGCTCGCGATGCTGCGGCGCGGCCCCGAGCTCGGCCGGCTCGCGCGCCGCGACTGGGGCATCGCCGCCGTGGCCGGCGTGTTCCTGGCCGTCCACTTCGCGACCTGGATCGCATCGCTGCACTACACCTCGGTCGCGAGCAGCGTCGCGCTGGTCACCACCAACCCGATCTGGGTCGGCCTGCTGTCATGGTGGCTGCTCGGCGAGCCGCCGACGCGGCGCACCGCGTCCGGCATCGCGATGGCGATCCTCGGCAGCGCGCTGATCATCGCCTCGGACCTGTCGGCCGCGCCGGGCACGGCGGGCCGCGACCCGATGTTCGGCAACGCGCTCGCGCTCGCCGGCGCGGTCGCGATCTCCGGCTATTTCCTCGTCGGCCGCGGGCTGAACCGGCGCCTGACGCTGCTCGCCTACGTCGCGATCGTCTACGGCGCGGCCGCGCTCGCGATGAACGCGATCGCGATCGCGGGCGGGCAGGGGCTGTGGACGATCCCGGCCGCGGCCTGGCTGCCGATCGCCGCGATGGCGCTCGGGCCGCAGCTCGCCGGCCACACGATCATCAACGCGTCGCTGCGCCACCTGTCGGCGACCTTCGTCGCGCTCGCGATCCTCGGCGAGCCGGTCGGCTCGGCGGTGCTCGCCTGGGCATTCCTCGGCGAGACCTTCTCGACGCTGCAGCTCGCCGGCTTCGCGACGCTGCTGGCCGGCATCGTGGTCGCGGCCGGCGGCGAGCGGCGCGAGTCGCCCGCGGGGCCGGCGGGTGCGTCGTCGCCGGCCGGTCCCTGAGCCGGGGCGCGCCGCGCCGTCCCGCCGGGCGCCGGCCTTCGTCCCGTCCGCGCCCCGGCTACAATCGATCGCTGCGCCGGGCCGCTCCACGTGCCCGCGATCCCCGAGGAGACCGTCCGCCATGTCCGACCGCCTGATCATCTTCGACACCACGCTGCGCGACGGCGAGCAGAGCCCCGGCGCGTCGATGACGCGCGAGGAGAAGCTGCGGATCGCGAAGCTGCTCGAGAAGCTGCGCGTCGACGTCATCGAGGCGGGGTTCGCCGCGTCGTCGAACGGCGACTTCGAGGCGGTGAGGTCGATCGCGACCTCGGTCCGCGAGTCGATCGTCTGCTCGCTCGCCCGCACCAACGACCGCGACCTGTCGCGCGCCGCCGAGGCGCTCGCGCCGGCCGCCCGCAAGCGCATCCACACCTTCATCGCCACGTCGCCGCTGCACATGGAGAAGAAGCTGCGGATGACGCCCGAGCAGGTCCACGAGCAGGCGAAGCTCGCGGTGCGCTTCGCCCGCAAGTTCACCGACGACGTCGAGTTCTCGCCCGAGGACGGCTACCGCTCCGAGCCCGAGTTCCTCTACCGCGTGCTCGAGACGGTGATCGCCGAGGGCGCGACGACGATCAACATCCCCGACACCGTCGGCTACGCGATCCCGGAGCTCTACGGTGCCTTCATCCGCGACTTGCGCGAGAAGATCCCGAACTCCGACAAGGCGGTCTGGTCGGTCCACTGCCACAACGACCTCGGCATGGCGGTGGCCAACTCGCTCGCCGGCGTCGTGCAGGGCGGCGCGCGGCAGGTGGAGTGCACGATCAACGGCTTGGGCGAGCGCGCCGGCAACACCTCGCTCGAGGAGGTGGTGATGGCGGTCAAGACCCGCCGCGACTTCTTCGGGCTCGAGGTCGGCATCGACACCTCGCAGATCGTCCCGATCTCGAAGCTGGTGTCCGGCATCACCGGCTTCCCGGTGCAGCCGAACAAGGCGGTGGTCGGCGCCAACGCGTTCGCGCACGCCTCGGGCATCCACCAGGACGGCGTGCTGAAGGCCCGCGACACCTACGAGATCATGCGCGCCGAGGACGTCGGCTGGGCGACCAACAGGATCGTGCTGGGCAAGCTCTCGGGCCGCAACGCGTTCAAGCAGCGGCTGCAGGAACTCGGCATCCAGCTCGAGTCGGAGACCGAGGTCAACGCCGCGTTCGTGCGCTTCAAGGACCTCGCCGACCGCAAGGCCGAGATCTACGACGAGGACATCCACGCGTTGGTGTCCGACGAGTCGGTGACCCAGGAGACCGAGCACTTCCGGCTGCTGTCGATGAAGCAGTCGTCCGAGATGGGCGAGCGGCCGCAGGCGAGCGTCGTCATCGCGGTCGGCGGCAAGGAGATGAAGGCCGAGTCCGACGGCAACGGCCCGGTCGACGCCACCCTGAAGGCGATCGAGTCGAAGGTGGCGAGCGGCGCCGAGCTGATGCTCTATTCGGTGAACGCGATCACCACCGGCACCGAGTCGCAGGGCGAGGTGACGGTGCGGCTGTCGCGCGCCGGACGGATCGTCAACGGCGTGGGGGCGGATCCGGACATAGTCGTCGCGTCGGCGAAGGCCTACCTGAACGCGCTGAACAGGCTGCACTCCGACGCGCCGCGGGTCAATCCGCAGTACGAGTCCGCGCCCTGAGTCGAAGCGGGTCGTCACGGGGGAGCGGGCTTCCGGGATAATCCCCGCGACCCGTCGCCCCCGGGAGGTCCCGCGTGATCGATCCCCTGCGCCGCCTGCGCGCGGCCGCCAGTGCGTTCGTGCTCTGCGCGTCCGGCCTGCTCGCCGGCGCCCCGGCGCCCGCCGCCCCGTCCGGACCCGACGAGGCCTCCTTCGGCCCGGAGTGGTCTCCCGAGGACTGCGGTGTCTTCAAGCTTCCCGAGGGCGATGCCTCCGTGCTGTGCGGTTACGTGTCGGTGCCGTTGCGCCACGGCGTGGCGGACTCGCCGCGCATCCGCCTCGCCACGGTCGTGATCCCCGCGCTCGACCGCGCGGCCCGCAAGCCCGACCCGCTGTTCCTCGCGCAGGGCGGCCCCGGCGGCTCGACGATCGGCGGCTTCGGCCGCGTGCTGCTCGAGGATCCGTCGAAGCGCCCGGTGCTCGATCGCGATCTGGTGCTCTGGGACCAGCGCGGCACCTACTTCTCGCAGCCGCGGCTGCTGTGCCACGAGATGCAGCGCCTGCCCTCGGGTGCCACCCCCGAGCAGGAGCGCGATGCGATGCGTCGCTGCGGCACGCGCCTCGCGGCCGAGTCCGGCGACCTGTCGGCGTTCAACACGCTCGAGAACGCGCGCGACGTCGACGCGGTGCGGGCGGCGCTCGGCTACGCGGCCTTCAATTTCTATGGCGTGTCCTACGGCACCTAACTCGGCCAGTTCCTGATGCGCGAGCGCCCGGCGGGCCTGCGCGCGGTGGTGCTCGACGCGGTCGTGCCGCTTGGCTTCAACCTGGTGACCGACGTGCCCGCGGTCAAGCAGCGGGTCATGGAGCGGTACGCGCGGACCTGTGCCGAGTCCGCCGAGTGCGCCGCAGCGTACCCGAACCTCGGCGCCCGTTACCTCGCGCTGCTGGAGCGGCTCGACCGCGAACCGGTCGCGCTGCCCGTGCCGCGCGCGGGCGGCGGCACGCCGCCGCCCGCGCCCGAGCGGATGACCGGGCGCGACCTCGACGGCGCGCTCTACCAGTCGCTGTACGTGCGCGAGGCCGTGCCGCTGGTGCCGTACATCATCGATCGCGCGGACCAGGGCGACTACAGCTTCGTGCTGAACTTCGTGACGCTGATGCAGGCCTCGCGCAGCGACATGGCCGACGGCATGTACATGTCGGTGCTGTGCGCCGAGTACGGCGACACGCCGGCCACCGCGCTGCAGTTTCCCGGCGTCGTCGGCCGGCTCGCGCAGTCGGCGGCGGAGGAGGGCCGGCAGATCCTCGACGTCTGCCGCGACTGGAAGATCCGGCTGCTCGACAAGGCGCTGCTCGCGCCGCTGAAGTCCGACATCCCCACGCTGCTGCTGTCGGGCAGCTTCGACCCGATCACTCCGCCCGCGAACGCCGAGCGGGTCGCGAGCCATCTCGGACGTGCCTACGCGGTCACGTTCGCGCGCGGTACGCACGGGCAGGCGTTCACGCTGCCGTGCGCGAACCGGCTGATCGCGGCGTTCCTCGACGCGCCCGACCGCCGCCCGGACGCGGCCTGCGCGAACGAGGCCGCGCCGGCCTTCCTGACGCCCGACCGCCTGCTCAGCCTGCCCGCGCGCTCGGTGGGCGGCAGCGCGACGGTGCAGGACCACGTGCAGGCGCTCGCCGGGCCGGCCGCGATCGTCGGCTTCGCGCTGCTGCTGTTCTTCAGCGCGGTGCCGGTCTACGCGGTCACCGAGATCTGGCGGGTGTTCCGCGGCCGCGGCTACGTCCTGCCCGAGGGGTGGGCCGGCCGGCTGGTCGCGGCGGCGCCCTGGATCCCGGTGCTCGCCGGCCTGACGCTGCTCGGGTTCCTCGCGGTCGCGGCCGGCGCGATCGGGGCCGCCGTGGAGCGCAACCAGTTCCTGCTGCTGGTGGGCGCGCTGCCGGCCGGGGTCCGGTCGCTGACATGGGGGCTGCTGCCGTACGCGTTCGCGCTGGTGCTGATGACGCTCGCGATGCTGCGCCTCTGGCGCCACCGGGCGCGCAGCAGGATGGGCCGCATCTACTACAGCGCCCTGGTGATCGCCGGCTGGGCGGTGTGTTTCGCGCTGCTGCGCACCGGGCTGTTCGGCTGGTGACCGGCCGCCCGGGGCGCGCTGTGCCCCGGCGGCCGCCCGCGCGGTTTGGTCGGCGGGGGCCGATCGGCTATACTCCGCCGGTTCTGGATCCGGCTTTCCGGGGGCAGGACGAAGGGTCCAACCGCACGGCGGCGCATCCCGGCGCCAGCCGCAAGTCATCAAGGGAAATCATGTCCGTTGCCGAAATCGACAAGGCGAAGATCGTCGCCGACTACCAGCGCGCCCAGAACGACACGGGTTCGCCGGAAGTGCAGGTCGCGCTGCTCACCGCGCGCATCAACGAGCTGACCGGCCACTTCAAGACGCACGCGAAGGATCACCACTCGCGTCGCGGCCTGCTGAAGATGGTCAGCCGCCGCCGCAAGCTGCTCGACTACCTGAAGGGTCGCAACCCCGAGGGCTACAAGGCGCTGATCGAGCGTCTCGGCCTGCGCAAGTGATGACGACCGTCCGGGCGGTACCGACCGAGATTCGGGCCGATGGGGGGCCTCCGGCCCCGGCGGCCCCGGTCGCCGCCCGGCTCCGAACGCACGAGGATGCCCGCTCGACGCGGGCATTTTCGTTTGTGGTGATCGAGGCGAACCGCGCCGCCGGACGACCGCGCGGGAACTGAAAGAGCGAAAGAGAGGAAAGCACGTGTTTGAGATCGCGAAGAAAACGATCCAGTGGGGCCAGCACACGCTGACGCTGGAGACCGGCGAGGTCGCTCGCCAGGCGAGCGGCGCCGTGATGGTCACGATGGACGACACCGTGGTGCTCGCCACCGTGGTCGGCCAGAAGAACGCCAAGCCGGGGCAGGACTTCTTCCCGCTGACGGTCGACTACGTCGAGAAGTTCTACGCCGCGGGTCGCATCCCGGGCGGCTTCTTCAAGCGCGAGGGCCGCCCGACGGAGAAGGAGATCCTGACCTGCCGCCTGATCGACCGGCCGCTGCGGCCGCTGTTCCCGGACGGCTTCTACAACGAGGTCCAGATCATCGTCCACGTGCTGTCGAGCAATCCCGAGGTGGATTCCGACATCCCGGCGATGATCGGCGCGTCGGCCGCGCTGGCGATCTCCGGCATCCCGTTCAACGGCCCGATCGGCGCGTGCCGCGTCGGCTACGTCGACGGCCAGTACCTGCTGAACCCGAACGCGTCGCAGCTGCCCGACAGCAAGCTCGATCTCGTCGTGGCCGGCACCGACTCCGCCGTGATGATGGTCGAGTCCGAGGCGAACCAGCTGCCCGAGGACGTGATGCTCGGCGCCGTGGTCTACGGCCACGACCAGATGCAGGCGGTGATCAAGGCGATCGACGAGCTCGTCGAGATCGCCGGCAAGCCCGAGTGGGACTGGCAGCCGCCGGCCCGCGACGAGGCGCTGATCGCCCGCGTCACCGAGCTCGCCGAGGCCGACATGCGCGCTGCCTACGCGCTGCGCAACAAGCAGGAACGCACGCACAAGATCCGCGCCGTCGAGAGCGCCGCCGCCGCGAAGGTCGCCGAAGAGGCGGCCGCCGCGGGCAAGGGTGCCCCCGACTCGAACACCGTCGGCAACGTCCTGTACGACCTGCAGTCGAAGATCGTCCGCAGCCGGATCCTGTCCGGCGAGCCGCGCATCGACGGCCGCGACACCCGCACCGTGCGCCCGATCAGCATCCGCACCGGCGTGCTGCCGCGCTCGCACGGCTCGGCGCTCTTCACCCGGGGCGAGACGCAGGCCCTCGTGGTCGCGACCCTCGGCACCGCGCGCGACGAGCAGATCATCGACGCGATCACCGGCGAGTACCGCGAGCGCTTCATGCTCCAGTACAACATGCCGCCGTTCGCCACCGGCGAGACCGGCCGCTTCGGTGCGCCGAAGCGCCGCGAGGTCGGCCACGGGCGGCTGGCCAAGCGCGCGCTCGCCGCACTGATCCCGCCGGTCACCGAGTTCGCCTACTCGCTGCGCGTGGTCTCCGAGATCACCGAGTCGAACGGCTCCTCGTCGATGGCCTCGGTGTGCGGCGGCTGCCTCGCGCTCATGGACGCCGGCGTGCCGATCGACAAGCACATCGCCGGCATCGCGATGGGCCTGATCAAGGACGGCAACCGCTTCGCCGTGCTGACCGACATCCTCGGCGACGAGGACCACCTCGGCGACATGGACTTCAAGGTGGCCGGCACCGACGCCGGCATCACCGCCCTGCAGATGGACATCAAGATCCAGGGCATCACCAAGGAGATCATGCAGGTCGCGCTGGCGCAGGCCCGCGAGGCCCGGCTGCACATCCTCGAGAAGATGAAGGCCGCGATCGGCGGCGCGCGCGCCGAGCTCTCGGATTTCGCGCCGCGGATGTACACGATGAAGATCAACCCCGAGCGGATCCGCGACGTGATCGGCAAGGGCGGCGCCACCATCCGTGCGATCACGGAGGAGACCGGCACCACGATCGACATCAAGGACACCGGCGACATCACCATCGCCGCGATCGACGCCGAGGCGGCGGCCCGGGCGCGCAAGCGCATCGAGGACCTGACCGCGGAGGTCGAGATGGGCAAGGTCTACGAGGGCACGGTGCTCAAGCTGCTCGAGTTCGGCGCGATCGTCCAGATCCTGCCGGGCCGCGACGGCCTGCTGCACATCTCTCAGATCGCCAACGAGCGCGTCGAGAAGGTCGCCGACTACGTCAAGGAAGGCCAGGTCATCCGCGTCAAGGTCATCGAGGCCGACGACAAGGGTCGGCTGCGCCTGTCGATGAAGGCGGCCGCGCAGCAGGACGCAGCGGCGGCGAACGCGGGCTGATCCCCGCGGCGGGCGGCCTGCGGGCCGCTTCCGCGTCGCCACGACCCCCGACGGGCGCGAGCCCCTCGGGGGTCTTCTTCGTCCGGAGCCCGGCCTCGCGGGCCGCGGCGTCGCGCCGTCAGGCCGGCAGCCAGCGCTCTCCGTCGCGGCGCGCACGCCCGTCCTCGACGAGCTTCTCGAGGTGCGCGAGCAGCGAGCGCTTCGCGACCGGGAAGAGGGCGGGCTTCACGTCGTCGTAGGCCGAGGGCACCAGGTCGTCCAGCGTGCCGCCGCCCGAGCGCGCGAGCGCGCCCGCGACCTTCGCCTCGCGCCCGAGCCGGTGCGCGACCAGCTTGCGCATCGCGCCGACCGCCGGCGCGAGCACGTGGCCGTGCGCCGGCAGGATGAAGTCGACCGGCTCGGCCGCGAGCCGCTCCAGCGAGTCGAGGTACTCCCTCATGTTGCCGTCGGGCGGGTCGACCACCGTCGTCGAGCCGTTGAGCACGTGGTCGCCCGAGAACAGCAGCCGGTCCTCTTCGAGGACCAGGCACAGGTGGTTGGCCGCGTGGCCCGGGGTGTGCACCACGCGCAGCGTCGAGTCACCGACGCGCAGCCGCTCGCCGTCGGCGAGCTCGCGGTCGGGCACGAAGCTCGAGTGCGCGCGTGCGGTCGGACGCGAGGCGAGTCCCAGGATCGGCACGTCGCGGCCGAGCGCCTCGCGCAGCATCGGTGCGGCCGGCGAGTGGTCGGGGTGCGAGTGCGTGCAGACGATCGCCTGCAGCCCGCCGCGCACCGCCGCGGCGATGCGCTCGACATGTGCACGGTCCGGCGGGCCCGGATCGATGACGATCCACGCGCCGTCCTCGCCGACGATGTAGGTATTCGTGCCCGGGCCGGTCATCATCCCGGGATTGGGCGCGGTCAGCCTGAGCACGTTCCGGCGCAGCCGCACCACCTCGTCGGTGCGCCAGTCGAGCGCGTGCACGACCTGCCCGTCGGGCGAGACCATCTCGAGCTCCCCGAAGGCCATCTCGTCCTCGGTGAAGCGCGTGTCCTTGCCCGCCACCTTGCCGCCGCGCGGGCACGAGGTGAACACCGAGGTCTGCGCGCGGCAGGCCTCGAGCACCTGCGCGACGGTACCGAAGCGCTGCAGCTGTCGCAGCGTGCGGATCGTCGGGAAGATCATGCTGAACGTGCCCTGCTCGTGGCGCGCGAGCGCATCGGCCGGGTTGACCCACACCGGCTCGAACTGCTCCGCACCGTCCGCGATCGCCTCCTGGCCGGCGGGCATCGGCGCGACGAAGAAGCGCACGTCGAAGCGCTTGGGCAGGTCGCGGTCGGTGATCCAGTGCGACAACCAGCCGGTGCGGTCGATCGCGAGCTCGAGGCCTGCGCGCGTGAGCTGCGCGTACAGGTCGCCGTCGTGCGTGCGGTCCATCGTCGCGATCGCGGCCGGGTCCACCGGCTCGTCGGTGCCGCGCCGGTAGGCGAGCAGGACGCCGAGCTCCTCGAAGGCCTCGCGCAGCGCGGCGGCCGCATAGTGCCGGTGCGGGTCGTCCTGGTCCGCACGGGCGCGGGCGCAGTCGACCGCCGCATCCGACTTGTCCGCCTCGTCGAGCGCGCCGCCGGGGAACACGTAGGCGCCCGGCGCGAAGCTCGCCGTAGAGGAGCGACGCGTCATCAACACCTGCAGGCCCTCGGCCGAGTCTCGCAGTAGCAGGATGGTGGCCGCGGGGCGCGGAACCACCGGCTCGCGCCAGCCGTGCAGCAGCTTCTCGCGTCGGAACGTGGTGGCGGCGACGGGTGCGTTCATGGAGTCCGATCGTTGGAATGACAGGAAAGGGTCAGGCGGGCGTGCCGTGGCGGCCGCTGCCGGCCGCGAAGCGGGCCGCGCCGGCGAGGTGCTCGCCGGTGGCGATCGTGGCCAGTCCCCGCTCGAACTCGTTCGAGAGGGCAGCCTCCAGGTCCAGCTCCGCCTGCTCGTAGGCCGAGAGCCGGTCGTTGCGCAGGCAGGCCTGGGGCAGTCGGGCGAGCTCGTGCGCGAGCGCGACGGCCGCGTCGCGCGCCGTGCCGTCGGGCACCACGCGGTTCGCGATGCCGATCGCCAGGGCCTCCCGCGCATCGACTGGTCGCCCGGTGAGGATCAGGTCCAGCGCCCGCGACAGGCCGATCAGCCGTGGCAGCCGCACCGTGCCGCCGTCGATCAGCGGCACGCCGAATCGCCGGCAGAAGATGCCGAAGACCGCGCTCTCCTCGAACACCCGAAGGTCGCACCAGAGCGCGAGCTCCGCGCCGCCCGCCACCGCGTGGCCCGCCACCGCCGCGATCACCGGCTTGGAGAGCAGCATCCGGGAGGGGCCCATCGGACCGTCGCCGACGGGCTCCAGCCGGTTGCGTCGCGCCGGGTCCGCCATCGCCTTGAGGTCCGCGCCGGCGCAGAACGTGCCGTGCGCGCCGGCGAACACCGCCACCGAGGCCGAAGGGTCCGCGTCGAACGCGCGGAACGCGTCGGCGAGCCGCTCGGCCGTCGGACGGTCGACCGCGTTGCGGGCCTCGCGCCGGTCGAGGGTGACGATGCGGACCGGCCCGTCGGACGCGACGTCGATCACCGAGGCCGCTCCCTCAGCGCGACTCGAGCCGGGCGAGCGCCTCGCCGGACGGTTCGAAGCGCGGCCCGAAGCGCTCGGCGAGCGCGGCGGCGCGGGTCGTGAACGCCGGCGCGCCGAGCGCGCCGACGCGGGCGACCGCCTCGGTGGCGTTCGCGGGCACCGCCGCGCCGAACGCCTGGGCGAAGCCCGGCGGCAGGGGGATGGATGCGTCGACGCCGAGCGCGGCCGACAGTGCGGCGTAGACGAGGCGATCGCGGACGTCGTCGGCGGGCAGTTGCTTCGAGCGGCGCTCGAAGGTCTTCAGGCCCGACCAGAGCGCCGGCGGCTGCGCCTCGTGATCGTAGAAGCCTTTGCCCGCCCCGCGCCCGGACCGCTTGTAGCCGTGCGCCATCTTCTCGACGACGTAGATCGCGGATTCCGGGAGGGCGGGGCGCTTCGGGGCCGGGGCGTGCGCATGGCCGTGGTCGTGCGAGTGGTCGCCGTAGTCGTGCCCGTGCCCGTGGCCCGCGTCGTGCGAGTGACCGTGATCGTGACGATGCCCGTGATCGTGCGAGTGGTCGTGGCCGTGCGCGTGGTCGTGGTGGTGGTCGTGACCATGGGCGTGTCCGTGGCCATGCGAATGCCCGTGCCCCGGCGCGTCCATCTGAGCGTGCAGCGCGTGATCCACGACGTCCAGGGACACGGCATCGAGGACCGCCAGCGGGCCGCAGGGAAGCCCCGCGGAAACGCCAGCCGCCTCGATCGCCTCGGCGGAGATACCGTCCCCGAGGAGCGTGAGCGCCTCGTTCAGGAGCGCGGCCGCGACGGGATGGTCATAGAGCGCGGCGGGCACCGCGGCGGGCAGGGAGGGCGATGACATGGGGCGACTCGGCGCGACCGGGGAGCCCAATCATATCGCCTGAGCGAGATTGCCCCGTCTCGCGGGCTGCGCGGGCGCGAGCGTGCTTGCCGGACCTCGCGGTCTGCCGGCAAGCGCCGTCAGCGAGCGATCTGGCGGCGGCGCCCTTGACCCGTCGCAGCTCCGATCGCGGCCCCCGCCGTGCCGTCCTGCAGCAGGGTCAGCACCAGCGGGTCGTTGACGAGCGCTCCGCCCGAAGTGGCCGCCGTCACGATCTCCGGAGCCATCGGACGCGCGAGGCCGAAGCCCTGGCCGTAGTCGACGCCCAGCTGGATCAGGGACGCGATCGTGTCCGGCGTCTCCGCCCATTCCGCGATGCTCCGCATGCCCAGTTCGTGCGTCAGGTCGACGATCATCCTCGTGATCGCGTAGTTGGCCGGGTTCCGGTTGATCTCCTTGACGAAGCTGCCGTCGATCTTGATGAAGTCCGCCGGGATCTCCTTCAGGTAATTGAAGGAGGTGTAGCCCGCGCCGAAGTCGTCGAGCGCCAGCTTGCTCCCGTACATCCTCACCCGATCGAAGAAGCGCCGCGTCGACCCCAGGTCGTGCAGCGCCACGCTCTCCGTGATCTCGAAGCAGAGCTTCGGCATCGCGAGCGGATGCTCGGCGATCATCGCGAACGCATCGTCGACGAAGCGGATGTCGTTGAGCGACGCACCGCTGATGTTGATCGTGGCGAACGCGAGCCGGTCCCGATGGTCCGGGTGATCGTCCAGCCACTCGAGCGTGCTGCGAAGCACCCACCGGTCGATCTGCGACATCAGGCCGTTGCGCTCGGCCGCCCCGATGAACTTGCCCGGCGGAATGACCCGGCCGCCTTCGCCGCGCATCCGGATCAGGACCTCGTAGCTCGTCGACGCCATCGCCGACTGCAGCGCCACGATCGGCTGGAACTCGAGGAAGTAGCGTTCCGTCTGCACCCGCTTCTGCAGGTCCGCGACGACCTTGAGTTCCTCGAGGTGCATCCGCAGCGCCGCATCCTTGTCGGTCAGTCGAACGACACAATTTCGGCCTCGCGCCTTCGCCTCGTTGCACGCCCGGTCTGCCGCCGCCATCGCGTCGACCGACGACATCGACGGGTCGATCGAGACCACGCCGACGCTGACGGTCATGTTCAGGCCCTTGCCGTTGACCTCGAACGGCAACTCACCGACGACTTCGCGGATACGCTCGGTCAGACCGACGACGACGTGTTCGGGGCAGTCCATGAATATGACAACAAAACCATCGGCGAAGCGAGCAACATGATCCCTCGCACGTACCGCAGACTTCAGTCGTCGGGCGGTTTGCTGAATCAGTGCGTCACCCGTGCCGTGCCCGTGCAGATCGTTGATTAGCTTGAAGCGATCGAGGTCGACATACGCGATCGCGCATCGGCCGCCCTCACCTACACTGCTGATTGCTCGACTGAGAGTCCCCTCTAGTCCTCGACGATTTAGTAGGCCAGTTAGGTGGTCGTGATCAACGAGGTGTTTGAGCTGCCCTTCTGCCAGCTTACGTGTCGTGATATCTTGAACAGAGCCCTCTATCGACTCGCCTTTGCGAGTGACCCTCGCGAGGAACCAACGCCCAGCACCTTGGTCGCTCGGTAAATGTAGCTCGATGTCATTGCCGCTGCTGTGTGCCGCTGCATCCTGAAGTCTCGAGAAGGTTCCTTCCCCAAGCAGGTAGTCGATCTCGAGCTCTACCTCCGAGTCTGGTTCACGCTTTAGGGCGAACATCTGCATGAAGGACGGATTGTGGAGACGAATCACACCTCTCGAGTCGAGGCTGAAGAGTCCGATCGGCATCGAGTTGTAGTTCTCTTGGAAGCGCTTCAACACCTCGACTGCTCGCGTCTGGGCAGATACGCGCCGCATTCTTTCCGAGTTGATCCGTTCGGCAAGAGATATTCCCGCAAGCAACGTAGAGAACACAGCTCCAGATAGGCTGTTTATCAGTACGGGCATCTTCGGAACGATCCCCGACGCGAAGGCAATTTCTCCAACTGATCCAGCGAGTGTGGTTAGCCAAGAAGCACAGTACCAAATCGCGGCCGACGACCCGGTTCCTGAGATGATGCGAAGCGTCGTCCACATCAGATACGCCAAGCAAGGCCCACTAACTAACCAAAGGACCGGAAGAAAATGCTGGTGCGGCAAAACTGGGGCAGCTAACAGGAGTGCTCCAGCCAAGACAACGAAAACCCGGATGTGCGAACCAACTCGGAGGCGAGCGATGTCTTTCTTGAAGATGCCATGAAACAGCGCCACCGTTAGGACCGCGTAGATCGCCAATGGGATATTGCGAACCAGCCGTGGATAGTCTTCTGCCGTTGGGAGGCCCAGCCATGCGAGGTCCCATCCGCTCGAGTAAGACGCGAATCGGAGGCTTGCAATGGTCCACGCCGCGAAGATAAAGAATACCCAGTCTCGGGTAAGCATCGACGTCAGTGTGCCGAAGGCGGCGACCATTAGAAGGCTGCCGAACAGAACTCCGCCCGATTGATCGAACTGGCGGGAGGCGGCGACAATATCAGCCGTTTTCCAGATCTCGACGGAGAGACGCGCAGGCCCTGTTGATTCGATCCGAGCAACAACGGTGACCGCGCGGGAGAAAGTCGGAATGTCGAAGCTGAACCCTGCGCGTCGGGCCTTGATGTCACCGGAGTCACTGCCGCGAACGGCACTTCCAGTGATCAAGACCTCGCCGTCTTCGTCGAGTAACCAGATCCTTACCGACTGCGCGTGTCGTGACGGCAGGTGAACCGACCGTGCGTCTCCGTCCCGAGGGATCGGCACATCTGCAAGTAGCCAGTAAGGAAGCTCGGAGCGGTTCGTTCGAGCTTCGCCTGCGATGGCCGTGGTCGATCTCAGAACTGCGAGAGCGTCCGAGAGGCCAGCCTTGCTGTCGAGCCCTCCAGCGTGACGTATCTCAACGCGCGTGCCCGTGTATGAAGAGTCAGGGCCCGATAAAAGCAGGTGAGCCAAGCCAACGCCGGTCACAACCGCCAGCATAGAGATCGCTGCGATTGTTCGTGAGACGAAGTTCGACATACGCCGTAGCGCGCGTGCGAACATGGATCTAACCTGCCTCGACGTAGTTCGGCTTCAGTACACTAGCGGTCGTTCACTGTCTTGACGCGCGTAACGACGACGAATGGGCGGTCCGGGGCGAACAGCGGTCCAGGCCGCTGTCTCTTTGCTGATCGTTCTGATTACTGCACGCCACAAGACTCACGACCTGGCTATGTCCCTGATTTTGTTCGCGTCCTTCCTTACGTGTCTCTTTGTCTTTAGCCGGGCGCGCAGGTCTCGCTTCGTTGTTCCGCGCGATAGGCCGACAAAGCGCGAGTGGCTTCGGCGAACAGGCAATGCTTTGGCTATCGCGGATGCAGTGGTTCTTCTCGTCTACGGTTCGAGCTACCCGAGTTGGAATGCCTTGCTCGGACTTGCGATGCTGTGGGGAGCTCTTGGACTCTTTAGGTACTCACTCGCTACCCACGGCACCGTCTCACCCAACATCGCCTTCACGCCTGGCGCACCCAGTGCGTTGATGACGTCAGGGCCGTATAGGTGGGTTCGGCATCCCATCTATTCAGCTTACCTATTGATGTGGGGCGGCATCGCAGTGGGGGTGCCGACCACAGTGTCTTGGATGGCACTGGCGGCGATGTACCTCTGGTATCGCAGCGCGGCGCTCACTGAGGAAGCGGAGATTTCCGGTTCACCGAACGGAGATGCGTACAAGCAGTACCGGCGGACCACTGGACGTTTTGTTCCACTTATTGGCTAAGCATATGCCGCGCGAGGAAGCAATCGCGACAGTCGATGTAGCGGTTCGTGGTGCGTGGCTGCAGGCGGACTCGGACAGTTGATTGCCGGGAATCCGGCGGCGCTAGACCACCGGTGGAATCAGTTCTTGAAGTTCCGTGAGGGAGTGACGCCGGCTAAGCCGGGGACGACTCCACATGTTGCTTACAGAGGCGAAGATCTCTATGTCTGGATGAAACCGGCGGAACATGAAGCTGTATAGCGGGTGATTCGAAGCAAGTGCGTGTCTTTCGGCGCCTTGAACATCAAACGCAAGAATGCGATGCGCGATGCCGTTCGCAGAAAGCAGCGGCCGCGGCTCTCGATCGGGAAAGACGTCGAAGAACCCCAGATCAAGGTATTCCTTGTCTAAGGGCGGCCGAGCGCCGATCAGAACCCATTCAACCTGCTTTGCCAAGCAGTAGCGGTGCATCGCCTTGAACAGCGCAAGCTTGACTAATCGTCCTCGCGCTCCCGCCTTGACGCCAAGCCGAGATACGCCTGCTAGCGGGCGGCCGCGGAATTGCTCCGGCAGTTCGACAGACTTTTCGATCGATAGCGGAGAAACGAAATTAGTCTGAATGCGAATCGTCCCGAGGGGTTCCTCGTCGACCTTTCCTTCAGCCAAGAAGACGATCGAATCTGGGTTGCGGTCAACGGGTTCGGGCTCAGCTAGGACCTCCCCTAGCGTCGGCACGTGTCGCGAGTAGGCTTCGGCGCGAATGCGAACAGCCTGCTCAAGTTGAGCGTCATTACGGACAATCCGAACCCGAAAGGGGAGTTCGAGTCGCTTCGCCGGTTTCGGCGCGCTCATGCTCTCGTGGTACGAAGCAATCTTCGCGCTGTGTCTCTTCACGTCCAAAGTCCCACCGCCTTGTATGTCGTTCAACCATGCCGGCGGTCACACGGATCTAGAGCTGCCGGAACCTCCTTCTGGCTACAGAGGGTAGAGCATCTGCCTACTCCTAGACTGCAAACCCTTGCGCACAAAAAAGTTAACAGAATTCTAGGGTTTCGAGCAATCGAATCCCAAGACATTGAGGGAAAGTCAACTGACCTGATGGCTGATTGTCGACGGTTCGTCGCCATGCAACAACAACGAAACATGCTGACTTCCGATTGTGGTGATCACTGTGTTCAGAAGACCGCATCCGATCTGCCTTTCAGACTATGGAGAGCACTTGAAGACGCTTGCAGACCCGCGGGTCGCAGGAAGAAGGTTCCTTGCGGCAGATGTCGAGCTTGAGTTCCTTTGCCAGTTCCGCGAGTCCGCGTTCCGACTCGCTGCGTGCGCAGCCATAGGCGCGTCAACGCTGTTCAGCGCATTCCTTGTTGTCTCGTGGACGAGTGAGGAGCACACGGCTGCCGCGTTGGTGATCCGCGCGGTTCTCGCTCTCGGCTTAGGATCCGTCGGTGCTTGTCTTTGGTTTCGGCGGGGCATTTCGAGCAGCAACTACGTTCTCGTAGTCGCGGGGACGAGCGCGTTTGGCTTAGGAGGAATCGTGTTGCTGCTCGCTCTTCCCGGTGAGGGCGGGCGGGCTGTGGCGGTGCAAGCCTCCCCGGCAGTCATGATCGGCCTTTTTTTGCACTATGCCTTCTTGCGACTGCCGATTTCGGTGTCCGCGCTCGTTGGTTGGGCGGTAAGCGTCTTGGCAGTCGCTTGGGCTCCGATGGTCATTGGCGGTAGCGAGTTCTTGAGAAGCTGCCTCTACTTGTCGTTCGCGAACGTGTTTGGCATGGTCTTGTGCCGACTGCTCGAGTCACGCGAGCGTGAGCTTTTCCATCAACGCCGCCGGACCGAAGCGGCTCGGCTCGAAGCCCGCGAGCGCCAGGCAGCCGCGGAAGAAGCGGACCGCCAGAAGACGCGACTCATCGCCGCCGTGAGCCACGACCTCCGCCAACCCATGGCCGCTGCCGTCGCCCACCTCGACGTCGCTCGGTCCCGGCTGCAGGCGGACGACCTTGAACGCGCACGCGAGCCTGCAGAGCGCGCCGAGGCAGCGCTGACGATGCTCGGCACGACGCTCGATCATCTCCTCACGGCGGCGCGTTACGATAGCGGCACGGAGGCGCTCGACATCCGTCCGCTCGAGCTCCGGCCATTGCTGCGCGACCTGTACGGGGGATACGTGGGCGAGGCCGACAAGCGCGGGGTCGAACTGCGGGTGCGGCCGCCGCGCTCGCCGGTGGTGCTGCAAACCGACGCCCGCTCGATCCAGCGGGTGCTCAGCAACCTGGTCGCCAACGCGGTGAAGTTCACCCACAGCGACGACACGCGGGCCGGGCGGGTGTTGATCGCCGCACGGATGCGTGGCGATCGGTGTCGGATCGACGTGTTCGATACGGGCATCGGCGTCGCGCCCGAAGCGTTCGAGGAGATCTGGAAGCCGTATGTCCAGCTCAACAACGTGGAGCGTGATCGTGAGCGGGGACTGGGGCTCGGGCTCTTCCTGGTCGGGCGTATCATCGAGCAGCTTCCCGACCACACGGTGACGATGGCGTCGGTGCCGGGGCGGGGCTCGCGGTTCACGGTCACGGTGCCCGCCGTGACGGTCGACGCCTACGTGCCGATGGCGCCGGCGGTGCCGGAAGCCATGCCCCTGCCCGACCTCTCGCCGTTGCGCGGCGCCTACGTCCTGCTGATCGAGGACGACCGTGATGCCCGCACCGCAGTAGCGAGGCTGATGGCCGAATGGGGCGTGCGGGTTACGGCAGGCGTGTCGCTGTCCGAGGTGCTGGAGAAGGAAGCCGACTCGGACCGGACGGTCGACGCGATCGTCTGCGACTACCGGCTCGCCGGCGGTGCGAACGGCATCGCCGCGATCGCGGAGCTCCGCAGGCAGCTGGGGTATTCTCCGGCTGCAGTGCTGATTACCGGCGAGCCCGACATCGAACCTTTGCGCGTGCGGGCCGGGCCGGACACGACGGTGCTGCACAAGCCCTTCCGGTCCGAGGCGCTGATGCGGCCGCTGCTGCGGGCGGTCGCTGCGACGCGCGAGCTGGAACGAGGCTGAGGTCGTTCCACTTGCGAGGCACCCGATGATCGAACGTTCGTTGTACTCCGAGCAGCACCTGCAGTTCCGCGACACCGTGCGCCGCTTCCTCGAGAACGAGGTCGCGCCCCACCACGCCCGCTGGGAAGAGCAGGGCCACGTCGACCGCGAGGTCTGGACGAAGGCCGGCGAGACGGGCCTGCTGTGCACCTCGATGCCGGAGGCTTACGGCGGCGCCGACGCGGACAAGCTGTATTCGGTGGCGCTGTTCGAGGAGATTGCGCGACAGGGCTTCACGGGGCTGGGCTTCGGGCTGCACAACGAGATCGTCGCGCCCTACATCCTCGCCTACGGGAGCGAGGCGCAGCGGAGCAAGTACCTTCCGGCGATGGCCCGCGGCGAGATCGTGGGTGCGATCGCGATGAGCGAGCCTGCGGCGGGTTCGGACCTGCAGGGCATCCGTTCGACTGCGGTCGACCGGGGCGACCACTTCCTGCTGAACGGCTCGAAGACGTTCATCACGAACGGCTGGCATGCCGACCTGGTGATCGTCGTGGCCAAGACCAATCCGGACGCGGGTGCCAAAGGCACGAGCCTGCTGCTGGTCGAGCGCGGCATGCCCGGCTTCGACAAGGGCAAGCGGCTGAAGAAGGTGGGTATGAAGGCGCAGGACACGGCGGAGCTCTTCTTCGACAACGTGAAGGTGCCGAAGTCGAACCTGCTCGGCGAGCTGAACCGCGGCTTCGTCTACCTGATGCAGGAGCTGCCCTGGGAGCGGCTGCAGATCGCGATCTCGGGCGTGGAATCGGCGCAGGCGGCGATCGACTGGACGGTGCAGTACGTGAAGGAGCGCAAGGCGTTCGGCACGACGGTCGCGAGCTTCCAGAACACGCGCTTCAAGCTCGCGGAGCTGCAGACGGAGGTGCAGGTGGCCCGCGTGTTCGTGGACCGGTGCATCGAGCTGCTGCTTCGCAAGGAGCTCGACACGGCGACGGCCTCGATGGCGAAGTACTGGTGCAGCGACCTGCAGTGCAAGGTGATCGACGAGTGCGTGCAGCTGCACGGCGGCTACGGCTACATGTGGGAGTACCCGATCGCGCGTGCCTGGGCGGATGCGCGGGTGCAGCGGATCTACGGCGGCACGAACGAGATCATGAAGGAAGTGATCACGCGGTCGATGGGCCTCGGCGGGCGCTGAGCGCCCGGGACGTTTCCGCAGAAACGTCCCGGTGGGCGGCGCCGGTGCGCGCCGGAGGCAGAAGCGACAACGGCCGCCCCCGGGCGGCGGTCGCGCTTCATGCAACCGTCCGCATGCAGCGGACGGCCTCGCCTTCGATCACTTCTTCTCGGGCGGCACCGGCAGGTAGTCGGTCACCTTGGTCCAGCGGCCGTTGACGATCTGGGCCATCCGGCTCTGGTCGTTGCCGAGGCGGAAGTTCGGCTTGAACTTCATCGGGGGCGACCCGAACATGTCCGCGGGGAAAGCGGCCGACTCGGCCGCCTTCACGAACGAGTCGGACGTCAGGGTCGGACCGGCCGCGCGCACCGCGAGCGCGAACATGTCGACGATCGTGTAGCCGTACGCCGAGAAGACGGTCGGGTCCTCGCTGAACTTCGTCTTGTACTTGTTCGCCCAGAAGCGGACCTTCTCGTCGGCGTCGTCGAGGTACGGGTTCGCGGCGGTGTGCATGCCGTACAGGCCGTCCATCGCCTTGCCGCCGAGCCTGTGGATCAGGTCGGTGTAGAGCGCGCTCGAGCCGAAGAAGATCGGCGAGAAGCCGGTCTTGCGGGACTCGCCGATCGTGCCGATGGTCTCGCGGATGATCGTGCCCATCACCACCAGGTCGCAGTTGGCGGACCGCATCCGCGCGACCTGCGACGAGAAGTCGGTCGAGCCGCGCTTGAACGAGGTCTTCTCGGCGAAGTCCATGTTCATCGACTTCAGCGCCCACTCGGCGCCGCGCAGCACCTCGAGGCCGAACTCGTCGTCCTGGTAGATGATGCAGGGCTTGGAGAACTTCTGGCGCTTGGCGAGCTCGGGCAGGCCGGCGCGCATCTGGTCGTAGTACGTCGCCGCGAACGAGAACTTCATCTTGTGGAAGGGCTCGTACATCTCGCGGGCCGCGGTGATCGGCAGCCAGTTGATCACGTTCTTCTCGAACTGGATCGGCATCGCCGCGTTGTTGTGCGCGGTGCCCATGTGGCCGAGCACGGCGAAGACCTTGTCCTGGTTGACCAGCTTCTGCGCCGAGAGCACCGCCTTGCGCGGATCGTAGGCGTTGTCCTCGACGATCAGCTTGATCTTGCGGCCGTTGATGCCGCCCTGCTCGTTGATCTCCTCGACGCGCAGCTGCATGCCGTTGCGGGCCTGCTTGCCGAACGCGGCGATCGGGCCGGACAGGTCCTGGATCGTGCCGACGACGATCTCGCCCTTGCCGACGCCCTGTTGGGCGTGTGCCAGCCCGACGGACATCGCGACGATGCCCAGTGCCAGCGAGGTCCTTCGCATCAGGTTCATGAACAGTCTCCTTCGTGTGATGCGGCGCAGGCCGGGCCCGTGCCGCGGGATCGAACCATCATCGTGTCGCCGCCGGGATCAATCCCGGTACATCCCCTCGATCAGCTCGGCGTACTTCTTCTGGACGAGCGCCCGCTTGAGCTTCATCGTCGGCGTCAGCTCCTCGTCCTCGGCAGTCAGCTGCTGCTCGATCAGCCTGAACTTCTTCACCTGCTCGACGCGGGCGAACTTCCTGTTCACCGACTCGATCTCGCGCCAGATCAGGTCCTGGACCTCCTTGGCGCGCGTGAGGCTCGCGTAGTTCGTGAACGGCACGTCGTGGTCCTGCGCGAACTTCTCGACGTTCTCCTGGTCGATCATCACCAGCGCGGTGAGGTAGGCGCGCTTGTCGCCGATGACGACCGCGTCGGTCACGTACGGGGAGAACTTGAGCTCGTTCTCCCACTCGCTCGGGGTCACGTTCTTGCCGCCGGCCGTGATGATGATGTCCTTCATCCGGTCGGTGATGTAGAAGTAGCCGTCCTCGTCGACCCGGCCGACGTCGCCGGTGTGCAGCCAGCCCTCGGCGTCGATCGTCTCGCGCGTCTTCTCGGGCTGGTTCAGGTAGCCGAGGATCACGTTCGGGCCGCGCAGCAGGATCTCGTGGGTGCCCTCGGCGATCTTCATCTCGATGCCGGGTCCGGGCACGCCGACGCTCCCGGGGCGCACGCCCCTGCGCGGGCTGACCGTGCCGCCGCCGCAGGTCTCGGTCATGCCCCAGCCCTCGCGCAGCGGCACGCCGAGCGACTGGTACCAGCGGATCAGGTCGGCCGAGATCGGCGCGGCGCCGGTGAGGCCGAGGCGCACGCGGCTCATGCCGGTCATGCGCCGCACGTTGTCGAGCACCGTGAAGTCCGCGAGCGCCGACTGCAGCCGCAGCAGCCCGCCCGGCTCGCCGCCGGCCGCCCGCACCTTCGCGACGCGCTCGCCGACGCCGAGCGCCCACCTGTAGGCGAGCTGCTGCACCTTGCCCGCCTCGGAGAGCGTGATCATCACCTGCGAATAGATCTTCTCCCAGACCCGGGGCACCGCGAAGAACACGTGCGGCTGGATCTCGCGGACGTTCTCGAAGACCGTCTCGGGGTTCTCGACGAAGTTGACCACCTCGCCGCGCATCAGGGGCACGTAGCCGCCGATCATGCGCTCGGCGATGTGGCACATCGGCAGGAACGCGACGCGCTCGCCGCCGCGCGGCATGCCCTCGAAGAGGCTCGTCGACAGGCCCGAGAGCACCGCGCACAGGTTGGCGTGGGTGATCATCGCGCCCTTCGGCTTGCCGGTCGTCCCCGAGGTGTAGACGAGGATCGCGACGTCGCCGGGCTGGCGCACGCCGCGGCGCTTCTCGATCGTGTCGGGGCGCTCCTTGAGCTCGAGGCGGCCGAGCTCGCGAAGCGTGTCGAGGCCGATCACCTGCGGGTCGTCGAGGGAGGCGAGCCCCTCCATGTCGAACACGATCGCCTTGCGGATCGCGGGCAGCGCGTCGCGGACCTCGAGGAACTTGTCGAGCTGCTCGTCGTTCTCGACGAACAGGTAGACCGAGCGCGAGTCGCTGCACAGGTACTGCAGCTGGGCGGCCGAGTCGGTCGGGTAGACGCCGTTGCACACGCCGCCGGCCGACAGCGTGCCGAGGTCGGTCCAGCTCCACTCGCGGCGGGTGTTCGACAGCACCGAGACGACCTCACCCGGCTCGAAGCCGAGGCGGATCAGTCCGGCGCCGATCTCGGCGGCGATCGTGGCGACCTCGCGCCAGCTGTAGGCGCGCCAGATGCCGAGGTCCTTCTGGCGCATCATCGGCGCGTCGCCCATCTCGGCCACGCGCTGCGCGAAGAGCTCGGGGATGGTCTTGAACGGCACCGCCTCCGGCTGCCATCCGAACTGCGAGCCGTGGACGATGCGGTGCGGGTCGAGGACGGTGCTCATCGCCAGGTCTTCTTCTTCTTCCAGCGACGCTCGCCGCGCGCGCCCTGTTCCTTCATGCCGAGATAGAACTCCTTGATGTCGTCCTTCTCGCGAAGGGCGGCGCAGGTGTCCTCCATGACGATCCGTCCGTTCTCGAGCACGTAACCGAAGTCGGCAGCGTTCAGCGCCATGTTCGCGTTCTGCTCGACCAGCAGCATTGAGGTGCCGCGCTCGCGGTTGATGCGGACGATGATCTCGAAGATCTCCTTGGTCAGGCGCGGCGACAGGCCGAGGCTCGGCTCGTCGAGCAGGATCAGGTCGGGGGCGGCCATGATCGCGCGCGAGATCGAGAGCATCTGCTGCTGGCCGCCCGACAGCAGGCCGGCGTCCTGGGTCGCCCGCTCCTTGAGGATCGGGAAATAGCCGAACACCGTCTCCATGTCGCGCGCGACCTGGTCGCGGTCCTTGCGGGTGTAGGCACCCATCAGCAGGTTGTCGCGCACCGACAGCAGCGGGAACACTTCGCGCCCCTCGGGTACGTGGGACAGCCCGCGCTGCACGACGAGCGCCGGGTCCATCGCGGTGATCGGCTCGCCCTTGAACTCGATCGAGCCGCGGCGCGGGTCGATGATGCCGGAGATCGTCTTCAGGATCGTGGTCTTGCCTGCACCGTTGGAGCCGAGCACGGTCGCGATCTCGCCGGGCGAGACCTCGAGGCTCACGCCCCGGATCGCCTTGATCGGGCCGTAGGCGCTCTCGACGTTGGCGAGCTTGAGGATCGGCTTGTCTGCGCTCATGCCCGGTTCCTCTGGAACGGCTCGGCGCGGCGCAGGAAGGACATGTCCTCGGCCGCGCCGAGGTAGGCCTCGATCACGCGCGGGTCGGACTGCACCTCGCGCGGGGTGCCGATCGCGAGCGGCTCGCCCTGCGCCATCGCGAGCACGCGGTCGGAGGCGCGCGAGACGAGCGACATGTCGTGCTCGACCATCAGCACGGTGATGCCGAGCTCGTGCTTGATGTCCTGGATCCAGAACACCATGTCGTCGGTCTCCTCGACGTTCAGGCCCGAGGAGGGCTCGTCGAGCAGCAGCAGCTTGGGCTTGCTGCACAGCGCGCGGGCGAGCTCGACGACCTTGCGCACGCCGTAGGGCAGGCCGGCGACCAGCGAGTCGCGGTGGTGCTGCAGGTCAAGGAACTCGATGACCCGCTCGGCCTCCTCGCGCGCCTCGGCTTCGGCGCGGCGTGCGGCCGGCGTGAACAGCAGCTCGCTCCAGAAGCCGGTCCTGCGGTGCACGTGGTGGCCGATCAGCAGGTTCTGCAGCACCGTCGCGTACTCGAACAGCTCGATGTTCTGGAACGTGCGCGCGATGCCCATCTCGGCGACGCGGTAGGGCGGCACCTCGGACAGCTTCTGGCCCTCGAACTCGATCGAGCCCGCGGTCGGCACGTAGATGCGGCTGATCAGGTTGAAGACGGTGGTCTTGCCGGCGCCGTTCGGGCCGATGATCGTGAAGACCTCGCCGCGCTGGACATCGAAGCTGACCTTGTTGACCGCGAGCACGCCGCCGAAGCGGACCTGCAGGTCGCGGGCCGAGAGCAGGGGGGTGGCGCTCACTTGAGGCGGTCCGACTTGGTGAAGCTCTTCTGCCGCCTGAACATGCCCTTGCGGTAGAACGGGAACAGCTGGAACCAGGTCCGGATCTTGAGCCAGCGGCCGTACAGGCCCATCGGCTCGAACAGCACGAATACCACCAGCACGATGCCGTAGACCACTGCCTGCAGGCCGGCGGCGCCCCCGATCGCCGGCGGCAGCAGGGCCTTGCCGAGGGCGATCAGCTGCGGCATCGTGATCAGGAAGATCGCGCCGAGGAAGGCGCCGTGCACGAAGCCCAGGCCGCCGACGACGACCAGCAGCAGCAGGTCGACCGACTGGATCAGGCTGAACTGGTCGGGCGACAGGAACTGCATCTTGTGCGCGTAGAGGGCGCCCGCGATCCCGGCCATCGCGGCCGACAGCGCGAACGACAGGCCCTTGTAGTACGCGAGGTTGATGCCCATCGACTGCGCCGAGATCTCGGAGTCGCGGATCGCGACGAACGCGCGGCCCGTGGGCGAGCGCAGCAGGTTCAGCACGCCGATCGTCACCGCGATGCACAGGACCAGGCACAGGTAGTAGAACTCGGTGTCGGACGAGAGCTTCCAGCCGAAGACGTTCGGCGCCTTCACGTGGATGCCGGCGTTGCCGCCGGTCACGCTCTCCCAGCGCGCGAACACCTCCTCGACGATGAAGCCGAACGCGAGCGTCGCGATCCCGAGATAGATGCCCTTGACGCGCAGCGCCGGCACGCCGACGACGACGCCCACGCCCGCCGACAGGAGCGTCGCCACCACGAGAGCGATCGGGAAGGGCACGCCGAGGTTGGTCAGGTAGGCCTGCGTGTAGGCCCCGACGCCGAGGAAGGCTGCGTGGCCGATCGAGACCTGCCCGGTGAACCCGGCGAGCAGCATCAGGCCGAGGCCGACGATCGAGTAGATCAGCACGAACGAGAGCTGAGCGAGCCAGTACTCGGCGATCGCCCAGGGCGCCACGATCAGCGCGGCGATCAGCAGCCCGTACCAGAGCCGGTGGCCCTCGTGCTTGAAGAGGACGATATCCTGGTCGTAGGACGTCTTGAAGAGGAAGCGCATCGTCGTGGCCCTAGACCTTCTTGCGCAGCTTCTCGCCGAACAGGCCGTTCGGCTTGAACCAGAGCATCGCCAGCACGACGATGTAGGGCGCGATGTCCTTGAAGCCGGTGGGCAGGTAGAAGCCCGCGAGCGATTCGACGACGCCGATGATCAGCCCGCCGACGATCGCGCCGGGCAGGCTGCCGAAGCCGCCGACGACCGCGGCGGGGAAGGCTTTCAGGCCGATGAAGCCCATGTTCACGTGCACGAAGGTGATCGGCGCGAGCAGCAGGCCGGCGACCGCGGCGACCGCCGCGGCGAGCGCCCAGACGAGGCCGTTCAGCCGGCGCACCGGGATGCCCATGTAGTACGCGGCCAGCTGGTTCTGCGAGGACGCCTGCATCGCGATGCCGACCGTCGAGTAGCGGAACACGCCGTACAGCAGCGCGCACAGCACGGCGGTCGCGGCGATCACGACCACCTGCTCGACCGACACGACCAGCCCGCCGGCCTTCAGCACCACGTCCTTGTAGGGCACCGGCAGCGTGTGCGTGTCCGTGCCGATGCCGGGCACCATCGTGACCAGGCCGCGGACGATGTAGCCGATGCCGATCGTCAGCATCACGATCGTGAACTGCGGTTGGCCGAGGATCGGGCGGATCACCAGCCGCTCGACGACGAGGCCGAACAGTCCCATGGCCGCGATCGAGGCGATCACCGCTATCCAGAACGGGAAGCCGAGCATCGTCATCGCGACGAGCCCGCCGAACGCGCCGAGCATCATCAGGTCGCCCTGCACGAAGCTGACGGTCTCCGTCGCCTTGTAGATCAGCACGAACCCCAGTGCGATGAGGCCATAGATGCAGCCCTGCGCGACCCCGCTGATGACCAGTTGGAGGAACTGCAAGTTCGTCTCTTGTAAGGTCGGCCTTGTCTCCGGCCGCATAATCTAGCACGCCCGTTCACAGTGCCTGCAAGCGCGCGAGGCGTTCATGGTGCCGCGCATGCGCGGCGCGAGCCTCTGGAGCGTCAGGCGGCGCGCGCCACGCCGGGCGCGAGCGGCTCGAACGCGTCGGGTGCGCGCTGCATGCGCCGCCGGAGCAGCTTGAACACGTCGGGGTCGAAGGGCGCGGGGCCGTCGGGGCCGAGTGCCCGCCAGCGATCGAAGAGCAGGCGGTCGCTGCGGCCGGATTCGGGGTCGCGTTCGTGCATCGCGACCGGGCCGTCGAAGGGCCAGCGCGGAAAGCGCAGCGGCTCGAGCGCGACGCGCAGCCGGGCGTGGTGGGCCTCGGCGGGTTCCTCGCCGGCGCACAGCCCGTCGCAGCGGCGCACCTGGCGCGAGAAACAGGCGCCCTCGCGCGCCCAGAGGCCGAGACCGCGGTCGCACAAGCGGTGCTCGCGCCCGAGCGCCGACAGTGCCGCGCGGGCGCTCGCGCGCGAGCCGAACGGGCCGTAGAGCTCGGGTTCGGACAACGGGTCGCGTTCGGCGAGGTCGTCGAGCGGGACGATCCGGGGCGGCCGGCCGGGCGCCTGCGCGCGCAGGAAGCAGACGGTCTCGCGGCGGCGCAGCGCGACGTTGTGAAGCGGCGCGCAGCCCTTGATCCGCCGCATCTCGAGCAGAAGGGCGCCGAACTCGCCGGCGGTGGCCTCCACCTCGATGTCGCGGACTTCGGCGACGATGCGCGCGTCGTTGGCGTTGCGGCTGTCGGCGTAGAAGTGGCCGCGCACGCGCTCGCGCAGGTTGCGCGCCTTGCCGACGTAGAGCGGCTGGCCGCTCGCGCCGACGAAGGTGTAGACCCCGGGCGACTCGGGCAGGGCCTCGAGGCGCGCCGCGTCGAGGTGCGGGGGCGTGGCCGGCTGGCGCAGCAGCTCGCGCACCGCGCGTTCGGTCTCGTCGGGGTCGGCGTCGCGCGCGAGCGCCTGCAGGAACGCACGGATCACGCGGGCATCGCCGAGCGCGCGGTGCCGGTCCGCGGCGGGCAGGCGATGGCGCTCGATCAGCGCGTCGAGGCGGTGCGAGCCGTACTGCGGGAAGAGCCGGCGCGACAGGCGCACGGTGCACAGCACGTCCGCGGTGAAGCGCTCGCCGGCGCGGCGGAATTCGGCCTTCAGGAAACCGTAGTCGAAGCGCGCGTTGTGCGCGACGAAGACTCGGCCCGTGAGCCGCGCAGCGACCTCTGGCATCAGGTCGGCGAAGCGCGGTGCGCCGCGCACCATCTCGTTGGTGATGCCGGTGAGCGCCTGGATCTCGGGCGGGATCGGCACGCCCGGGTCGACCAGCGAAGACCACTCCTCGACGAGCGCATCGCCGTCGACGAGCACGATGCCGACCTCGGTGATGCGGTCGTCCGCCGGCGACACGCCGGAGGTCTCCAGGTCGACGAAGGCATAGCGGCGCTCGGTCATCGCTCGAGGATGCCACACCGCCGGCTCGCCCGATGAGCCTGCGGCGGTCGCGCCGCGGCGACGCTTCGTCCCCGCCGCGGCGGCGCCGACGCCCTGCGGGAGGCGCGGCGTCAGGCGAGCCGAAGCGGCCGGCCGTTCCGGTCGAAGGGGGCCCAGGGGCCGGGGTGCCCGTTGCCGATCGCATCGATCATCCGTCGCAGCGCGCTTTCGACCTCGGTCGCGTCGGGGTCGGCGCCGCCCTGCCCGGACATCGCCGTGACGAACACCACGCCCCAGTCCTGGCCGGTCGAGTCGGCGGTCGCGGCGAGCGACGCGAAGTCCGCGAGCTCGCCGGGCGACTTGTCGACGCACATCACCGGGGTCAGTTCGCCGCCCTGACCCGACTCGAAGGCCGCGCGCCGCTCGGGCGGGGCGTCGTCCGACAGGCCGATCGCGGCGAACACGAGCAGCAGCCGCTGCCGCTCGGGCTGCGCGCGTGCGGCGCGAAGCAGGTCGTCGAAGCTCGACAGCATCATCATCCGTCCTCCCGGAGCAGGCGAGGATAGCCGATCGGGCGCGGCGCCGGCAGGCTGCGCCAGCCGGGCTCAGGCCGGCGCGGCCGCGGCGCGGGGCACGATCCGCGCCTCGCGGATCGGCAGGTGCAGCAGCGCCGCGCCGATGGCGAGCGCGATGTCGATCCACCACATCCAGTCGTACGAGCCGGTCGACTCGAAGGCCTTGCCGCCGAGCCATGCGCCGAGGAAGCCCCCGACCTGGTGGCTGAGCATCACGAGCCCGAAGAGGGTCGCCATGTAGCGCGCGCCGTGCAGCTTCGCGACCAGGCCCGCGGTCGGTGGTACCGTCGACAGGTAGGTGAAGCCGATCACCGCGGCGAAGACGAGCACCACGGCCTCGGTCTTGGGCGCGAGCACGAAGGCGAGGACGGCGACGGCGCGGGTCGCGTAGATCAGCGACAGCAGCGACTTCATCCGCCAGTGGCCGACCGCCCAGCCGATCGCGACGCTGCCCGCGATGTTGAAGAGGCCGACGATCGCGAGCGCCCAGGCGCCGATCGAGGGCGGCAGCCCGCAGGCCGCAACCACCCCGGGCAGGTGGGTGGCGATGAACGCGACGTGGAAGCCGCAGACGAAGAACCCCGCCGACAGCAGCAGGAAGCTCCGGTCGCGGAACGCGCCGCGGACCGCCTCGCCCATCGTCGCGCCGCTCGCGGCGGCGCTGTCCGCCTCGCCCGCCGGCACGCGCAGCGCGAGGATCATCGGCAGCGCGAGCAGCGTGAGCAGCGACAGGCCCCAGAGCGCCTGCACCCAGCCGAACCCGCCGATCATCCACTGCGCGAGCGGGATGATCGCGAACTGGCCGAACGAGCCGCCGGCGCCGACGATGCCGGTCGCCATGCCGCGGCGCGCCGGGTCGATACGGCGCGCGACCGCGCCCATCAGCACCGAGGGGCCGAGCGCGCCGGCGCCGCCGGCGCCCAGCACGCCGATGGTCAGCATCAGCATCGGCAGCGTGCCCGCGTACGGGATCAGCGCGGTGCCGAGCGCGATCGCGACGCCGCCCGCCAGCATCACGCGGCCCGGTCCGAAGCGGTCGGCGCAGGCGCCCGCGATCGGCTGGGTCACGCCCCACATCAGCTGCCCGACCGCGAACGCGAGGCTGATCGCTGCGATGCCGAGCCCGGTCTGCGTGTTCAGGGTGCCGAGGAACAGCGGCAGCGACTGGCGCACGCCCATCGAGGCGGCGAACAGGCCCGCCGCGCAGAGCACGATCGCGAGCCAGGGCAGCGGGGCGGAGCGGGCCGTCATCCGAGGTGCTCCAGGGTCGCGTCGATCGCGGCGTGCAGTGCGCCGACCCGTGCCGCTCCGAGCTGCTCGCGCAGCGCGCGCTGCGCCTCGCGCCAACGCGGCGCGGCCTCGCGCAGCGTGCGCCGGCCGTCGTCGGTGAGCGCGAGCCGCATACGGCGGCGGTCGGCGGCGTCGGGGCGCTGCGCGACCCAACCCGCCGAGACCAGGGGTCCGAGGTTGCGGGTGAGCGTCGTGCGGTCCATGGACATCCGCTCGGCGAGCTCGCCGATCGCGAGACCGTCGGCGTGGCGCAGCTGCGCGAGCAGCGAGAACTGCGTGGTCTTCAGGCCCGCGGGGCGCAGGTGCTCGTCGTAGCGCTGCGAGACGCGGCGCGCGGCCCGGCGCAGCAGCAGGCAGGTACAGCGGGCGTCGGGGGTGGGGTCGGGACGCAATGCGTGCATATGCATGCATTGTGCCCCGACGGTCGCCGCGCGTGCAAGCGCGGACGCGGACAACGGGACGGGGACGTCGGACCGGGGTGGGTCAGCCGATCACGAACGAGGCCGCGCCGGTCGCGATCAGCGTGCCGTCGTCGGCGTGCAGGGTCATCTGCGTCGAGCCGATGCGACCGCCCAGCCGCGTGACGGTCGCGCCCGCCTCGAACCAGGCGCCGATGCCACGACGCAGGTAGTCGATCCGCAGGTCGAGGGTACCCATCCGTTGGAAGCGCGGCATCAGCTGTGCGGCCGGTTCGTGCGCGTGCTTCTCGGCGATCGCGAGCATCAGCGCGAAACCGGCCATCACGTCGAGCACCGACGCGGTGACGCCGCCGTGCAGCTGGCCGTGCGACGCCGCGCCGACCAGCTCCGGGCGCATCCGGAACCGGAACCTGGGGTTCGCGGGATCGGTCGACACCACCTCGATGCCGAGCACCTGGTTGAACGGGATGCCGCGCTCGAAGAGCGCCTTGAAGCCGGCCTCGAGCTTCGCCTGCTCCTCGGCGGAGCGTCGCGGGGCGGGGGAAGGGGTCGTCATCGATCGGCGGGGAACGTGGAGGGCGCGCGACGGCGGTCGTCGCGCCGGCAGGCGCGCGAGCCGGGACGCCTCGATCTTACGCGAGGGTCGACGTCCATCTCGTTCGCCGGAACGGGTTCGGGGACCCTGTCGGCGCGAGGGGCGCGACAATACGGGTCATGTCCGCTCCACCTCCGACCTCCCGCCTCGCGTTCCGGCGAGTGCTGCGGTTCGCGCTGCTCGTCGCGAGCAGCGTCGCCGGTGCACTGATCGCCGTCGCGATCGGCGACGCGCTGTACTCGACCACGCTCCCGGAGCTGCGGCCCTGGCATACCGAGCGCCTGCGCGGCGAGTTCGAGGCCTCGCAGGCCGGCGGCACCTACGACTTCACCGCCTACAGGGCGCAGGAGGCGAGGCTCTTCGAGGAGGCGAGGGCGCTCGCGCGCACCGCCTACGACCCCGCCAAGGACACGCCGATGAGCCGCTACCGGCCCGACCGCGGCCCGTACGCGGCCCGGGTCGACGGCGACTGGAACCGCAGCTTCGTGCTCGACGGCGATCCGAAGCGGGGCGTCGCGCTGGTGGTCCACGGGCTGTCGGACGCGCCTTATGCGATGCGCGCGATCGCGCTCGCGCTGAACCGCGAGGGTCTCGTCGTCTACGGGCTGCGGCTGCCCGGGCACGGTACGATCCCCTCGGGGCTGGACGACGCACAGTGGGAGGACTGGCTGGCCGCGGTGTCGATCGTCGTGCGGCAGATCCGCCGGGACCATCCCGCCGCGCCCTTCTGGTACGTCGGCTACTCGACCGGCGCGACGCTGGGACTGAAGCACGCGGCTCAGTCGGTGGCCGCCGGACGAACGGACCTGCTGCCGACGCGGCTCTTCATGCTGTCTCCCGCGCTCGGCGTCTCGCCGTTCGCGCCGCTCGCGAACGTGCAGCGGCTGGTGAGCCGCTGGGGCCTCGCGCCGAAGGCCCGGTGGGCGAACGTCGGACTCGAGATCGACCCGCACAAGTACGAGTCGTTCGCGAAGAACGCGGGTGCGCAGATCGCCGCGCTGATCCGCTCGCTGCACGCCGATCTCGACCGGATGGACCGCGACGGCTCGATCGGGCGGCTGCCGCCGGTGACCGGCTTCCAGTCGATCGCCGACGCGACCGTCGTCACGCGCGACCTCGCGACGCACTTCTACGGGCTGCTGCGCGGCGGCACGAGCGAGCTGGTGCTGTTCGACGTGAACCGGCGCGCGGGCGTCGCGCCGTTGCTCGCGGTGTCGCCGGGCGCCACCGTCGACGCGTTCCTGCGCGCGCCGCGACGCGACTACCGGCTCACGCTGCTCGGCAACCCCGACGGCGCCGCGACGCTGACCGAGCGCTCCTGGGCGCCGGGCTCGGACACGCCGGTCGACCGGCCGCTCGCGCTCGCGTGGCCGGACGACGTCTACTCGCTGTCGCACGTGGCGCTGCCGTTCCCCCCCGACGACCCCATCTATGGTCTGGAGCGCGGCGCCGGCGCCGACGGGCTGCCGTCGCTGGGCGCGCTCGCGTTCCGCGGCGAGCGGGACGTGCTCGCGATCGGCGCAGCCGACCAGCTCCGGCTGCGCGCGAATCCGTTCTTCGACGAGATGATGCGGCGCATGCTCGCGGAGATCGCGGCGGCGCGCGGGGCCCCGTCGCGCTGAGCGCTGAGCGCCGGGCCCGCGGCCTCGGGTCAGCGCGCCGGATCGATGCCGCGCAGCACCGGGGAGCGCGGCCTGAACGCGTCCGCGCCGAACGCGAGCGCGACCAGCGACAGCACCAGCACCGCCCGGTAGCCGCCGGTGAGGTCGTGCAGCGCGCCGCCGACCCACGCCCCCGAGGCACCGCCGATCGCCATGCTGCAGAACACCGTGCCGTAGATCGTACCGACGTGCGCTCCGGCGAAGTGGCGGCTGGTCAGCGTCGAGACGATCGGTCCGCGCGCGCCCTGCGCGATGCCGAAGCACAGCACGTAGGCGGCGAGCGCGACCGGCGACGCGTCGTAAGAAACCGCGAGCAGCGCACCCAGCCCGATCGCGGTCGCGACGAAGGTGAGCCGCGCGGTGCGCCCGAAGCCGATGCGGCCGCAGGCCCAGCCGGTGCCGACGACGCCGAGCGTCGACAGCCGTACGTTCGACCTGGACGGCCGCATCACTACCTACCCGCTCGGCCACCCCAGTCAGAGCGGGCTGGTGCGCACCGTCACCTGGGATGCCGCCAGCCGCGTGACCGGCTACACCCACGTCAACGGCTCGAGCGTCGCCCAGCCCGCCTTCAACCAGACCTTCGGCTACGACGACCTGAACCGGCTGACC
>JADCHE010000035.1 GCA_020248665.1 Burkholderiales bacterium | reverse complement strand
GGACGCGCCGCCTGCGAGGCCGCGTCCGGCGCGCCGCCGGCCGAAGGCTCGGTCGGCGCGGGCGCCGGCGCGACCGTCGGCAAGCTCTGGGGCATCGTCCGCGCGAGCCCGTCGTGCGCGCTCTGCGCGAGCTTGCGGCACTCGGCCTTGGTCAGCGCGGCATCGGTCGCGACGAGGCCGATCGTGGTGGCGCCGCCGGGCTGCAGCACCGGCGGCAGGTCGCCCGCGAGCAGGCGCGCGGTCGTGCCGACGCGGCGCACGCCCTCGGCGTCGCGCGCGCCGGCGATCGGCCGTCCGGTCGACGGGTCGATCACGTCGCCGATCGCGTTGACTGCGACCAGCGCGCCGACGGTCGCACCGCCGATGCGGAGCGACGCGGTGCCGATGCCACCCTTCATCGCGCGGCCGATGCCCCAGAGCTTGCCGACGGTCGCGCCGGCGCCCGCGCCGACCGAGCCTTCGGCCGGCGGCGCGCCGGACGCGGCCTCGCAGGCGGCGCGTCCGGCGCGCGCGTCCGGACGGATCCGCGGGTCTCCGACCCACAGGTCGAACAGGATCGCCGCCGGGACGATCGGCACGCGGGCCGGCCCGACCGGATGACCGATGCCCCGCTCCTCGAGCCACGCGACCACGCCCGAGGCGGCGTCGAGCCCGAACGCGCTGCCCCCGGCGAGGACCACCGCGTGTACGTGCTCGATCGCGTTGACCGGATCGAGCAGGTCGGTCTCGCGCGTGCCGGGCGCGGCGCCCCGCACGTCGACGCCGCAGACGGCGCCGCCCTCCGCGAGCACGACGGTGCAGCCGGTGGGGCGTCGCATGTCGGTGAAATGCCCGACGCGCAGGCCCGCCACGTCGGTGATCGCGCCCGCCGCCCCGGCGCCAGGGCCGCCTGCCCCGCCGATGTCGGATAATTCCATCCCGTGATCCTACCCAAGTCCCCTCTCGCGGACACCCTGGAGCGCAAGCACTTCGCCTGGCTGTCGATCGCGGCCGCGGTCGCCACGATCGCGCTGAAGACCGGCGCCTGGTGGATGACCGGCTCGGTGGGCCTGCTGTCGGATGCACTCGAATCCTTCGTGAACCTCGCCGGGGCGTCGTTCGCCCTGTGGATGATCCTGATCGCCGCGCGCCCGCCCGACGAGGACCATCCGTTCGGCCACTCGAAGGCGGAGTACTTCTCGAGCGGCTTCGAGGGCATCCTGATCTTCGGCGCCGCCGCCGCGATCATCTGGGCCGCCGCCGAGCGCCTCGTGTCGCCGCATCCGCTCGAGGCGCTCGGCCTCGGCCTCGCGGTCTCGGCACTCGCGACCGCGATCAACTTCGGCGTCGCGATCGCGTTGCGGCGCGCCGCGAAGCGCTTCGACTCGATCGCGCTCGAGGCCGACTCCCGGCACCTGATGACCGACGTCGTGACCTCGGTCGGCGTCGTCATCGGCGTCGGCGCGGTGGCGCTGACCGGCTGGCTGGTGCTCGACCCGCTGATCGCGATCGCGGTCGGCCTGAACATCCTCTTCGAAGGCTTCCGGCTGGTCCGCGCGTCGGTCGACGGGCTGATGGACCGTAGCCTCGACGAACCCGAGCAGGCGCGACTGCGCGAGGCGCTCGACGCACTGGCGCCGCGTGGCGTGGGCTGGCGCGGGCTGCGCACGCGCCGCGCGGGCACCCACACGTGGATCGACGTCGTCGTGCTGGTGCCGGGGGCATGGACCGTCGACGTCGCGCACGACGTCGCCGACGAGGTCGAGGCGACGCTCGCGGCGATCGTGCCGAACGCGACGGTCGTCACGCACCTCGAACCCCACCCCGCGTGACGCCGCCGACCGGCGCGACGGCGCGGCTACAATCGGCCCATGCGACCGAGCACCGCCTCGACGAGCCTGCGCCTGCGCGCGGTCGGCATCGACACCGACGCGGAGAACGTCGCCTACCTCGCGCGTGGCTGCGCGGCCTGCCGGATCGACGCGCTGCGGGCGGCCTCCAAGGTCGCGATCCGCGCCGAGGGCGCCCTGGACGACGCGGAGCCCCTGCTTGCGGTGCTCAACGTGGTGGACGGGGCGGGCATCGTCGGCGCCGACGAACTCGGCCTGTCGCAGCAGGCGTTCGTGCTGCTCGGGCTGCCCGAAGGCACCGCGGTCCGCATCGCCCCGGCGCCGCGCCCGGCCTCGCTCGACGGCGTGCGCCGCAAGCTGCAGGGCGAGCCGCTCGACCTCGCCGCGATGCGCGCGATCGCCCGCGACGTGGTCGCGCGCCGCTACACGCGCAGCGAGATCGCCGCCTTCCTCGTCGCCTGCGGCCGCGACGACCTCGAGCGCGACGAGATCCTCGCGCTGACCCGCGCGATGCTCGAGACCGGCGAGCGGCTCGACTGGCGCGAGGCGCTGGTGGTCGACAAGCACTGCATCGGCGGCATCCCGGGCAACCGGACCTCGATGGTCGTCGTGCCGATCGTGGCAGCCCACGGGATGCTGATCCCGAAGACCTCGAGCCGTGCGATCACCTCGCCCTCGGGCACCGCCGACACCATGGAGGTGCTCGCCGAGGTCGAGCTGCCGATGGAGCGCATCCGCCGGATCGTCGAGCGCGAGCGCGGCTGCATCGCCTGGGGCGGCACCGCGCGCCTCGCGCCGCTCGACGACCTGCTGATCTCGGTCGAGAGACCGCTCGCACTCGACTCGCCCGGGCTGATGGTCGCCTCGATCCTCGCGAAGAAGCTCGCGGCGGGCTCGACGCGGCTGCTGCTCGACATCCCGGTCGGGCCCAGCGCGAAGGTGCGCAGCCTCGCCGACGCGCAGCGGCTGCGCAAGACCTTCGAGCACGTCGGCCGTGCGATGGGCCTGCACGTCGAGGTCACGATCACCGACGGCTCGCAGCCGATCGGCCGCGGCGTCGGCCCGGTGCTCGAGGCGCGCGACGTGATGGCGGTGCTCGCGAACGACCCGGAGGCGCCCGCCGACTTGCGCGCGAAGTCGATCCGGCTTGCCGGCCGCATCCTCGAGTTCGACCCGGACGTGCGCGGCGGCGACGGCGAGGCGCTCGCGCGCGACATCCTGGAGTCGGGCCGCGCCGCGGCGAAGATGGCCGCGATCGTCGATGCGCAAGGGCGCCGCCCGGTGCCGCTGGCGCCGGGCCGCCTGGTGGCCGAGATCACCGCGCCGCGCGACGGGCGCGTGACCGGCTACGACCACCTGCGCCTCGCGCGCGCCGCGCGCCATGCGGGTGCGCCGGCGAGCCCCGGCGCGGGGCTGGACCTCTTCGTGCGGCTGGGCGACGCGGTACGCGCCGGCCGGCCGCTCTACCGCCTGCACGCCGAGACGCCCGGGGAGCTCGACCTCGCGCGCCGCTGGTGCGAGGCCGATCCGGGCATCGCGATCGCCTGACCCCACCCGAGGACGCGCGATGGATGCCTCCCGCGTGCTGCTGCACTTCACCGACCAGGCCGAGGCCGCCGGGCGGCTGGCCGCCGAGCTGTCGCTGTCCTGCGCGCAGATCGAGACGCGACGCTTCCCGGACGGTGAGACGCTGCTGCGGCTGCCGGTGCCGGTGCCGTCGCGCGCGCTGCTGTTCTGCTCGCTCGGCTCGCCCGACGCGCGCCTCGTCGAGCTGCTGCTCGCGGCCTGCACCGCGCGCGAGCACGGCGTCGCGCACCTCGCGCTGGTCGCGCCCTACCTGTGCTACATGCGGCAGGACATGGCCTTCCGGCCCGGCGAGGCGGTCAGCCAGCGGATCGTGGGCGGCTTCCTGGGCGGGCTCTTCGATGCGGTGCTCACCGTCGACCCGCACCTGCACCGCATCGACCGGCTCGAGCAGGCGGTGACCGGTGGTGCGCAGGCCGTCGCGCTGACGGCGGCGGCCGAGCTCGGCGCCTTCGTCGCGCGGACCGCGCCGGACGCGGTGCTGGTCGGACCCGACGAGGAGTCCGCGCAGTGGGTGGCCGCGGTCGCGTCGCACGCGCGCCGGCCGCACGCCGTCTTCGTGAAGACGCGGCACGGCGACCGCGAGGTCGACGTCGTCGCCGATGGCGGCCCCTCGCTCGCCGGCCGCCCGGTCGTGCTGGTCGACGACATCGCGAGCAGCGGCCGCACGCTCGTGCAGGCGGCGGCGGTCTGCCGCGCCGCGGGCGCGGTGTCCGTCGACGCGATCGTCACCCACTCGCTGTGCGCCGGCGACGACCTCGACGCGCTCCACGCGGGTGGCGTCGGCCGGCTGTGGAGCACCGACTCGCTGCCCCACGCGGGCAACGTCGTGCCGCTCGCACCGCTGCTGGCGCGCGGGCTGCGGGAGCACGGTCTTGCCTGAGGCGCCTGCGGCCGGCGCGCCGACCCGGCTACTTGGTCCCGAACAGCCGGTCGCCCGCATCCCCGAGCCCCGGCAGGATGTAGCCGTGAGCGTCGAGTTGGCGGTCGATCGCGGCGGTGTAGACCGGCACGTCCGGATGGGCCGCATGGAAGTGCGCGAGGCCCTCGGGCGCCGCCAGCAGGCACACGAAGCGGATCGACTTCGGCCGCGTCTCCTTGAGCCGATCGACCGCGGCGACCGCCGAGTTGCCGGTCGCGAGCATCGGGTCGACGACGATCGCGTCGCGGTCGTGCATGTCGGTGGGCACCTTGAAGTAGTACTCGACCGCGACCATCGTCTTCGGATCGCGGTACAGGCCGATGTGCGCGATCCGCGCACCCGGGATGACCTGCAGCATGCCGTCGAGGATGCCGGCGCCGGCGCGCATGATCGACACGAACACCGTCTTCTTGCCGTCGATCAGCCGCGACGTCATCGTCTCGAGCGGCGTCTCGATCTCGACCTCGTGCATCGGCATGTCGCGCGTCACCTCGTAGGCGAGCAGCATCGACAGCTCCGACAGCAGCCGGCGGAAGCTGTTCGTGCTGGTCTCCCTGCGGCGCATCAGCGTCAGCTTGTGCTGCACCAGCGGGTGGTCGATCACGTGGACCTGGGGTTCGGCCATCGTCGCTCCAGTCGCTCCGTTCAGAAGACCGTGCCGTCGCTCGCGATCGCGAACGGCGGCTCGCCGCCGCGGCGGGCCTGCTGCGCGAGTTCGCGGCCCGCGGCCCAGGTGCCGCCCTCGAGCACCGCGGCCAGCGGCATCCGCACGGCGTCGACGCCGAGGCGCGCCCGCACCTTCGGTGCGAGCGCGTCGACCAGCGCGACCGTCAGCGCGCGCCACTCGACGATCGGCTCGGCGCCGGGCGGCAGCGGCGCGGCGAACGCTGCCGCATCGCGGGGCACGACCACGCCCGCATCGACCAGCAGCCCGCCGTTGCGGTACTCGGCCAGCCCCGTCAGCGCGTCGGGCGCGACGATCCGCACGCCCGCCGACTCGAAGGGCTCGAGCAGCGAGTAGGTCAGCCACTGCGAGAGCTTGTGGAACGGCACCCAGCCCGCGGTCGCGCCCTCGCCGCCCGCGGCGGGATGGCGCCACGCGTCGCCGACCGCCACGCCGCCGATCCGCGCGCCCTGCGGCCAGATGCCGCCGAACCCGTCGAGCAGCGCGCGCAGCACGTCGTGCGCGCGGACCTCGGTCGCGCCGCCCGCGGTCAGCGCGTCGAAGAGCCCGCCGGGGCGCGCCGGCGCACCGAAGGTCGCGGGACGCGCGGCGAGCGCGTCGCCGAGCCGGCGCAGCAGCGCGAGCCGGCCGTCGACGCCGACCAGCGGGTTCGACGGGCCGGCCTGGAACGCGTCGGCGAGCCGCGCTGCATCGAGCCGGGCGAGGCCCTCGGCGTCGGCGCGCAGCGGGCGTGCCGGATCGGAGGAGAACAGCCCTGCCGCGAACGCTCGCAGGCTCGCGACCCCGAGGCCCTCGGAGCGCGACAGCGTCGCGCCGGTCTCGCGGTCGAGGTAGCGCCACGCGCCGCCGGCGCCCGCGTCGAGCAGCACCGAGACGACCGCGAGGTCGATGCGGGCGCGGGCGCGCTCGGCCGGGTCGGCGAGCGCGTCGCCCGCGGCCTCCTCGACGGCCGCCACGCGGTCGACGCCGCCCGCCTCGAAGTGACGCCAGCGGCTGTGGTACGGCACCGCGAGCGTCGGGTAGCGCCGCCGCGTGACCGCGGCCACCGTGTCGGCCGCGTCGTCGAGACGCGCGGGCTCGAACGCGAACCAGCGCGACCGGTCGGCTCGGGCGGCCTCGAGGATCCGCCCGCAGCGCTCGCGGACCGCGTCGGTGGACAGCAGCGACGTCGCGTCGGCCGCGGCGCTCACGATCGCCGTCCCGATGCGCGGCGCGCAGCCCGATGGCACGACGCCGTGCCGGCGAGGCGTGCCGCCGGACTCACAGCCCGCGACCCTTGGTCGAGGCGAGCGCCGCCCCGTCCGGCGCGGCGCCTTCGGTGAAGTAGCCGGCGGCCATCTTCGCCTGCATCTCCACCTGCGCGTCGGCCGGGATCAGCTCGTCCGGGATCGGGATGCGCTCGTCGACCGCGATGCCCGAGCCGACGATCGCGTCGAACTTCATGTTGCTCATCGACACCAGCCGGTGGATGCGCCGCACGCCGAGCCAGTGCAGCACGTCGGGCATCAACTCCTGGAAGCGCATGTCCTGCACGCCGGCGACGCACTCGGTGCGCAGGAAGTAGTTCGCGGCCGAGTCGCCACCCTCCTGGCGCTTCCTCGCGTTGTACACGAGGAACTTGGTGACCTCGCCGAGCGCGCGGCCCTCCTTGCGCGAGTACGAGACCAGCCCGACGCCGCCCGCCTGCGCGCCCCGGATGCACTCCTCGATCGCGTGCGTGAGGTACGGCCGGCAGGTGCAGATGTCCGAGCCGAAGACGTCCGAGCCGTTGCATTCGTCGTGAACGCGCGCGGTCAGCGGCACGTCCGGGTTCGCGAGATCGCGCGGGTCGCCGAACACGTAGACGGTCTGCCCGCCGACCGGCGGCAGGAACACCTCGAGGTCGCTGCGCGTGACCAGCTCCGGGTACATCCCGCCGGTCTCCTCGAACAGCGCACGGCGCAGGTCGGCCTCGCTGCAGCCGAAGCGCTTGGCGACGCCGGGCAGCCACCAGACCGGCTCGATCGCGGCCTTGGTGACTACCGCCGAGCCGTTGTCGAGGAGCACCCGGCCGTCCGGCTTCAGTCGCTGGAACGCGATCGCTGTGCGGATCTCCGGCATGTCGATGTGCGCCTTCGTCACCGCGATCGTGGGCCGGATGTCGACGCCCGCGTCGAGCTGCTCGCGGAACACGTCGGCGACGATCGCTCCCCACGGGTCGATCGACACGATCCGCTCGGGGTCGGTCCACTGCGGGTGCGGACCGATCCGATCGGTCGGCGCGGTGTTGGTGAGGTCGGCGCGGTGGTGGCGCTGCAGCGCGCCGGCCGCGACCGCGAGCGCGCGGTAGACGCCGTAGGAGCCCGAGTGCGTGCCGATCACGTTGCGGCGGGCGCGGTCGGTGGTGGTACCGACGACCGGGCCGCGTTCGGAGGCGCTCGCCGCGCCCCAGCGGATCGCGGGCGAACCCGGGGTGCCGGGCGCGGGATGGGAGGTCAGGCGGATGTGCCGTGGCGACGCGGCATCGGTCGTCATCGGGAAGGCTCCTGTCCGTAAAGGACCAGCGTATCGGCTTTCCCGGAGGCTGTCGACGCGCGTCCGTCGGGTCTCGTCGTCCGCGCTTCCGCGGCGCGAAGTCGCTCTCGCCCCTGGGCACGTCCGGCCCGCGGAGAAGCGTCGCCGCGCGAGGGACCGCCCGCCGCGACCGCAGGTGCCCGAGCGAGCGAGCGAGCGCTAGGCGACGGGGTCGTCCCCGAAGGTCTCGACGTCGTCGGCGAGGCCCGCGAAGTCGGGCCGCAGCTCGCGCATCGCCTGCGCGAACTCGTCCGGATCGAACGCGCGCGGCTGGAAGCACGAGCCCGCCGGCCGCGCCTGCGACCAGGCGAGGACCTCGCGGCCGCGCACGCCGAGCAACTGCCCTGTGATGCCGGCGGCCTGGGGCGCCGCGAGGAACGCGACCAGGTTCGCCACATCGCTCGCGGCGAGCGGCACGGTGCCGTCGCGGAACGCGGCGAGCCGCGAGTCCTCGTCGCCGATCGCGCGGATCGCACGCGTACCCGCGAAGGGCACGATCGCGTTGCAGGCGATCATCGCGTCGGACAGCTCGAGCGCCAGCGTGCGCGTGAGGCCCACGAGGCCCGCCTTGCTCGCGGCCTCGGCGCCGCGCCCCGCGCGTCCCAGCAGACCGACCGCCGAGCCGACGTTCACGATCGCGCCCGGGCGTCGACCGGCCCGCGCCTGCCGCCGCATCGGTCCGACCGCCGCGGTGGCCAGGGCCCACGGCGCGACCAGGTTCGTGCGCAGCACCCGCTCGAAGTCCTCGCGGCGCCCGTCCCCGACGCGCGCATCGAGCTCGATCGCCGCGTTGTTGACCAGCAGGTCGATCGCGCCGAAGGTCTCGATGGCCATCGTGATCGCCTGCTCCGCCGCGTCATCGGCAGCGACGTCGATCGCCAGTCCGATCGCCCCGGGCACGCGCATCGCCGCGAGCTCGGTGACCGCCGGATCCTCCGGTCCGCCGTCGAGCGCCGCGCCGTTGTCGACGATCAGCACCTTCGCGCCAAGCAGCCCGAGCGTCTGGGCCACCGCGAGCCCGATCCCGCGCGCACCGCCGGTGACGATCGCGCTCCGTCCGGCCAACAGGTCCTGCATCCGGGCTTCTCCCGCGTATCCTCGGGTGTCGACGACCCGAAGTGTGCCCGAAGTTGGATCCCGTCCCCGTCCCGCCCGGGGCGGCCGCCGCGAGCGGGCCGCCCGAGGCCGTCGCCCGGCGCATCGTCCACCTGGACATGGACGCCTTCTTCGCGTCGTGCGAGCTGTCGAAGTATCCCGAGCTTCGCGGCCGGGCGATGGTCGTCGGGGGCCGCCGCGCCGCCCACCAGCCACGCCTGCGCGAGGACGGAACGCGGGAGTTCTCGCTGCTGCGCGACTATGTCGGCCGCGGCGTGCTGACGACCGCGACCTACGAGGCCCGGACGTTCGGCGTGCATTCGGGCATGCCGACGATGAAGGCCGCACGGCTCGCGCCCGAGGCGGTGCTGCTGCCGGTCGACTTCGACTTGTACCGGTCGTACTCGCGCCGCTTCAAGGACGCGGTGCGCTCGGTCGCTCCAGTGGTCGAGGAGATCGGCATCGACGAGGTCTACGCCGATGTGAGCGCGCTCGATGCCGACGCGCACGGGATCGCGGTCCGGCTGAAGGCTGCAGTGCGCGAGGCGACCGGGCTCACCTGCTCGGTCGGCATCGCACCGAACAAGCTGCTCGCGAAGCTCTGCTCGGATCTGCAGAAGCCCGACGGCATCACGGTGGTGACGATGGCAGACCTGCCGACACGGATCTGGCCGCTGCCCGCGGCGCGGATCAACGGCATCGGCCCGAAAGCGAGCGCGAAGCTGGCCGAGCTCGGCATCGCGACGATCGGCGAGGTCGCGGCCCGCGACGAGGTCTGGCTCGTCGAGCGCTTCGGGCGCAGCTACGGGCGCTGGCTGCACCGCGTCTCGCACGGCGTCGACGACCGGCCGGTCGTGACCTGGAGCGAGCCGGTGTCGATGAGCCGCGAGACGACCTTCGAGCGCAACCTGCACGCGGTGCGCGATCGCGCCGAGCTCGGCGAAGTGTTCACGCGGCTGTGCGAGCAGGTCTCGGCCGACCTGCAGCGAAAGGGCTACGTCGCGCGCACGATCGGCATCAAGCTGCGCTTCGAAGACTTCAGGACAGTGACGCGCGACCTCACCCTGCCCGAGCCGATCGCCGACGCGAAGGCGCTGCGACGTACGGCTGGCACCTGCCTCAAGCGCGTGGACCTCGCGCGTACGATCCGCCTGCTCGGCGTGCGGGCGAGTGCGCTGGAGCGCGCAGACGGAGCGGTGAGCGAGCCGGAGCGCCAGCTCGCGATCGACTTCGAGGCCGGGCCCGGGCCTTCCCGACCGGACTGACCGGGAATCCGCCGGGCGCCGCGCTCAGGGAACGCCGGGCTCGCCGAGGTCCCAGTACAGCCCCGTCATCAGCCGCAGCGCGTCGCGCGCGACCGGCGCGAGCAGGTGCTCGTCCGGCGCGTGCTGCGAGCACCCGGCGTACGAGTGCGGCACCCATACGGTCGGCAGGCCGAGGCGCTCGGAGAACGCGTCGTTGGGCAGTGAACCGCCGAGATTCGGCAGGATCGCGGGCGCGGCGCCGGTCGTGCGCCGGATCGAGCCGGCGGCCCATCGGACCCACGGGTGGTCGGGCTCGAGCCGGGTGGCCGGGAAGTAGCCGGCCTCCGAGCGGATCACCCGCACGGCCGCGAAGCCGTGCGCGTCGAGATGCCGCCGCAGCGCGGGCAGGATGTCCTCGGGATCGACGCCGACGACGAAGCGCAGCTGGCAGTGCGCGCGGGCCCGTGGCGGGATCGCGTTGACCGGACGTGCCGGGTTGCCGGTCTCGAACGCGAGGATCTCGAACGAGGACCAGCCGTAGACGCGCTCGGCGGGCGTCAGGCCCGGCTCGCCCCAGTCGGGTTCAACCGGCGGGCCGTCGTCGCCGCCGTCGACGGTCAGCCTCGACAGCGCTTCGCGGACCGCGGGCGTCAGCGAGGTCGGGCGCCATTCCGGCACGCGGATCGCGCCGCGCCCGTCGGCGACCGACGCGAGCGCATGCGCGAGCACCAGCCCCGGATTCGAGATCAGGCCGCCCCAGTTGCCCGAGTGGTGCCCGCCCGCGCGCAGGTCGACGACCAGGTCGAAGTTGAGCGCGCCCCGCGAGCCGAGGAACAGCGTCGGCCGGCCGGGCTGCACGCGCGGCCCATCGGACGCGATCAGCACGTCGGCGCCGAGCCAGTCGCGCCACGCGTCGCAGACGCGGTGCAGGCCCGGCGAGCCGACCTCCTCGCCGGTCTCGAGCAGCAGCGCGGCGTTGAAGCCGAGGCGTGCGCGATCGAGCGCGTCGGCGGGCACGCCCTGCGCACGGGCGCGGGCCTGCAGCACGAGCCTGAGCGCGGCGAGGTTGATCGTGTGCTGCCCCTTGTTGTCGGCGGTACCGCGGCCATACCAGCGCTCGCCGTCGACCTGCAGCGTCCACGGGTCGCGCTCGGCGCGCCACTGGCCGGCGAGGCCGCGGATCACGTCGGCATGGCCGTAGCCGAGCACCGTGGGCAGCGTGCGGTCCTCGATGCGCCGGGCGAGCAGCATCGGGCCGCCGGTGCCCGCGGGGTTGTCCACGATCTCGACCTCGAAGCCGAGCGGCCGCAGCGCCGGCGCGATCTCGTCGCGCAGGTAGGCGCCGAGCACCGCGGCGCGCGACGGGTCCTGGCTCTCGGTCGGGATCGCGATGCGGCGGGCCAGTTCGTCGAACAGGCCGCCCGCGTCGAACCAGCGCTCGGCGTCGGCGATCGCGCGCTCGCGGGCGGCGCAGTGGGGGGCGGCGGTCATCGCGGTGCAGGCGGGGATAATCGCGGGATGATGACACGGAGCGCCCCGCCTGGCGCCGCGCGCGCGCTGCTCGCGGCAGCGGGCCTGCCCGCACGCTGGGCGGGCGCGGACGCGTTCACGGTGCTCGAGCTCGTCCTCGGCGACGGTGGCGCGTTCGTGGACGCGTTGCTCGCCTGGCGCAGCGACCCGGCTCGCTGCGCGCGGCTGCACTGGGCCGCGTTGTCACCGGAGCCGCCGTCCCGCGATGCGCTCGCGGCGGCACTCGCGTGCCGGGACGTTCCTGCGGAAACGTCCGCGAGGCTGCTCCGGAGTTGGCCTCCGGCCGTGCCCGGCGTGCACCGGATCGAGCTCGACGGCGGTCGGGTCCGGATCGGCATCGCGATCGGCCCGCCGCGCAGGATGCTGCCCGGCTGGGCACCGTGCGCCGACGCGCTGCTCGTCGCCGTCCAGGACGACCGTCCCGACCCGCCGGTGCTGCGCGCCGCGGCCGCGGCGCTGGCCGCGGACGGCGTCGCGGGCATCGCGCTCGCGGACCTCGCCTTGCGCGACGCGGCCTGCGCGACGCTCGGCGCGCTGTCGGCGGCCGGCCTGCGATGCGAAGCGCAGCCCGCCCCGTCCGGATCGGCGGACGGCCCTTCGGCCTGGCGCGCGGTCCGCGCGCGAGGCCGCGCGGCGCCTCGCCGCCCGGCGTCCGCCCGCGACGCGCTCGTCGTCGGCGGCGGACTGGCGGGCGGCGCGACCGCCGCAGCGCTCGCACGGCGCGGATGGTCGGTCGTGCGCGTCGATGCGGGCCTCCAGCACGCGCAGGCCGGCACGCTGCAGCCGGTGCTCGCACAGCACCCGTCGGTCAGCCCCGACGACGCGCCGCTGTCGCGGCTCACCCGCGCCGCGACGCTGCTCGCGCCGCAGGTCGCCGGCGCGGACGCGCTGCGCCCGATCGGCCGGGTCCAGTGCGCCGAGGAGGCGGACGCCGAGGGCGCCGCACGCGGGCTGCACGCCGACTGGGTCCGCGCGGTCGACGCGGTCGACGCCTCGTCGCTCGCCGGCGTGCGACTGCGGCGCGGCGGCCTGTGGCTGCCGCGCGCCTGCAGCGCCGATCCGCTCGAGCTGCTCGAGGCGTGGACGCTGTCCGGCGTCCGGCCGCTGGAGGGACGTCGGGTCGTGCGCGTCGAGCGGCTCGGCGACGCGTGGCGAGCGCTCGACGACGCAGGCGCGACGATCGCCGAGGCCCCCGTCGCGGTACTCGCCTTCGGCGCCGGCGAGGTCGCGGTCCGTACGCGACCCGACGTGCCCCCCGTGTCGATCGCCGCGCTGCTCGGCCCGGCCGGCCTGCAGCGCCGCCCGGGCACGACGACCGTCGCGACGCCGGGTGCGTCGGCACGTCCGCGATGCATCGTCGGCGGCGACGGCCACGCGGTGCCGCTCGGCGACGGTCGCCTGCTGCTCGGCCCGGCCGGAACGCAGGACGGAGCCGACGACGCGCCCGCTCGCGCATGGCGCCGCTGGACCGGGCAGCTCGCCGGGCCCGTGGAGGCGCCGCCGCTCGTGCCCGGCCGCACCGGCGTGCGGGTGTCGACGCGCGACCACCTGCCGATCGCGGGCCCGCTCGTCGAACCGGGCACGCTCGCGCCGCTGGACGGACTGCTCGTCCACGCGGCGCTCGGCGGCCGCGGCCTGCTGTGGGCGACCCTCTGCGCCGAGCTGCTCGCCGCGACGCTCGAGCACGAGCCCCTGCCCGTCGAGCGTGCGCTCGCTCGCGCGCTCGCACCAGAACGGTTCCTCGTCCGCGCGCTGCGCCGACCCGACACCGTGGGTTGACCCGCCGCGCACACGGCCCGTACCCTCGACGGTTTGCCCGGCGTCGCATGCTCACCGTCCTCGAGGTCACGCTCCCCGTCTTCGCGCTGGTCTTCTGCGGCTGGATCGCCGCGCGGCGCGGGATGATGAGCGAGCCGGCGGTCGAGGGCATCAACACGTTCGTGTTCTGGTTCGCACTGCCCGCGATGCTCTACCGCGCGGTGGCCGCGCACCCCGTCTCGACGCTGCTCGACGCCCGCTTCCTCGCCGCCTACCTGATCGCGGCCGCGCTGCTTTTCGCGGCGATGCACGCGATCGCTCGCGCCCGCGGCCACGATCCGTCGGAGCGTGTCGCGCTCGCGTTCTCCTCGACCCACGGCAACGTCGGCTACCTCGGGCTGCCGCTGCTCGCGCAGCTCGGCGACGCGTCGCTGCTGCCCGCGATGGTGATGGTGATCATCGCGGACATCACCGTGGTGATCGTCGCGTCGATCGTGCTGTTCGAGCTCGCGCGCAGCCGCCAGGGCGGCTCGGGCACCGACGCGCCGATGGGGAGGCGCCTGCGCGGCGCGCTCGGCGGCCTGCTGCGCACCCCGCTGATCTTCGGCATCGCGACCGGGCTCGCCGCCTCCGCCACCGGCGCGACGCTGCCCGGGCCGGTCGACACGTTCGTCGCGCTGCTCGCGCAGGCAGCCGGCCCCTGCGCGCTGTTCGCGATCGGCGCCTCGCTCGGAGGTCGTCGCGTCGTGCTCGACCGCGACGTCGGCCTGATGCTCGCCGCGAAGCTGGTCGCGCATCCTGCGCTCATCGGCGCCGCGATGTGGGCGCTCGGCGCCCCGCCCCTGCTTGCCGCGGTCGGCGTGCTCGCGGCCGCGTTGCCGACCGCGAGCAACACCTTCATCCTGTCTCAGCGCTACGGCGTCGACACCCGCGCGATCGGCGCGGCCATCGTCGTCGGCACGTTCGCGTCCGCCGCCACGGTATCGTTCACGATCTGGCTGCTCGGCCTGCGCGCCGCCTGATCGCCCTTCCTCGTCCAATCACCACGAAGCCCCATGCCCCGCAAGACCATCCCCATCGTCCGCTACGACTGCTCCAAGTGCCCCGGCTACTGCTGCAGCTATCCGCGCATCGAGGTCAAGGACCGAGACGTCAAGCGCCTGGCTCGCCACTTCGGCCTGGAGAAGGCCGAAGCCGAGAAGCGCTTCACCCGCCTGTACGAACCGGGCGAACGGATCCTCAAGCACCGCAAGGACGAGATCTACGGATCGATCTGCAGGTTCTTCGACACCGACGTGCGACGGTGCACGGTGTACGAGGCACGTCCGCAGGTGTGCCGGGAGTATCCGAACGGCAACCGCTGCGGCTACTACGACTTCCTGAAGTTCGAGCGCAAGCACCAGGAAGATCCGGACTTCATCCCGTCGGCCTGACGCCGGTGGCACCGCACCTGCGTCCGCTCGGTGGCGCGTCGAGGACCCGCGCTCAATGCCAGGCGCGTCGGTGCTCCCAGCCGCGCCGGTCGTCCCAGTCGCGGTGGCCATGCCCCCAGCCGGGGCCCGGATGCACCCGGTACACGACCGCTGGGGGCGGCGCGTAGAACGGGGGCGGGGGCGCAAACACCACCGCCGGCGGCGGGTAGTACACGCGCGGCGGCGGGTAGTACACGCGCGGCGGCGGGTAGTAGACCTGGGGCGGCGGGTAGTACGCGCGCGGCGGCGGGTAGTAGACCTGCGCCGGAGGCGGGTAGTAGCCGCCGCCCGACACGTAGCCGCCGCCGTAGTGGACATGGCTGGTGGCGATCGCCGTGCCGGCGACTGCACCGATCGCGCTACCGAGGATCGCCCCGTCGCGGCCACCGATCGCACCGCCGATGGCCGCTCCCGCACCGCCGCCGACGACCGCGCCGAGCACCGCGTTGCCGCCGTGGGCGTACGCGGCGGGCGCTGCGGCGAGCGCGCCGAGCAGTGCGATCGTGCCGATGACCCGGGTGTGCATGTCGCTTCTCCGAACGGGCGCTGAGGTCGGGGACAGGCTACCGGAGCCCCCGGGCGCACGGCTCGCGGCACGGGCAACAATCGTAACCGGATGTATCCGACCAGCCAGGCCGGCCCGGGACGGCCCGTCAGTCGCGCGGATCAGGCCGCTTCAGGTAGCGGTCCGCGTCGAAGGTCTGCAGCCATTCGGGGCGGAACACCGCGAGCCCGGTGATCACGAAGCCGGTGGTGACCGCCTCGCCGTCGGCCAGGATCAGCAGCGCGACCCACCACTGCGACGGGGTGCCGCGGGCCGAGCCGAACTCGTAGAGCAGCCGCTCGACCGCACCGCCGGCGAACGTCGCGATCAGGGTGCCGGCGAACACCGCAACGAAGAGGTACACGAACAGATGGGCGGGCAGGCGGCGCTCGACGAAGCGCAGCCACGCCCAGGCGATCGCGATCGGCAGCCAACCGTCGAGCAGGATCGCGAGCGGCACCGCGGCCCAGGGCATCGCCTCGGTCGCCGCGGCGAACCCCGCGCCGCCGACCACCGCGACCGCGGCCCAGCGCGGCCCGAGCACGAACAGCGCGAGCGGCGCGACCAGCCAGTGCAGCGGTGGCCCGCCGACCAGCGTCGTGCGGAAGGTCCAGCCGAGGCCGATCAGCACCGCGAGCGCGCCGAGCGCGTGCGGCGACACCGGCTTGGGCACCGCGACACGCGTCATGCGGCGGCCGCCATCGGGGCGAGCCGCACGCTCGCGCGGGTTCCGCGGCCCTCGCCGCTCGAGATCGACAGCGTCCAGCCCGCGGCGGCGCACACCCGCTCGGCGATCGTCAGGCCGAGGCCGAGACCCGACGGCCCGGTCTCGTCGATCCCGGCCGCGCTGCCGGCGGCCCCGCGCCAGAACGGGTCGAAGATCCGCTCGAGCGCGGCTGCGTCGATGCCGGGCCCCTCGTCGACGACCTCGACGATGCCGCCGCGCTCGACGACGTGAACCGGTGCGCTGCGGCCGTGCCGGATCGCGTTGCGCAGCAGGTTCGACAGCACGACCTCGAGCATCGCCGGGTGCGGGACCGGGCGCTGCGGCGCCTCGACCGTCACCGTCACCGTCGCGCCGAGCAGCCGAGCTTCGCCGGAGAGCCGGCTCACGCAGCCCTCGACCAGCTCGCCGAGCGGGCGCGCGTCGCCACGGTCGGGCAGCGGCGCGCCACGCCCCTCGCCCGGCTGCCAGCGAGCCACCTGCAGCAGCACGTCGAGCAGCCGCTGCAGCTCGTCGACCGACGCGCGGATCGAGCGCACGCGCGCGGCCAGCGGCTCGGGCATGGTCGGCTGCGCGAGCAGCACCTCGGCGCCGGTCGCGATCCGGGTCAGCGGCGTGCGCAGCTCATGGCTCGCGGCCGCGGCGAACGCACGCTCCTTGCGCAGCGAGGCGACCACCTGACGGCGCTGGTCGTCGAGTGCGTCGGCGAGCGCCGCAACCTCGACATCCATGTCGGACTCGCGGAAACTCGCGTCGCCGGGGCCGGCCGCGACGCGGCGCTGCAGCCGACTCAGCCCGCCGAGCAGCCGGTCGACCAGCACGAACGCGAGCCACGAGGCGAGCACCGTCAGCAGCGAGGCGATCGCGAGCACCGCCCACAACAGGCTGCGGCGTCGCTCTGCATGGTCGCGGGCGTCGTAGACGAGCAGGAACGTCTGCAGGCCACGGTGCGCGATGCCGACGTGGTATTCGATGCCGTCGCTGTCGCGCACCTCGCGCAGCGCGCCGTCCTGCTCGCGCGGCGCCGCGATGCCGCGAAGCGGCTCGAGGTGGGCGGGCAGCGGATCGCCGGGCGCGGCCGGGTCGTCGGACGCGACGTACAGCCTCAGGTCGCCGGTGTTCGGATAGGCGAGCTGCGGTTCGCGCTCGTGGATCTGCAGGCTGCGCCGCAGCTCGTCGAGCACCACGCGGTGGATGAGGCGCTGCTCGTAGCCGTACCAGACCACGTGCAGCAGCACCGCCTCGGCGAAGGCCGCGAGGGCCGCTGCGACCGTGATCCCGACGGTCAGCCGTCGCCTAAGCGACCGGGTCGGGTGGCCGGATCCGGTAACCATGGCCGTGCAGGTTCTCGATCGGGTCGACCCCGGCGTCGGCGAACGCGCGGCGGGTCTGCGCGACCAGCGCGCGCAGCGCGTCGGCACCCGGCGGGTCGTCGCCCCAGATCTCGCGCTCCAGGTCTGCCCGCGAGAACACGCGCTCGGGCGCGCTCATCAGGAGGTCCACGAGCTGGAACGAGCGCGGCGTCAGGCGCACCAGGACGTCGCCGACGCGCACCCGCCGCGCGTCTCGCTCGAGCCGCAGCGCGCCGATCGCCTGCACCGGCGTCGCTCGCCCGGTCGCGCGCCGGGCGAGCGCGCGCAGCCGCATCGCGAGCTCGTCGAGCAGGAACGGCTTGACCAGGTAGTCGTCGGCACCGGCCGCGAAGCCCGCGCGCTTGCTGTCGATCGAGTCGCGCGCGGTCAGCATCAGCACCGGCGTGCCGCCGAGCGCCCCGGCCCTCAGGCGGCGGCACCAGTCGATGCCGTCGATGCCGGGAAGGTTCAGGTCCAGCACGACGACGTCGGGCCGCTCGCGCTCGGCGAGGGTCATGCCGACGATGCCGTCGGGCGCGTAGCGGGTGTCCATGCCGACGGTCTGCAGGTAGTCGCACACGTTGGCGCCGATCACCGGATCGTCCTCGATCACGAGCACGCGCATCGCTTCGTCTCCTGCGTTCCGCCCGGGGTTCAGCCCAGCGCGGCCCGCGCATTGCGCCACAGGCGCATCCACGGCGACTCGCCGTCCCGGCCCGACACGCGCGGCGCGCCGGGCGCCGACTCGTCGGGTC